>JAABTK010000027.1 GCA_011389885.1 Gammaproteobacteria bacterium | reverse complement strand
AAGGCCTTGGTCATCCATCCGGCCAATACCCTGAAATAAGTGCGTTAGATAGGTCGCGTTGGCGCGTAGAATCAACCGCTTACGGCGGCGCGTTCGTCCTGAGCGGCCTAAGGTGGCCGGAACGATGATCAAGGTCCAGCGTAATCATTCAGATAATCAGCATATAGCAAGGCAAGGTATGAAGAAGAAGGTTATGGTCGTTTGGGCGTTATGCCTTCCCATTACAGGGTTGATAACAGGGTGCATTAATTCGACCGCTAAAAAACCATCAGTGGCCCCAGCGCAACCATCTAGCTCAGGCGTAATTGAAATACTACCGCATGAATTGGAAATTAATAGCCAGATAGAATGGGCGCAAAGTGGTGGGGATATAAACCAAGAAAACCGAGTCCATTACCGGATTGCAGATATTTATAGTTCGGCGCTTGGGAAAAAGTGTATAAGAGCCGAACCCCTGTCGAACCAGGATCCTATCCTGTTTTGCCATCTGAGAGACAGTTTATATCAAGCTATGCCGGCGTTGAGCAAGCAGCACGAGTATTGATAACTCTTCCGGATAAAAGAAAGCGAACGATTTTACCTGGAAGGACAACAATCCATTATGCAGAGATCACCAGTGTTTAAGCTTTTCTTAGCGTTGGCATTAACTTTTTGTGTAAATAATATCCAGGCTTTTGGTGAGCAAGCGGGTAATTTGCCCAGTAGCCAAGCAGCAGAGGCGGTGCAGGTAGATCAGCAAGTTGCCAGTCATGCGCAAGTTTGGCAAAAAGCTAATTATCAATCACAAGGGGAAAACAAGCCGGTCCGGGTGTTTGGAGAACAGGTATTTCGGGGCGGTTTTTCAGGCGTTCGTGCCGATGGATTAAATAGTCTGTATAAAATACTACCCGGCGACCAGGTTGTCGTGCGAGCCTGGGGGAGCGTCGAGATAGACCGTGTCTTGCCAGTGGATGCGCAAGGGAATATATTCATTCCGACTATCGGACCTGTAGCGGTGCAGGGGATTACGCATTCCGAACTGAACCAGCGTGTAAGAAGCGCTATTAACCAAATTTATACGAGCGGCGTTCAGGTCTATACGCAGTTGCAGGGCGTGCAACCGATTTCAGTTTTTGTTACCGGATTTGTAAATAATCCAGGCCAATATGCTGGCACGCCAACCGATTCTTTGATTTATTTCTTGAATCAGGCCAATGGAATTAAAGGTAATGTTGGCAGTTACCGAGCGATAAATGTATTGCGGCAGCAAGACACGATTGCGCGGTTTGATATCTACCAATTCATAACCCAAGGTAAGGCGCCCCCGATACAGTTTGAAGAGGGTGATACGATTGTGGTGGAGCAGCGCGGTTCTATGGTAACCGTCTTGGATGAACAGGAATTCCAGACAACTTACGAGTTAGGCAAAAACGAAAGCTCAGGTAAGGACCTATTCAGCTACGTTGTGCTGCCTGGCGGAACCTCGCATGTGTTGGTGAAAGGTTACAATCCGCAAGGCCCATTTTTCAAATATCTATCATTGGCGGAATTTGGAAATCGAGATCTTAGAGACGGCGACACACTGATTTTCAGAAAAGATCAAACACAAGACACCATGTTAATTCAGCTTGAGGGGAGTTACTTGGGATCGTCGTTTTTTGTGGTGCCAAAAAACACAAAACTAACCGAATTATTGGCGAATGTGGAAGTCGATCCAAATCTCACAGCCACACAAAATGTCTCTATTAAAAGAAAAAGTGTGGCGGAACGCCAGCAACAATCGCTAAAAAGCAGTTTGCAGCGTTTGGAACAGACTTATCTAACCGCCACATCTTCTACTGCCGAAGAAGCGAACATTCGTGTTAAAGAAGCTGAGCTGATAAAAGGGTTTGTGGAAAAAGCCAGTCAAGTCAAGCCTAATGGGCGGTTGGTCGTTGCCGGGGGCCAATCACTAACCAACGTGCGCTTGCAAGACGGGGATGTTATCACCCTGCCGCAACGTAGCGAATCCGTTTTAGTGAGCGGGCAAGTGTTGGTGCCTACCTCGTTAGTCTATCAAGAAGACTGGCGCTTACAAGACTATATTGAGAAGGCTGGTGGCTTTACCGACCAAGCGGATGATGAAAAAATAGTGGTGATTCGTCAAAGTGGCGAAGTGGTTACCAATGCTGGGGCCAATGTTCAGCCAGGTGATGAGGTTTTAGTGCTGCCCGAAGTGCCGACTAAAAATATTCAATTGGCCACCAGTGTCTCGCAGATTCTTTACCAAATTGCAATTGCCGCAAAGGTGGCTTTCGACCTTTAGGGGATGTTGAATTTTGATGCGGGTAAGGAGTTCTTGGCAAGTTACGAAGAGCGTATGGCATGCTTTATTTATGCGTGAGGTGCTAGGGAGGCTGTTCGCCGAGCGTTCCGCGGGTTTTTGGTTGTTTGCCGAACCGGTCCTTTTCGTGGCGGTTATGGTGTCGATTCGAACCGTTGTTCAAATGATGGACCGAGTTGGCGGGGTCGAAATGGTACCCTGGATGATGATTGGACTGGTCGCTTTTTTTATGTTTCGCGATGGTATGAAGGGTGCCTTGCGCACCATAAATTCCAACCAAGCATTGTTTTCATATCGCCAAGTGAAACCCGTGGATACCGTATTGGTTAGAAATTTTGTAGAGGGTTTTGTGAGGACTATCGTGTTATTGATATTATTGCTTGGATTAGGGCTGTTGGGATTCGATGTTGTTCCGCATAACTTTCTCAATGCTTTATCCGCGTGGGGGACTGTATGGCTATTGGGGTTGAGTTCGGGGCTGGTGGTTTCTGTAATTGGGACCATGGTTCCGGAGGTGGGTAGGATTATAAATATTATAAGCCTACCCTTGTTGATTATCTCTGGTGTGATGATTCCTATTCAATATTTACCACATAATATACAGGAATTGCTCGTTTATAATCCCATAGTGCATGGGATTGAGTTGGTTCGATTGGGGTTTTTTCAGGGATATTGGACTTTTCCTGGAGTCAGTGTGCTTTATTTGTATCAATGGATTCTTGCGATGGCCATGTTGGGTCTTATGATGCATATCCGTTTTCAAAGCAGATTGAAGGCCAAGTAGGGAACATGATAAAGATAGAAAATCTGTATAAACGCTATCACAACCAACACGGAAGCGAGTGGGTGCTAAAGGATATCAGTTTAACTATCCCCAGGAACGTCAGCGTTGGGCTGGTGGGTAGAAACGGGGCAGGTAAGTCTACCTTGTTGAGTCTAATTGGCGGCATGGATTCGCCCGATAGGGGCCGAATTACTCGAAACTGTAGTGTTTCTTGGCCGATCGGGTTAAGCGGCGGTTTTCAAGTGGCTTTGACTGGTCGCCAAAACACCAAGTTCATAGCGCGTATTCACGGTGGAGATAAAGATATTCCGCGCGTGATAAGGTTTGTAGAGGATTTTGCAGAAATAGGTCGAGCGTTTGATGACCCAGTAAGGACCTATTCCAGTGGTATGAAAAGCCGGCTGGCGTTCGGGATTTCACTTGCTTTTGATTTTGATGTCTACTTGTCCGACGAAGCGACGGCCGTGGGCGATGCTGCCTTTAAGGAAAAAGCCAGTCAGGCGTTTAAGGAACGGGTTAACCAATCGAGCTTAATCATGGTGTCACATAGTGAAAAGATTTTACAGGACCTGTGTCAAGCCGGGGTGTGGCTTGATGACGGCCAAGCCTATTGGTATGATGACATACAAGGCGCGCTTGAGGCCTATCGTGAGAGTAGAATCAGGCATAAGAATAGAACAGTTCATGAAAAAGTTCGGATACAGCAATGATTAAATGTTGGTAAAACTCACCCCGTGGGCGACAATATATCCATGCATCAAAGAATTGTTAAAAACCCTATTTGGCTGATTGGCATAATAGCTATTGCGGCAGGTATGTTTTATTGGGGGTTTATTGCCACTGATCGCTATGTGTCTCAGACTAATGTTGTGTTACAAACCGCGGAGATCGCACCCCCGAGCATGAACATTGCTTCAATGTTGTCGGGCGGGGCGGCTTCAAATAGAGGTGACCTGCTATTGTTTCGAGAATACCTTCTGTCGGTGGATGCGTTGAAGAAACTCGATAAGGAGCTAGCGTTAAGAGAGCACTACGCAAACAAGAAAATTGATTTTTTATCACGTTTGAGCGGCGTAGAGGTGGCAACCGAGGATTTTCACGAATATTTCCTATCGCGGGTGGAGGTGAATTTGGATGACTATGCCGGAGTATTAAGGATAAGCGCATCGGCATTCGATAAAACAACCGCGGCAAATATTGTGACGCTGCTTTTGAGGTATGGGGAACTCCACATGAATAAAATGGGCCAACGGCTAGCGGCAGAGCAAGTGGCCTTTATTGAAAAACAGGTGGAGCAGCTAAACCAGCGGTTAACCGATGCCCGTAGCGCGATCTTGGATTATCAAAACGAGAAGGGCCTCATTTCACCAATTGATACAGCAGAAAGCCTAAGCAGGCTCGTGGCCGAGCTGACCACTGAATTAACGAAACTTAACGCCAAAGAAAGCGTTTTATCCCAATACCAAAGTGCTAGTTCACCGCAGATGCAGCAGTTGAATAGCGAGATTTTAGCATTGGAAATGGAAATCGCGCGAAAAAATAAACAACTGACAGCCAGTCAAGGGGCGGCATTAAATACCATTACTGCTGAATACGAAACACTGAAGTTAAGGGCGAAGTTTGCCCAAGAATTGTATTCTAACGCTTTAGCAACACTAGAAACCACTAGAGTGGATGCCGTGCGAAAACTCAAACAGGTTTCTGTTTTGCAGGAACCCACTCAGCCTGAATATCCTGTTGAACCAAGGAGAGTGTACAATATTTTTGTTTTCTCGCTTATGGTTTTTCTGGTCGGCGTGGTGCTGAATCTCATGCACGCAATTATAAAGGACCATCAAGACTAGTCGGTCCTGGTGGCTTCTGCAGCCGGCGGCCTGGAACATCATTCCAGCGAGGTGAGATAATCGGTGGAGATCGACTGTTTGATAGGTTTCGGTCGCTCAGGAGGGTTAATAAGGCCTTCGGCACCGTTTCGGTCATAGGAAGGGTAGGCGTTTTTAAACTTCGCTATCGCCGGGCGATGCAGATACAAAGCCTTCGTACCTCGGGCGGGTCATGGTTGGTTTTTGCGATCAAGACCCAGAAGGGGAAGTTCTCGAAGGAAGGATAGGAATGGGGTCAGGGAATGCCGCGGTTGAGCCAACAGCCAATATCCATTTGGAGTGTTGGGTGATTCACCATTTCGGGAAAAAGTCGTTGGTCGAGCGGGGCCGAGGAGCCGGCCTTCGTATGGGCGTCGCCGGTGGCCGACGAATATACGCAATCGGTTTTTTTATGGACCAACCATTCGCGGCTGGATCCAAGGGGGAATCTTTTGCTTTTGATGGGCATCGCCCCGCGAGCCGGTAGAGGCGTGTATGATTGAGGCTCCTGGGGGATCCGGTGCAGGCCGCTTTCTGAGGGGAGGAATCAACCATAAGAGGCGGGTCTGATGCGAGGTTTCATTTTCGGGTAGCGGGTATGTCCTCTTTATTGCAATACACAGTAATTGTCCCTTTTCATAACGAGGAGGGGCATCTTCGGCAATGTATTCAGGCTTTGCAGCGCCAAACGGTTCCTCGGAGCCGGTATGAGCTGATATTTATCGATAATGCATCGACTGATCAATCGGCAGAGATCGTATCTGAGTTTTCCGATATTGTCTTGCTCTCGGAGCCTGAACCGAGCGCCTATCGGGCGCGTAATTTAGGCTTGGAAAACGCCCGGGCGCCCCTTATCGCATTTACCGATGCCGACTGCGTGGCAGAAACGAACTGGTTGGAGGCTCTCGCAACGGAAATGCAACGATCGGGTTGTGACATTGTTATTGGTAAGCGCAATCCAAAAGATTTTGGCGACTTTATGATGGGCTTTGCGAGTGAGTTGCATGACTCACGGATGGAGATGCTTTTTAACCGCTCCGATCGTATCTATTGGTATGGAATGACGGCGAATATGTTGATTTGTAAGCGATTGTTCCAGCAGGTCGGGCGCTTCAGTGAGCTGCCGCGTGGCGGCGATAGTGAGTTTGTCAGAAGGTGTGTAGAACTCATCCCGGACTTCGTGATGCGCTATGCTTCGACGGCGGTGGTTTATCACCTTGAGCCTGGCAGGTTTCTGGATTATTGCAAAAAATTATATCTTTACGGCGAGTCGAGACGGCTACACCAAACCCAGAATGGCGCTTTTCTTGCGTTGCCTAGTGTGTCGTGGGAGTGGGGAGTTAAGCGCTTGACGGCAAAAAGGCTAGGGGTGGGCTTGGTGGGGCGCATAGGTCTAGCGATGTCAGTCGGGATTACAGGTGTCTTTTTTTGGTCTGGATACTGGAGGCAGGCGTTGCGCGAAAGATTCGGCCGGTAAATTGGGTCGGATCCTTTAATGGAAGCGGTGCTTTAAGGTCCGGATGAGGCGCTTTCAGGGCGCTGTAGGCTTACGCTGCAAATCGAGCGGTCGGTGGCCTGTTCTACCCGCACCTTGAAGCCGTCGATGTCGAATTCTTCGCCCGCGCGGGGGATGCGGCCGGCGTGGTTTAGGATCCAGTAGCTGACGGTGTCGGTGGGTTTACCGGGGAGTTCCAGCGCGAAATGTTCGGTTACGACGCGCAGTTCCAGTTGGCCGTCGGCGATGATGCGGTCGGGGCCGGCGTCTCGGATCAGGTTCTTCGGTTTGTCGGTTTCGTCGTAGATTTCGCCCACCAGCTCTTCGATTAAATCTTCCAGGGTCACCACGCCCTGGAGCATTCCGTATTCGTTCACCACCATAGCCAGGTGGCGGTTGCTGTGTTTGAGGCCGGCGAACAGTTCGTCGATGGGCTGGGTTTGGGGCGCGAACAGCGGCTCTTGCGCCACTTGCTTGAGCGGTTGGTCCAGTTCGTCATCGACCACCGCTTGCAGGATGTCGTGCAGGTGGACCACGCCGCGCACATCGTCGATGACGTTGCGGTAGAGCGGGATGCGCGACAGGGAGCGGCTGAGGATTTCGGGCAACACATCGCGGATGGTTAGTTTTTCGTCCAGGGCGTAGACCTGATTACGCGGGGTCATCACGTCGCGCACCGTGAGGTCGTTGAAGGCGAATACCCGCTCGATCATCTTGCGCTCTTCGGCCTCGATGGCGCCTTCTGCGGCGCCGTGCTCCAGCAGGCTGATCACCTCGGATTCGGTGACCGACGGATCGGTGGACGGCGCGCCGCGTGCGTGCAGCCATTCGGAGATCCGCTCCAGAAGCCAGACCCCGGGCAGGGTCAGGCGACCGAAATTGAGGATTAGCGGGGCGGCGAACAGCGAGGCCTTTTCCGAGTGCTTGGCGGCCCAGCTCTTGGGCGTCACCTCGCCGAAGATCAAAATGAACACCGTGAGCAGCCCCACAGCGACCCCGGGGCCGATACGCCCCAGGAGATCGGCGGCGATTACCGTGGCGAAGGCCGCGGCGCCGATATTCACCAGGTTGTTGCCGATGAGGATGATCACCAGCATGCGGGTGGTGTTAGATTTGAGTTGCAGCAGGGCCTTGCCGCCGGGGCGCCCCTCTTTGCACAGGGCCTGCGCGCGGGCCGCCGATAAGGAGGTGAGGGCCGTCTCCGAGCCCGAGAAGAATCCCGAGAGGAGGAGAAAGAGGAGCAGAATGAGCAGTTCGGTCATAAATCCTGGCGACGCTGTGGCTTACCGGGGCGCAGCGCATGGACTGACGCCGCGGCCACGATTGGGGTTTGTTATGATTTTATGACCTTAGTGTACTGCGAAAACGGCGCTAGGGTGGGACTCATTTTTCGCCGAGCCGGCGGGCGCGTCAAAACGTCAATCAGGCCGAGAGCGCATCCAGTTGCGGGGCGTTATCGGACGGGATCAGTTCGGCCCAGTGGGCGGCGTCGCCGGTGCTCAAGACCATTAGGGGGGCCGCGCAGCGGCGGCGCACCTGGTCGGCCAGGGGTTTGCGGAACAACCCGCGGCCGCGGCCGCAGCTCATTACGATGAGACCGGCCTGCTCCAGCTCCGCCACCTCGGGGATGCGCAGCGCCGGAAGCCCCTCGACCAAAAGGCTGCGGGCCCACCGCAAGGCCTGCGGGGCGTCCTCTGAGGCGGCCTTTAGGTCTTCGATGAAGCGGCGCATCAGATCTTGCGCACGGTCATGGATGGGATAGGCGGGCTCGAACTCCGGGCGGTGATAAAAGCCGGGGCGGTCGGGGCGATCATGGATTACATGCAGCACGAGCAGCGGGCATTGGCGATATTCGGCCAAACGGGCGGCGAACAGGAGGTCATCGGCCGCTTTGGACGAAAAATCCACGGGGACGAGGATCGGTTGGGTTGATCGGGTGGTGGACATGACGGAACCCCCGCGTGCAAGGACGGAGCCGCGCAACGGCCCCTTAATCTAATAGGCTCTATTGTGCCGCGCGGATTGTTACCGGTCGATGACGGCTGGATTTCGCAAAGGCGGGATCGGTGAAAAATTTGACTTGGGTCAGAAGCCGGCGCCAGCAAGGCTCCGGGTTGCCGGCGCTTCGCTTGCTCTGCGGTCCTCTGCGCCCTCTGCGTTCCTAAATGGCGTTGTTTCCGCTATTTGTGCGCAGGCGCACTAGTCTGCGTACCCCGTCAGCTCCGCATAGCCCCGGCCGATGCCGCGGCCCTGGGGGTCCAAAGCCTCCACGGCGCCTTCCCAATAGCGCACCGAAAGGTCCAGTTCCTGCTGCGGCATGACCGCTTCGATCACTAGCGGTTGCCCCAGGGCCTCGGCCTTTAATCGCCAGCGAATGGGGTAGCGTCCGCCCTTGGGGCTTTCCCAGTGTGCCAGCGGGGTGAGCGTAACCTGGTCTGGCGCGAGACGGTCGGCCTGGCCGTCGGCGCCGATCAGGCTGCCGGCGCTATGGGGGTCGGTGGTTCCGTCCTTGTTGCGTAGGCGGTAGTACATCAGCTCGCGGCCGTCGTCGAATTGCAGGGAAAACCAGTCCCAGCCGGCCTGATCTTTGCCCAGGGCCGAGGTGGACCACTCGCGGTCGAGCCAGGCCAGGCCCTGCACCGGGATCGTGTCGCCGTTGAGGCGCAGTCGGCCCTTGGCGGCGAGGCGGGGAATGGAATAGTAATAGGAGGCGTTGCCTGGTTCGGCGCTCTTTTGCGACAGGCCAGCCTCGCCCTGAAGCACCGGGGCCTTTTCCGCGTTCAGGGTCAGGTCCAGTTCCGCCGCCGCCATGGCCGCGCGAATCCGCCAGGCGCCGTCTTCGAGGCGGATTTGCCAATCCTTGAGCCAGATCCGCAGCGGATCGCCCTCCGCGCCGGCCAGCCCTAAAGCCCCGCGGGCGAACTGCTCGTCCGCATGAAAGCGACCGCCCGGCCCGTCGGTCACCGCGAAATGCCCCATCCAAAGGTCGCGGGTCGCCCATCGGGAGGGCCGCTGCGGGATCTCGGGGATCAGGCCGATGCGGAACAGGGTGAGCTGAAAGCCGTAGCGCCCGCCCGCGGGGCCGTTCAGGTTGCCGGTGAAGTACCACCATTCGTTGCGATAGGCGGGGTGGGGACCGTGGTCCGCCGGAAAGCGGAATGCCCGCGGTCGATCCGCCCGTGCAAAGCCCTCCGCCGCCGCGCCGCCCAGCGCCGCACCTACGTCAATGCCATCCTCCGGCGGCGGCTCGGGTGCGCAGGCGGTCAGCGCCAGGCCGAGGAGGATATAACGCAAAGCGCGCAAAGGAGGCGCAAAGGCCGCCAAGGGTTTTTGCCGCGGCCGAGCAAGGGGAACCGCGAATGGACGCCAATAGACGCGAATATCCAACGCGTGGCCTGTGAAACCAGCCATTGACCCCTTGACCCATTGGCGTTTATTCGCGTTCATTAGCGGTTTAAATGCCATATTGCAGATCCGCGTCCCGCCAGGCCGAGGAGGATATAACGCAAAGCGCGCAAAGGAGGCGCAAAGGCCGCCAAGGGTTTTTGCCGCGGCCGAGCAAGGGGAACCGCGAATGGACGCCAGTAGACGCAAAGGCCGAGCAAGGGGAGCCGCGAATGGACGCCAATAGACGCGAATATCCATCGCGTGGCCTGTGAAACCGGCCATTGACCCCTTGATCCATTGGCGTTTATTCGCGTTCATTAGCGGTTTAAATGCCATATTGCAGATCATCGGCGCTACGTCTCCCGCAGGACCGTGGGGGTGCGGGCCTTGCGCCAGGGGGGATGCCGACAGTTTTCGCCGCAGGGGGGCAGCGAGCACAGGTGGCGGCTGCAATCAGGCCCCGGCAGTTCATTGAAACGCGGATCCCTTGAATAACCTCTGTGTTCTCTGTGTCTCAGTGGCAGATTCATTTTCGGCGCCGTCATCACTCCTCCCGCAAGGCCGTGGCGATGGGGGTGCGGGCCATGCGCCAGGCGGGGTAGAGGCCGGCGAGCAAGGCGGCGGCGATGGCCAGCAGCAGCGCCTCCGCTAGGGTCCCCGGCGGGATCAGCGCGCTCATGGACCAGCCGAAGGAGCGGCGGTTGATCACCTCAATCAGCAACCAGGCCATGGCCAGGCCCAGGGGCAGGGCGAGCAGGCCGGCGAGGGCGCCCATTAGGCCGGTCTGCAGCGCGGTGAGGCCGAACAGGCCGCGCGGGGTGAGGCCGGTGGCGCGCAGTACGGCGTGTTCCCGGGCGCGTTCGAGTTGCAGCGCGAGCAGGGCCGAGAGCACCCCCACGAAGGCCACGCCCACCACCAGCAGGCGCAGCACATGGGTGATGGCGAAGGTGCGATCGAAGATCTCCAGCGAGCGCGCGCGGATCTCGCCGGTGGCCTGCACCAGCACCTCGCCCTGACCGGCCAGGGCCAGGCGCAGCGCCTGTTTGATTGCGTCGGGGTCCGCCTCCGGTTCCAGATAAAGCCCATAGGTCGATACCGCCGGGTCATCCCACAGGGCGCTGTAGCGGCCGCGCTCCATAAGCGCCATGCCGCGCACCGCCGAGTAGTCGTAGAAGATGCCCGCCACCGGGAAACGGCGCCCGCCGGCCGGGGTGTTCAGGGTCAGTTCATCGCCCACCCCGAGCCCGCGGTGAAAGGCCAGGGGTTCGGAGATCAGCACCGCCTCGCCGGCCTTGACCCGCGGCCAGGCCGTGGCCGGATCGCCCTGTTTCAGATCAAAGCCCCGCAGGCTTTGGCTGGCCAGGCCCAGGGCCAGCAGGTCGATGGGCCCCCGCGGGGTGTCCGCCTCCACCCGCCGGCCGCTGCTGCGCTCGCGAATCCCCGGCACGCCGTCTAGGCGCTCGCCGACCCCCGGCGGCAGGGCATCCGCGCCCTCGGCGGCGGACACATAGAGGTCGCTGCGCAGGGTCTGGCCCAGCCAGCGGTCCACGGTGCCGCGAAAGCTCTCCACCATCACCCCCACGCCCACGGTGGCCGCCACCGCCACCATGAGCGCCGCCACCGCCATGCCCGAACGGCTTACCGAGGCCGCCAGGCCCCGCGCCGCCAGGCGTCCCGGCGGGCCGAACAGCCGCCCCAACAGGGGCGCGAGCCGATCGGGCAGCCCCTGCACCGCCAGCGGGGCCAACAGGCTGGCCCCCAGGATCAGCGCCAGCAGGGCCGCGAAGCCCAGGGTCAGATTGTCCGCCGGGCCGAGCCCGATCAGCGCCGGCGCCAACGCCAGCAGGCCCAGGCCCCACAGGGCCAGCGGCTGCACCAGGCGGCGGGCCCGGCCCTCGTCCGCGGAACGCCGGCGGGCGACCAGCAGCGAGGCCCCGGCGGCCTGCCGCGCCGGGACCCAGGCCGCCGTCAGGCTGGCGCCCAGCCCAAGTACCAGGCCCTTGGCGAAGGACAGCGGGGCGGGCGTAAGGCCGGTGACCGTGACCAGGAAATAGTGATCGCTCAGGGTGCGGGTCACCAACCCCACTAGGCCATTGGCGATGGCCCAGCCGGCGGCCAGCCCGAACAGGGTCCCGAGCAACCCCAGCAGCGCCGCCTCGCCCAGCACCAGGCGAAACAGCGCCCGCGGCGTGACCCCGACCAGCCGCAACGCGACCAGCCGCGGTCGCCGTCGCACCACGGAAAACGCCAGGGTGTTGTAGATTAAGAAACTGCCCACCACCAACGCCAACAGGCTCATGGCGGTGAGGTTTAGGTGAAAGGCGTTGGCCAGCTCCAAGCCCGCGTCGCCGCGGTCCTGCACCGGCGTCAGCCGCACCCCGGCGGGCAGCTCTCGCGCCAGCTCCGCGGCCTGTTGCGCATCCAACACCAAGTCGATGCGATCCAGTCGGCCCAGCTTGCCCAGGGTCTCCTGGGCGGTGGCCATGTCCGCCAGCAGCAGGCCGTCCAGCCCCGGATCACCCGCCAGCAGCGCCACCGGGGTCAGGGTGACGGTTCGACCGCCGGCCCGGGCGGCCAGCGGGCGATCGACGGCGGCGTTCAACGTCTGCGCGGTGTCGGCGCTCAGGGCGATGGCCCCGGGCTCGGTGAGCAACCGGCTCAGGGCCGCCCCGTCCAGCCCCTCCAGGTGGCCGCGCACGCCGTATTCGGCAAAGGGCGCCACCCCCAGCAGGCGCAGGCTGACGCCCTGCACCGACACCACCCCCTCCACCGCCGGGGCCGCGGTGTCCAGACCCCTTTGGGTTGCCAGCTCGGCATAGCGCCCTTCCTCCAGCCCGCGGCCGCTGGCGATCAGGTGATGGGTGGCGCGTCCGGTCAGGCCCTCCATCGAGAGTTCGAAGGCCCGGCGGGCGCTCTCGTTGGCCAAGTCCACCGCCACCACCACCGCCACGCCCAGCGCCACCCCGAGCAGCGACAACAGCCCCTGCCAGCGGTGATGCAGCAGCTCGCGGCCGCTCATGCGCCACAGCAGGCTCACCAGCCGGCCCCGCCGCCGCGGCTCAAGCGGCCGTCCTCCAGGCTCAGCACCCGCTCACAGCGCTGGCTCACCGCCTTCGAGTGGGTCACGATCACCAGCGCGGCCCCTTGCTCCCGCGCCAACTCGGCGAGCAAATCCAACACCGCCCCGCCGTGCCGGGCATCCAGGTTGCCGGTGGGCTCGTCCGCCAGCACCAGCGCGGGCCGATGCACCAAGGCGCGCGCCAGCGCCACCCGCTGCTGCTCACCGCCCGACAGCACATCCGGAAAGGCCTCCGCACGTTCCAACAGCCCCACCTGTTCCAGCAGCGCGTCCGCCGGCCCCAGGTCCTGGCCGATGAGTTCCAGCGGCAGGGCCACATTCTCGCGCACGCTCAGGGTGGGGATGAGATTAAAGAACTGGTACACAAAGCCGATACGCCGGCGGCGAAACAGGGTGCGCCGGTGCTCCGAAAGCCCGCTTAGGTCCGTGCCGTCCAGGCGCACCCGGCCGCTGTCCGGGCGGTCGATGCCGCCGAGCAGGTTCAGTAGGGTGGACTTGCCCGAACCGCTGGCCCCCGCCAGCGCCAGCCGTTCGCCGGCGGCGACCTCCAAATCGACGCCGTTCAGCACCCAACGCTCGCGCCGACCTTCGTGAAAGCGGCGGCTGACGCCTTCCAGGGCTGCGATGGGGCGACTCATGGCCGGATTGGACTCGGTTGCAGGGCGGGCATAGGCCAGAGCATGGGGGTGCTGCCGTCAAAGTTACAGGGCCGTTCGGCGGATTGTATTTGAAATCGCTGTAGGAATTCGCTATAAACGACTGTGTCGTCTTGATAAAGTCGGCGTCCATTTCGAAAAATCAAGCGAGGAAGGTGACATTATGGCACTGATCCACTGGTCCGAGTCCCGCCACGGCAGCAAAATCGCCGAACTCGACGAGCCGAAGAAGAAGTTCGTCGAGCTAGTGAATGCCATGGAGGGCGCGGAAGACCACCAACTGCGGCCGATGTTCTTGCGGCTGCTGTCCCATCTGGAACTCTGGCTGGAGCGCGAAGACCGCTTCATGGAAGAATGGGGGGTCCCGCACCGTGAACACCATCACGAAGAGCACGCCCAGTTGATCAACGAGGTGCGCTATCTGTTGCAGCGCATCGAAAACGGGCTCTACTCTTTAGGCCACACCTATATCAAAGCGCGCCTGCCGGAATGGTTCCAGGCCCACGCGGACGACATGGACGCCGAGCTGCACTCCTATGTAAGCGCCAACGTCTCCGCCGCCTAATAGGCCATACAAGCTCATGCAGGACGCCTAACGCCGAGGAAGGCATGTCGGTTTACACAGCGGTTCCAAGGGCCCGGCTCGAAACCCTGCTGACCTGTTTTCAGGCCGGGCGGCTGGTGTCCGTTGCGGGTATTGCGGGCGGGATCGAAAACAGCAATTTCTTCGTCACCACCGGTCATTCGGAGATGGTGCTGACCCTGTTCGAGCACCTCGAATTCGAACAGGTGGCGGGTTACATGCACCTGCTCGACTGGCTCTCCGAGCGCGGCCTGCCCGTGCCGCGTCCGTTCGAGGACCGCAAGGGCCAGCTGATTCGGGTGGTTGAAGGCAAGCCCGCGGCCTTCTTCCCGCGCTTTCCCGGGGCGATCCGACAAGCCCCCGCCGCCGCCCACTGCGCAGCGGCGGGGGCGGCATTGGGTCGCCTGCATCGCGCGGGCCTGGATTATCCGGCGCTGTGGGCCAATCCCTATGACCTGCAATGGGCGCGCGACATGGCCGCGCACCTGCCCGACGGCGGCCCCCCGTTGCTGCGTGACGAGCTGGCGTATCAGGCCGAGCTGGATCGCCGCGGCTGCCCCAAGGGGCTGATCCACGGCGACCTGTTTCGGGATAACGTGCTGTTCGAGGACGAACGGGTGTCGGCGCTGCTCGATTTCTACAACGCCGGGCGCGACCTGCTGATCTACGATCTGGCCATTACCGTGAACGATTGGTGCGTGGAGGCCGACGGCGAACTGGACCCGCAGCGGGTGGCGGCCCTGGCCCAGGCCTATCACCGCGAGCGCAAGATCCGCCGCGAAGAGCTGCGTATCTGGCCCGCTATGCTGCGCGCCGGCGCGCTGCGTTTTTGGGTGTCGCGGCTGCGCGACCAGCATTTCCCGCGCGACGGCGCCCTGACCTTTCAGAAAGATCCCGAGGTCTTCCGCCAGATGCTGCAACGACGCATGGCCGCCCCGGAGCGGGTGTTGCGACGAATGCTCGGGGTTTGACCCGCTTTCTGATACGATTAGGCACTGGATTCCGAACCGACATCATACCCCGAGCATGCTTTCCTTCCTGCGGTTTCTCGAAAACATCAACGAATGGATCGGCCGCCTAGTCTCCTGGCTGACCCTGGCCATGGTGCTGGTGACCTTCGCCGTGGTGGTATTGCGCTACGCCTTCGACCTGGGCTGGATCGCCATGCAAGAATCGATCACCTACCTGCACGCCATGGTGTTCCTGCTCGGTGCGGCCTACACCCTGAAGCACGAGGGCCATGTGCGGGTGGACATCTTCTTCCGCAAACTGCCCGAGATCGCCCAGGCCTGGGTCGATCTGCTGGGCGCGCTCTTTCTATTGCTGCCGGTCTGCGGCTTCATCTTCTGGGTCAGTTGGGACTATGTGCTCCAGGCCTGGGAGCTAAAAGAAAGCTCGCGTGAGGCCGGCGGCCTGCCCTGGGTCTATTGGCTCAAGACCCTGATCCCCGTAGCGGCGCTGCTGCTGATCCTCCAAGGCCTAGCCGCCATGCTGCGCAGCGGGCTATTCATCGCCGGCGTCCTGCCCGGCATGGAGCGGGAACATCCGCCCGTGGGCGAGGAAATCTGATGGCCGAGTACATGCCCCTGCTGATGTTCGCGAGCGTCTGCCTGGTCCTGCTGCTGGGCTATCCGGTGGCCTTCTCGCTGGCCGGCGTCGCGCTGGCCTTCGCCTGGTTCGGGGCCGAGGCCGGGCTCTTCGACCCCGCCTTTCTGGAGGCCCTGCCCAACCGCCTCTACGGCATCATGACCAACCAAACCCTAGTGGCCGTGCCCCTGTTCGTATTCATGGGCGTCATGCTGGAGCGCTCCAAGGTGGCCGAGGACCTGCTCGACACCATGTCCATGCTATTCGGCCCCCTGCGCGGCGGCCTCGGCATCTCGGTCACCCTGGTGGGCATGCTGCTGGCGGCCAGCACCGGCATCGTCGGCGCCACCGTCGTCACCATGGGCCTGCTCGCCCTGCCCACCATGCTGCGGCGCAACTACAGCCCCGCAGTGGCGGCCGGGACCATCTGCGCCTCCGGCACCCTGGGGCAAATCATCCCGCCCTCCATCGTACTGGTGCTGCTGGGCGACGTGCTGTCCTCGGCCTATCAACAAGCCCAATTGGACATGGGCATCTGGGCGCCGCAAACGGTCTCCGTGGGCGACCTCTTCGTGGGCGCGCTGATCCCAGGGCTGCTGCTGGTGGCGCTCTATTTGGCCTACCTAATCGGCCTGGCGTTCCTAAAACCCCAAAGCGTGCCGGCCCTGCCCCGCGAAGAGCGCGAGACCGATATCGCGGCGCTGTTTCTTCGCGTGCTCAAGGTGCTCGTGCCGCCGCTGCTGTTAATCGTAGCGGTGCTCGGCTCCATCCTCGGCGGCCTGGCCACCCCCACCGAGGCCGCCGCGGTAGGCGCCATGGGCGCATTGCTGCTGGCCTTGGCGCAACGTCGCCTAACCCTAGCCACCCTGCGCGAGGTGGTCCGCAGCACCACCATCGTCAGCTCCATGGTATTCCTGATCCTAATCGGCGCCTCGGTGTTTTCGCTGGTCTTCCGCGGCTTCGGCGGCGACGAACTGGTGTCCGCACTACTCACCGACCTGCCCGGCGGCGCGGCCGGCGCCATGCTGGCGGTGATGCTACTGATGTTCCTGCTCGGCTTCATCCTCGACTTCATCGAAATCACCTTCGTGGTAGTCCCCATCGTAGGCCCCATCCTGCTCGCCATGGGCCTGGACCCCATCTGGCTCGGCGTAATGATCGCCATCAACCTCCAAACCTCCTTCCTCACCCCGCCCTTCGGCTTCGCGCTGTTCTACCTGCGCGGCGTAGCCCCCAAAGAGGTCACCACGGGGCAGATCTACCTGGGCGTCATCCCCTTCATCCTCATTCAACTACTGATGCTCGGCCTCCTGGCCTGGCAACCCCAACTGGCCACCTGGCTACCCGGCGTGATCTACCAATAAGCCTCCTCGGGCGGCTTGGGCGGTCGAGGCTTTAGGCCGTTGGAGTACAGCCCTCGGGCTGTGCGCGCTAGCCCGCACACGCCAAGGCGTGTACTCCAACGCGAGGCCGCAAGCGCCCGGAGCCCGGGCTTTATTAGTCCGGTATGGGGCGCAAAAGACCGTGGTTCGCCGCTGGCAGCGCAGCGGCCGCGAAAGATCGCGCCAGGGGCAGCCACCGATGGCGGCATAGGATGCGCCGAGTACCGCGAGGCGCATCATCCGACCCGGCCGCCGCGTCTGGTTCTTCGGCGCATCCCAAGCCTTAGCCTCGGCGCAGCCGCCAGCCGCCGAACACCCCGGCCAGTAGCGACAGCAGGCCCAACCCCCAGACCCCCAGCACGGGCACATTAACCGCAGCGGTCGGCCCCGGCGCCGGGGTTGAGGCGGCCGTGGCGGCTAGGCTGCCGCCGTTGGGGACCGCATCCGTGGGCTCGTTGAGCGTCCCCACCACGGCGGCGATGTCCGCCTGACCATCATCGCCGCCGAGCAGACTCAACGGGATCTGCACCGCAAAGCCTCGTGCGGAAAAGCCGATGGCGGCGCGGCCCTGCACCGTGTCGGTGATATCGTCCACCACGTCCACCGCGCCGTCGCCGCTGGAGTAGCTGCACAGGTCCACATAAAATTCATTGCCCATGCCGGTGTTGTAGCTGGTCAGAAGATCGGTGAAGGGCTGCACGCCCGTGGTCTGGTCTTGATCCGTGTCGATGTCGATGAAGCCGCCCAAAGGCGTTTGGGTCGGCGTCACCGTCCCGCTGCCGTTTTCGCAGGGGGTGATATCGCCGGCGAAGCTCATACCGATGGTGAGCAGGCCCCCGCTGAGCGTTGCGCTCAGTTGGGTGGCGTCCGCTTTCGGGGTAAAGGCGCCCAAGGTGTCGCCGACGGGATCGGTCAGCGTTCCCGCGGCCACGCTGTTGCGCGCCGCCCGCCGGGCCCTAGGCTGGGATTGCGCCTCCTGGGCATTTTTTTCCATCTTTGCTTGCTCCGTCCATGGGGCCGCCGCGTTCGCGGCGCCGGACAAGGACAAGGCGCCGAGCAAGCCCATGGCAAGGATTGAATCGTAGTTCCGCATCTTCATTCTCCAAGTCAACGCTGACAAAACCTTAGTCGAAGAAACGACAAAAGCGCTTTCAGTGTAGCCAATTTCAGCCAATTTTCCAGCACGACCTCGCTGGCTTTTGGCCTGACCGGCCAACTGGGGGATAATACCCCTTTTCTGATTGCGTCTGTGAGGAGAGAGCAACATGCAACGTCGTGATTTCATCAAGCGGGCCGGGGCCGGGGCCTTGGCGGTAGGGGGCGGCCTCGGGGTCGCCGGTGCGGCCCAGGCCCGGGCCGAACACCAATGGAAGATGGTCACCACCTGGCCCAAGAACTTCCCCGGCCTGGGCACTGCGGCCAACAAACTGGCCGCGCTAATCGGCGACATGAGCGGCGGGCGCATTCAGATCAAGGTCTACGGCGCGGGCGAGCTGGTGCCGGCGTTCGAGGTCTTCGACGCCGTCTCCCGCGGCACCGCCGAAATGGGCCACGGCTCGGCCTACTACTGGAAAGGCAAGAGCGAGGCCGCGCAATTCTTCTCCACCGTACCCTTCGGCCTCACCGCCCAAGAGATGATCGCCTGGACCCTCTACGGCGGCGGCCTGGAACTGTGGACCGAGCTATACGACCAATTCGGCCTAATCCCCATGCCCGCGGGCAACACCGGGGTCCAAATGGGCGGCTGGTTCAACAAGGAAATCAACAGCGTCGAAGACCTCAAGGGGCTCAAAATGCGCATCCCCGGCCTCGGCGGCGAAGTGCTCAAACGCGCCGGCGGCACCCCCGTCAACCTGCCCGGCGGCGAGCTATTCACCGCCCTGCAAACCGGCGCCATCGACGCCACCGAATGGGTCGGCCCCTACAACGACCTCGCCTTCGGCCTCTACAAGGCCGCCAAATACTACTACTACCCCGGCTTTCACGAACCCGGCAGCCTAGTCGAGGCCATGCTCAACAAAGCCGCCTTCGGCCAACTCCCCAAAGACCTCCAGGCCATCGTGCGCACCGCCTGCAAGGCCATGAACCAAGAACTGCTGGCGGAATACACCGCGCGCAACCCCCTGGCGCTAGAGACCCTAATCACCGAACATAAGGCCGATCTGCGCGTCTACCCCCAAGACGTACTCAAAAAACTGCGCAAGCTATCGGATGAAGTCGTGGCCGACCTGGGGCAAAAAGACGCCTTCACCCGCAAGGTCTACGCCTCCTACAACAAGTTCTACCAAGATGCGCGAAAATGGAGCAACATCTCCGAGCTGGCCTACCTAAAGGCGCGGGACTCGATTTGACCCCAGGCCCGCAGGGCGCGCGGAGAAGACCCGCGCCCCTGCACACCCCCCGCCGCCCCTGAGTGATAAAGAAATGCCGCCCCCGCTAGCCCTCTACATCCACATCCCCTGGTGCATCCGCAAATGCCCCTACTGTGACTTCAACTCCCATGCCCAACCCGCCGAACTGGACCAAGACGCCTATGTCCAAGCCCTATTAAAAGACCTAGAGCTAGAGGCCGAACGCGTCCCCGGCCGCCAAATCCAAACCGTATTCATCGGCGGCGGCACCCCATCGCTATTCTCCGGCCCCGCCATCGACCGGGTATTGACCGCCGCCGACCAAAGACTCGGCCTCGCCCCCGGCGCCGAAATCACCCTAGAGGCCAACCCCGGCGCCGCCGAGGCCGGCCGCTTTCGGGCCTACCGCGCCGCCGGCGTCAACCGCCTCTCCCTCGGCGTACAGAGCTTCGACCCCGCCGCCCTAAAGGCCCTCGGCCGCATCCACAGCCGCGCAGAGGCCGTGCGCGCGGCAGAGATGGCCCGCGCCGCCGGCTTCGACAACCTCAACCTCGACCTGATGTACGGCCTGCCCGGCCAAACCCCCGCACTGGCCCGGCAAGACCTCCAAGCCGCCATCGCCCTGGCCCCCGAACACCTCTCCTACTACCAACTCACCATCGAGCCCCACACCGCCTTCCATGCCGCCCCGCCCGCCACCCCGGACGACGACCGCCTGGCCGCCATCGAAGACGCCGGCCACACCCTGCTAGAGGACGCCGGCTATGCCCGCTACGAGGTCTCCGCCTTCGCCCAGCCCGGCCGCCAATGCCGCCACAACCTCAACTACTGGCGCTTTGGCGACTACCTCGGCATCGGCGCCGGGGCCCATGGCAAAATCACCACCGCCGAAGGCGCCCAACGCCGCTGGCGCAAAAAAGCCCCGCAGGAATACCTAAAGACCGCCGGAACCCCCCAGGCCCTCGACGGCGCCAAATGGCTCGACGAACCCGACCGGCTGGCCGAATTCATGCTCAACGCCCTACGCCTCAAACACGGCTTCCCCGCGGCCCTATTCCAGGCCCGCACCGGCCTCCCGGCCGCGCTGCTCGCCCCCCGGCTCGACCAAGCCCGCGCCCTAGGGCTAATCGAAACCGCCGCGGAGCGGATTCGCCCCACCGACCGCGGCTACCGCTTCCTCAACGACCTCATCGGCCTATTCCTCGACCCCGATGCCTAACCAACCCGCCCCCGAATCGGCGCGTACTACAACCGCGCCTAAGTATCGGAAACAACGCCTTTGAGGAACGCAGAGGGCGCAGAGGGCGCAGAGGGCGCAGAGGACCGCAGAGCACGCGGAGAACCGCAGAGGGCGCAGAGGAGAAAAGGCTTTTTCTTAGCGCCCTTTGCGTGTTGGCGAGAGGGGGCCTTCGGTGTCGATCTACGCGTGCTAGTCCGGTATGGGGCGCAAAAGACCGTGGTTCGCCGCTGGCAACGCAGCGCCCGCGAAGACCGCGCCAAGCCGTTGGAGTACAGCCCTCGGGCTGTGCGCGCCAGCCCGCACACGCCAAGGCGTGTACTCCAACGCGAGACCGCAAAGCCCCTTTCTGACAACGCCCCGACTTATGCTAAACTCCCCCGCAACCCATCAAGGAGGAACCGCCCCATGTCCAACCCCGCCGCCGTCGAGGCCTTCATCGCCCGCTGGAGCCAAGCCAGCGGCAGCGAACGCGCCAACCACCAACTCTTCGTCGCCGAACTGTGCACGCTACTCGAACTACCCCCGCCCGACCCCGCCACCCAAGACAACGCCCAAAACGCCTACGTCTTCGAACGCCTCGTCGCCTTCCACAACCCCGACGGCAGCACCAACCGCGGCTTTATCGACTGCTACCGCCGCGGCTGCTTCATCCTCGAAGCCAAGGCCACCGGCAAGACCCTCGGCTCCGGCGTCTGGGACGACGCCATGCTGCGCGCCCACGGCCAAGCCGTCGGCTACGCCCGCGCCCTGCCCAAAGAAGAAGGCCGCCCGCCCTTCGTCATCACCCTCGACGTAGGCGCCGCACTCGAACTCTACAGCGAATTCACCCAATCCGGCGGCGCCTACGTCCCCTATCCCGACCCGCGCACCCACCGCATCCGCCTGCCCGACCTGCGTCAAGAGCCAATCCGCCAGCGCCTGCGCCAAGTCTGGCTCCAACCCCTGGCCCTCGACCCCACGCGCATCTCCGCCAAGGTCACCCGCGACATCGCCGCCCGCCTCGCCACCCTCGCCAAAAGCCTCGAAGCCAGCGGCCACCCGCCCGAGGCCGTAGCATCCTTCCTAATGCGCGCCATCTTCACCATGTTCGCCGAAGACGTAGGCCTGCTGGAGAAAAACAGCTTCACCGAACTGCTGGACAGCCTCAAGGAAAACCCGGACCACTTCGCCCCGCTGGTCGAGGCGTTGTGGAAGACCATGAACAGCGGCGGCTTCTCCACCGTCATCCGCCAAAAAATCCTGCAATTCAACGGCGGCCTATTCCGCGACACCCAAGCCCTAAGCCTCGACCGCAAGCAAATCCAACTCCTCATCGACGCCGCCCGCGCCGACTGGAAACAAGTAGAACCCGCCATCTTCGGCACCCTGCTCGAACGCGCCCTCGACCCCCGCGAACGCCACAAACTCGGCGCCCACTACACCCCCCGCGCCTACGTCGAGCGCCTCGTCATGCCCGCCGTAATCCAACCCCTGCGCGAACAATGGGACAACATCAAAACCGCCGCCCTGCTCCTCGACCAACAAGGCAAGCACCACCAGGCCGTCGCCGAAATCGAAAACTTCAAGGGCCGACTCTGCCAAATCCGCATCCTCGACCCCGCCTGCGGCTCCGGCAACTTCCTCTACGTCACCCTCGAACACCTCAAACGCCTCGAAGGCGAAATCCTCAACGCCCTCGAACAACTCGGCGAGACCCAACTCGGCTTCGACGCCCACGGCCTCACCGTAGACCCCCACCAATTCCTCGGCATCGAAACCAACCCCCGCGCCGCCGCCATCGCCGAATCCGTAATCTGGATCGGCTTCCTGCAATGGCACTTCCGCACCCAGCCCGACGGCCTGCCGCCCGAACCCATACTGCGCGACTTCAACAACATCCAAAACCGCGACGCCGTACTCGCCTGGGACGCCATCGAAACCGAGACCGACGAAGGCGGAAACCCCATCACCCGCTGGGACGGCCACAGCTACAAAACCCACCCCATCACCGGCGAACAAGTCCCCGACGAGGCCGCCCGCACCCCATTAGTACGCTACACCAACCCGCGCAAGGCCCAATGGCCCGCGGCCGACTTCGTAGTCGGCAACCCGCCCTTCATCGGCCCCGCCCGCATGCGCGCCGCCCTCGGCGACGGCTACGTCGAGGCCCTGCGCAACACCTACCCCCGCGTCCCCGAATCCGCCGACTTCGTCATGTACTGGTGGCACCACGCCGCCGGCCTCACCCGCGAAGGCAAGCTCCGCCGCTTCGGCTTCATCACCACCAACAGTCTGCGCCAGACTTTCAACCGCCGGGTGATCCAACACCATCTGGAGCAGAAAAAACCCCTCTCACTGCTCTACGCCGTACCGGACCATCCTTGGGTGGATGCCGCTGATGGGGCCGCGGTGCGCATCGCCATGAGCATCGGCGCCGCCGGCGACCACCCCGGCGCACTGGAACAGGTCACCGCCGAGCGGGACGCCGAAGGCGAGGGTAGGGCGGTCGAGGCCAAGCGCAGCACCGGCAAACTGTTTGCGGATTTAAAAGTGGGGGCGGATGTCGCTGGCGCATCTCCGCTTATATCGAATGGCACCTTGGGCCATCGGGGTGTTCAAGTGATTGGCTCCGGTTTTATCGTGACCCCCGAAGAGGCCGAAGGGCTCGGCCTGGGGCGAATCCCGGGCATCGAAAAGCATATTCGCGAATACCGCAATGGCCGTGATATTACCCAGTCGTCCCGTGGCGTGATGGTGATCGATCTGTTCGGACTAACTACCGAAGAAACTCGAACCCGTTTCCCTGAAGCCTATCAATGGATAATAGAGCGGGTGAAGCCCGAACGTGAGCAAAACAATCGGGAAACCTACCGCAAGAACTGGTGGATTTTCGGCGAACCGCGAAAAGACATGAGGCCAGCGCTCAGCGGGCTAAGCCGCTATATCGCAACCGTCGAAACCAGCAAGCACCGCTTCTTCACCTTCCTGGACGAAAGCATCCTGCCCGACAACATGCTGGTGAATATCGCGGTGGAGAATGCCTTCTTATTAGGCATTCTTTCCAGCCGAATTCATAGTGTTTGGGCGCTCGCGGCGGGCGGTCGCCTTGGGATCGGCAACGATCCCCGCTATAACAAATCCCGCTGCTTCGAGACCTTCCCCTTCCCCGAAGCCACCGAGCCCCAAAAGACCCAAATCCGCGACCTAGCCGAGCAAATCGACGCCCACCGCAAGCGCCAACAGCAACAACACCCCGGCCTCACCCTCACCGGCCTGTACAACGCGCTCGAAAAGATCCGCCAGGGCGAAGCCCTCACGGCCAAGGAAAAGACCAGCCACCAACAAGGCCTAGTCTCCGTACTGCAACAGCTCCACGACGAACTCGACGCCGCCGTATTCGCCGCCTACGGCTGGTCCGACCTCGCCCCCAAACTCCTCGGCCGCCCCGGCGCCACCACCCCCTGGCCCGACAAGCCCGACGACCAGGCCCAGGCCGAAGAACAACTACTGCAACGCCTCGTAGAGCTCAACACCCGCCGCGCCGCCGAAGAACAACGCGGCCGCATCCGCTGGCTGCGCCCCGAATACCAAAACCCCGACGGCGCAACCGCCGCGCAAGAAGAGGCCGTACTCCAAACCCCGGCCGCCGCCGAGGCCGAAAAGACCAAACCCGCCTGGCCCAAGACCATCCCCGACCAAGTCCAGGCCCTGCGCATCGCCCTCGAACAACAACCCCAACCGGCCACGCCCCAACAGCTCGCCAAAACCTTCAAACGCGCCCAAACCAAACGCGTAGCCGAAATCCTCGCAACCCTAGAAGCCATCGGCCAAGCCCGCAAGACCGACGGCGAGCTTTATGCCGCAGTCTAACCAGGCCCAGACCTTGCGGCTTAAACACGCATCAATACCCGAACCGAACGCGGGTGTGGCGTGACTATAACGCAAAGAACGCGAAGGGAAGACGCAAAGGGCGCAAAGGGTTTTTAGGCGGAAACGTTTGAAAACTAACACCCTTCCGACATTTTTACTCGAAAGACCAAAACCAATGACCGGGGGAGCGCCTTTGCCCATCGCGCTCCTCGCGGCTGGTATAGGATGTGCCGAGAGAAACGAGGCGCATCGCTTCGGCATTGTGATGCGCCTCGCGGCACTCGGCGCATCCTATCCGACCTTGTTACTCGCAAGCCGGGGCGCCGAAAACCGTGGAAATCGGCCACACAGCGGCCGCGTCCCTGCGGGATTGATGCCGACGCCGGCAACCCGGGCCGGGCGCTGCGCGCCCCGACCGGGTTCCCACGCGGCGCGCGGGGACCAGAGCCAGATGGTTCGCACTCGTCCCCACGCGCCGCGCGAGGACGCGCCGCGCCGCGCTGCGCCAAGCCCCGCTGGCGGTTCGCACTCGTCCCCACGCGCCGCGCGAGGACGCCGCCGCGGCGCGCTGCGCCAAGCACCGCTGGGGGCGCCATACCAAAACTTTAACCCTTTGCGCCCCTTTGCGCCCTTTGCGTTCCTTCTCTGCGCCCTTTGCGTTATAAAGCGCCCGGAGGCCGATGCCTCAACCTCCAAGGCCCCTCCTCCCGGAGGCGGTTATTCCTCGTAAAAGGTGTACTCGCCCAGCTCGCAAAGATCCAGTTCGTAGTCTTCGACTTCGCTGCCATCGGCGAATTCGCCGGAGATGTCGTAGACGCAGGTGCTGCGCCCGTCGGCGATCACCACGCCGATTTCATAGCCGGGGGCCAGGTAGGCGTCGTCAAGCAGGTTTTCTTCCCATTGGTCGGTGCCGCTGTGCGAGACATAGAAGCCCGTCAATTCCGAGCTGGTTTCGTTGCTGAGCATGAAATTCAGGTCGTCGGCGCTCGCCAGCGGGGCAAAGGCGAGGAGGGCGGCCAGGGCCGCGGCCAGGCCGGGTAGGCGGATGGCGTTTTTCATGTTTTCGAGTCCTCAATAAGAAATTTTGTTTCGGCGCAGTGCTCGGGCCTTGCAAGGCCCGCAGCGCGCGCCGCCAGGTCTTGCGGTATTTCTAGCAACTCAGGCGATTATTGGGCATTGCCAGGCCCGCTAGGGCCGAGTATTCCCGCCAATCGGTTGCAAGAATACCCCAATTCGCTTGATCCCTTCCATTTTTTTCCCGCCCCGGCGCCGGCGGCTCAAGGCGCCGCAGGGGGCGCCGATCTTTGCTATGCTCTTAGGTGGAGTTGTTGCGGGAGGATCGGCTGAATGTTCGGTAAAGAAGAGTATCTGAGGCGGATCGAGCGGCTTACGGCCATCGGCATCGCGTTGTCGGTGGAGCAGAACACCACCCGCCTGCTAGAGACCATCCTGGTGGGGGCCAAGGAGCTGACCGGGGCGGACGGCGGCACCCTGTATTCGGTGCGGGAAGACGGCACGGTGAAGATGGAGATCATGCGCACCGACTCCCTGGGCATCGCCTTGGGCGGCACCACGGGCAAGGAGATCCCGTTCGCGCCGATCAGCCTGTTCGACGACGACGGCAACCCGAACGAGCACATGGTGGTGACCTATGCGGTGTTGCACGACACCACGGTGAATATCCCGGACGCCTATTGCGCCAGCGGCTTCGACTTTTCGGGCACCAAGCTGTTCGACGCCAAGACCGGCTACCGCAGCCAATCGTTCCTCACCGTGCCCATGCGCAACCACGAGCACGACATCATCGCGGTGCTGCAACTGCTCAACGCCACCGACCCGGAGACCGGGGCGGTGGCGCCGTTTTCCGATGAGGCCTTGAAGCTGGCCGAGTCGCTGGCCTCGGAGGCGGCCATCGCCCTCACCAATCGCCGCCTGATCAATGACCTCAAGGCGCTGTTGGAGTCCTTGATACAGTTAGTGGCGACGGCGATTGACGAAAAATCCCCCTATACCGGCGGCCATTGCCGGCGGGTGCCGGAGCTGACCATGATGTTGGCGGAGGCGGCCCACCGCCAGGACTCAGGGCCGCTGGCGGGGTTTCAGATGACGGATTTCGGTCGCTATGAGCTGCATATCGCGGGCTGGTTGCACGATTGCGGCAAAATCACCACGCCCGAGTATGTGGTCGATAAGGCCTCCAAGCTGGAGACGATTTACGACCGCATCGGGCTCGTTGACACCCGCCTGGAGGTGTTGAAACGGGATGCCCGTATTCGGTTACTGGAGCGGCGCATGGCGGCGCTGGAGCGCGGCGAAAAGCCGGACGACGAGGCCTTGGACGAGGCCTATCTGCGGGAGCTGGAGCAGCTGGAAGCGGACCGCCGCTTTTTGCACCAATGCAACACCGGCAGCGAGTTCATGAACGAGGGCGACCAGTGCCGAGTGCATCTAGTGGGGGAGCGTGGCTGGGAGTTCCAGGGCCGCCCGCGGGGTCTGCTGGACGATGAGGAGGTGTATAACCTGACCATTAGCAAGGGAACGCTGACCCCGGAGGAGCGCCGGATTATCAACCACCATATCGTGGCCACCATTAAGATGCTGGAAGCGTTGCCCTTTCCCAAGCATTTGAAGAACGTGCCGGAATATGCCGGCGGCCATCACGAGCGCATGGACGGCAAGGGCTATCCCAACGGCCTGCGGGGCGAGCAAATGTCGGTGCAGGCGCGGGTAATGGCCATCGCCGATATCTTCGAGGCCCTGACCGCCAAGGACCGCCCCTACAAGCAAGGCAAGCCCCTGTCCGAGGCGCTGCGGATCCTGGGCTTGATGAAGCAAGACGGCCACATCGACCCCGACCTGTTCGACATCTTCGTGCGCGAACGCGTATACGCAGACTACGCCCAGCGCTTCCTAGACGCCGCCCAAGTGGATGCGGTAGACGAAACCCAAATACCAGGCTTCGCCGCCAAGCCGAAGTGAGCCAACCACAGCCCCGGCGCTCAAACTGCCCCGCCGGGGCCTGGGGACGAGCAAGTTTTCAGTGGTGAATGGCGAATGGCGAGTGGTGAATGGTGAATGGTGAATGGTGAATGGTGAATGGTGAATGGTGAATGGTGAATGGTGAATGGTGAATGGTGAATGGTGAGTGGTGAGTCCTCGGGCCTCGGGCCTCAGCCCTCAGCCCTCAGTCCTCAATCCTGAACTGCCAACTTCACATCCGTCGGTCGTATGCGGCCGCGGTTTGCAGTCCCACCTGTTCTAGCAGGGCGGCGCGGGCTTCGTGCAGGGCGGAATCGCCGGGTTGCTGGCGGATGCCTTGGCTCAAGGTCTCGATCGCGTCATGCCAAAGCCCGCTCTCGGCCAGCGCGATGCCCTGTTCCAAGGGCGTTGCGCCTTGGGGGACCTCTGCGGTGGGATCGATAATCAGGGCGCTGCCCATGCCGTGGTCTTGCGAGCGCGCCTTCGGATCCACGATCAGCGCCACATACCAGCGGTAGGTCTTGCCCGGCTCCAGGCTGATGTCGTAATCCGCCAGACTCAGGCTATGAACCCCGCCTTTCTTGGCCGGCCCCAGGTTCACCTCCAGCACCGGCTCGATGACGTCGTCGCGACTAATGGTTATCTCGATATCCGCCGGATGCGGCTCGGAGATAAACCAGTAGAGCTTGGGTTGCGGGGTGCTGGAAAACGCCGCATGATCCGGCGCCAGCACATTGATCACCGGTAGCTGATCGCCGTGGCCGCGGCTGCCGCTGCCCACCCGGGAAAGCGGCGCACCGCGGCTCGGCGGCCGGTACAAAAGACCGCGACCGGCGGCCAGCCGGGGGTCCGCTGAGGCCGCAGAGGAATCCTGGCCCGTGTCCGATTCAGAATCCGTCGCCGTTGCCGCCGCAGGCAGCCCGAGCAACAGTACGGAAAAGAACAGGCCCTGGATAAGACTTTGATGTTTGAGCATAACGGTATTCCTCGCGTAAACGCCTTAAAAACGCCTATTGAAGTCGATAGGCACTGTTTTCCCCTCTCCCGTTTCTCCAGAACTGCTCTTTATCGCTTATTCTCCTTTTATCGCTTATTCTCCTGCGGCAGCACCTGGTACAGCGCCATGGGCGCCGCTTTCCCCTGAACCGAAATCGCCCCCGCCCGACGCACCTCGAAGCCCTCGCCCAATAGCGCGTATGTGGGCTCGCTGATCAGGATCCGGCAGTCCGTTTCGGTTAGACTGAACTCGCCTCTGCCGCCCTTTAAGCTCTCCAGGCGGGAGGCGGTGTTTACCGTGTCCCCGATTACGGTATACTCCATTCGCTCCGCGCTGCCAAGGCTTCCGGCGACCAACGGGCCGGTGAAAATGCCCGCCCGAATGGCGATCTTGGGCAGTCCGCGCTCGCGGTTGCGGGCATTCACCTGGCGCAATTCCGCCTCCATCGCCAGCGCCGTGTTGACTGCATTGCGCGCGTCCTCGGCAATCTCGGCCTCGGTCCGCCGCGGCGTGGGTACGCCGTAAACCGCCATAATCGCGTCGCCGATATATTTATTGATAATGCCCCGGTTGTCTAGCACCGTCCGTGCCATGCTGTCCATATACTCGTTCAGCCAACCCATCAACTCCGTCGCCGACATGGACTCGGACACCGCGGTGAAGCCGCGGATGTCGGTGAACAACACCGTCGCGGTCAGGCGCTGCGGGCTGGGGCGTCCGCCCTCCATGTAGGCGTCGCGCTCGCGCCATAAGGCCTCCGCCACATCCTTCGATACATGCTGGGAAAACATCCCCATCAGCTGCTTCCGCTCGCGCCGCTCCTGCCCCGAGATTACCGCGCTGCTCAACACCGCCGACAGGGTCCAGGCCAACGCCGGCGCTATGCTGGGCGCCCACAGGTCATTCAGCAAAGCCACATAGGCGCCCCCGAAAATCACCACCCAGCCCGTCGCCACGAAAAACCCGAAGCGCACCACCGAGCGCACCCAAAGCCCGCCCAGCGCACCCAGCAGAGACCACAGGGCCAGGGCCGCGATTTCGTAGCGCTCGGCGAGAAACCCCAGCGGCCGGCCATCGCCCGCCGCGAAGGCCAGCAACTCGGCCGCGATAAAGGCATGCACCATCACGCCGTAGTGAAAGGTCTTGCCCTTCTCCTGCGGCGGAAACGGAAACTCGATTTCGTCCTTCAGGCTGCGCGCCGTGGCCCCCAAAATGACCACCTTGTCGCGCAGCGCGGCGGCCGGAACCTCGCCGTCTAACAACTGCCCGAGGGTGTAGTTGACAAAGCCCGTCTCCCATCCGGGGAAGCCGAGCATGAACTGGTAGCCGCCATCGTCGATGGTGCGATAAGCGCCGTCGGCGGAGTCCAGCGGGGGAATCACCGTGGATCCGAACACGGCGCGGTTCTGTTCATCGAACCCCAGCGGCGCTCCCGACTTCACCATCGCCAGCATCAAACCCAGCGAATATCCGAAATCGCCCGGATCCACCCGCTGCTCCGGACAGTCCGCCAGCGCCACCCCCTCATCAAGGCAAGAAGGCGGAATATCCATATACAGCAATCCGCGGCGCAGCACGCCGTCCGGGTCCACCGTACTGTCGTTAAGCCCCAACTGCGCCGCGCCCTCGGGAAAGGTATAGAGCACCGCCGGGCCATGCACCGGGGTCGCGCCCTGGCCGCCGAACAGCCGGATCCAGATTACGTTCGGATTCTGCCGCAACAAGGTGTCCAACTCGTGACGGCCCGCGGTCTTGCAGCGCTCCGCCATCAAATCCGCCCAAACCGCGGTGCAGCCCTCGGGCAGCGGCACGGGGATGTCGCGATACTTGTCCACGCCCACCGCCGCGGCCCCGGCATCCAGCATCCGTTGCACCGCCGCGGCCAGCACCGTATCCGGCAGCGGGTGCCCGAAGCGCTGCAAATCCGCCTCGGTCTCGTTAATCAGCACCACCGAATCGTTCGACCTCGGTTCCAGCTCCAACTGCAACAGCCGGTCGTACACCGTCAGCTCAAGCGCCTCAAAGGCCCCCCAGTGGCGCAGACCCAGGGTCAGTGCAAATACCAAAAAACCGAAGCCGATACACAACAGCAACGACTCAAACCGCAAAGTTCGGAAGCGTAAAAGCAGTCCTTTGGCCTTTTGGGGTGTTGACATTCGTTTCTCTGTAAAATTTTTCCTTAGTTTGCCAGACAATCGGCGCAGGCCCAACTACCAATCACAAAAAGGGGAGGGCGCCGCCCCGGAGCATCAAACCAGGCGGGCCGAGGGGGCCGCCATTCAAATCAACCGGGATTTCGGGAAATTCCTACGATAAACCCCCGCGTAACTTGCTATGATCTAACATGATCCACCGGAAAAATCGCCATGGAGCACTAAGAGTCTAAGGGACAAAGGACTGGCTGCCGGATAAAATATCGGTTAATCAACCATTTAAGGCTATTGCGCAATGTGCCGCCTCCGTCTCGTTGTTCGCAAGTGTCGCGCCCCCGGCATGGGGCTTCTGTTCACCCTCGCGTCCGTCCCCGGGCTGGTGATCGCCAACCCCACGGGCGGACAGGTGATCCACGGCCAAGCTACGATCCGCCAGCAGGGCGACACCCTGGCGGTGCGCCAGCAGAGCCAGACCGCCATCATCGACTGGCGCAGCTTCTCCATCGAGGCGAGCGAGACCACCCGCTTCGTGCAACCCGACGCCTCGTCACTGGCGGTGAACCGGGTGATCGGCGACGACCCCTCGCGCATCTTCGGCGACCTGCGGGCCAACGGCCGGCTGATGCTGCTGAACCAAAACGGCGTGCATATCGGCCCCAGCGGGCGGGTGGACGTGGCCGGGCTGGTAGTCTCCACGCAGGATCTCTCCAACGAGCGCATCCGCGACGGTGACTTCACCTTCGATGCGCCGACGAAACCGGACGCCCGCATCCTCAACGAGGGGCTGATTAGCGCCAAGGCCGGCGGGCTGGCGGCGCTGGTCTCGCCAAACGTGGTGAACCACGGGGTGATTCGGGCTCGCCAAGGCACGGTGAGCATCGGCGCCGGCCAACGGCCCACGCTGGACTTCTACGGCGACGGCCTGATTCAGTTCGAGACCGGCGACGCCGGGGCCGCGGCGCCGGCCGCCGAGCCCGACCCCGAAACCGGCATCACCCCGCCGACGACCCTAATCGACCACAGCGGGAGCATTCAGGCCGACGGCGGCGTGGTGCAAATCACCGCCCGCGCCGCGGCCGAGGTGGTGGACCGCGCCATCAACCTCGACGGCCGGGTGCAGGCCCAAAGCCTGGCCCAAAGCGGCGGCAGGATCCTGTTGGATGCGGGCCACAGCGAGGTGCGCGTCAACGGTGCGCTGGATGTCTCCGCAAAAAGCCCAACCCCCCTCGGGGAACGGCCCGGGGTAACGGACCCCGCCCCCAATCAAGCCCCCCAACCCGGCGCCATCCGCATCCAGGGCGAGCGCATCTTCGCCGACGGCGAGCTGAACGCAAGCGGAATCGACGGCGGCTCAATCCAAATCGGAGCGACCGGCTGGGCCTCCGCCGGCGGTGAGCTAAACGCCTCGGGGCTGCGCAACGGCGGGGCCATCGACATCCAGGCCGAAGGCATCTCCCTAGCCGGGACCTTAGAGGCCAGGGGCGACCTTGACCGCAACGCCGAAGGCCGCGGCGGCGCAATCGAAATCAACAGCAGCGTCACCACCGCATACAACACCGCCCGCCTCGACGCCAGCGGCGCAGAGGGCGGCCGCATCACCCACACCGCCGCGCAGCAAATCACCACCTCCGGCCACTACGCGGCGCGCGGCGAAAGCGGCGCGGGGGGTGAGATCGCACTCAGCGCCAGCGCCACCAAGCTGCTTTCGCCCACCCTCGACGCCTCGGGCGAAACCGACGGCGGCAGCATCCGCCTCGGCGGCGCACGGCGCGAGCCCGAGGCGAACCCGAACCCCGAAGCGATTCCCACGGAAACCGCCGAAAGCCGGAACGGCAACGCCCAAACCCTGGTCGCCACCGACGCCACGGTACTGGATGCCTCCAGCCGTGGCACGCAAGGCGACGGCGGTGAGGTGCGGCTGTGGTCTGATCAGCAGACCATCTTCCTCGGTTCGGTGGATGTCACCCCCGGAATGCAATCCGGCCAGGGCGGCTTCGTAGAACTCTCCTCCGCAGGTGAGCTGACCTGGAGCGGCGGTCAGCTCGAAATCGGCGCCGGCGGCGAGCTGCTGATCGATCCCAAGGATATCGAGATCGTGGATCTACTCAGCGGGGGGTATAGCCAGTATGGACTCATTTTGGGGTATAACTATCCCGGTTCGCCCATTGCGGCGGTTGGATTTGATGACTACGATGACTTCGGCTACTCGGTCAGCCTTGATGGCGCCAACTTGACCGTGGGCGCCCCAGGTGACGATGGCCCCGGCGATGCGCTGACCAATTCGGGCGCAGTGCATCTCTTCACCTTTGCCGACACCAGCTTCACTGGCGGCCAGCTCGCGGCCACCCTGGGCGCGGGCTACACCGGCGGCAACAACTTAGATCTCTCCGCCCAGCTTGGTAGCCTCGACCGGTTCGGCACCTCGGTCAGCCTCGATGGCCTCAATTTGGCCGCGGGCGCCCCCTATCACAATGGTTTCGGCAATGCGCTGTCCGATTCGGGGGCGGTGCATCTCTTCACCTTTGCCGACACCAGCTTCACCGGCGGCCAGATCAAAGCCACCCTGGGCGCGGGCTATGCCGGCGGCAACAACCTCGACCTCTCCGCCCAGCTCGATCCGAGCGACGGGTTCGGCTCCTCGGTCAGCCTCGACGGCGCCAACCTGGCCGTGGGCGCCCCCTATGACGATGGTTTCGACAATACGTTGGGTATTTCGGGGGCGGTGCATCTCTTCACCTTCGATCCCGACTTCACCAACGGCTCGCTCGCGGCCACCCTGGGCGCGGGCTACACCGGCGGCAACAACATTGATCTCTCCGCCCAGCTTAATATGGTCGACTACTTCGGCCGCTCGGTCAGCCTCGATGGCGCCAACTTGGCCGTAGGGGCTTCGGGAGACGATGGCGCCAGCGATTTGTTTCACACTACGGGAGCGGTGCATCTCTTCACCTTTGCCGATACCGTCTTTACTGGCGGCCAGATCAAAGCCACCCTGGGTGCGGGCTACGCCGGTGTCAATGATATCGACCTCTCCGCCCAGCTTGATGCGGCGGGCGACGCATTTGGCTTCTCGGTCGGCCTCGATGGCCTCAACCTGGCCGTGGGTTCGGTTTATGACGATGGCGCCGGCAATGCGCTTATCGATGTGGGGGCGGTGCATCTCTTCACCTTTGCCGATACCGACTTCACCGGCGGCCAGATCAAAGCCACCCTGGGCGCGGGCTACACCGGCGGCAATAACCTCGATCTCTCCGCCCAGCTTGATGCCTACGACTGGTTCGGCGCCTCGGTCAGTCTCGATGGCGCCAACCTGGCCGTGGGGGCCTATGGGGACGATGGCGCCGGCAATGCGCTCACCGAGCTCGGCGCGGTGCATCTCTTCAGCTTCACGGATACCGTCTTCGGCGGCGGCCAGCTCGAGGCGACCCTGGGGGCGGACTACACCGGGGGCAAGAACCTCGACCTCTCCACCCGGCTTGACGCGGACGACTGGTTCGGCTCCTCGGTCAGTCTCGATGGCGCCAACCTAGCCGTGGGTTCTGTTTATGACGCTGGCTTCGGCGATTCACTTACCGATGCGGGGGCGGTGCATCTCTTCACCTTTGCCGACACCAGCTTTACCGGCGGTCAGCTTGCGGCCACCTTGGGCGCGGGATACACCGGCGGCAACAACCTCGACCTCTCCGCCCAGCTTGATGCGTCCGACGAGTTCGGTCGCTCGGTCAGCCTCGACGGCCTCAACCTGGCCGTGGGGGTCCCCGATGACAAAGGCTTCGGCAATTTGCTTAACGCTTCGGGGGCGGTGCATCTATTCACCTTTGCCGATACCAACTTCACCGGCGGCCAGATCAAAGCCACCCTGGGGGCAGGCTACAACGGAGGCAATAACCTCGACCTCTCCGCCCAGCTCAATGTGGGCGACTGGTTCGGCTCTTCGGTCAGCCTCGATGGCCCCAACCTGGCCGTGGGTGGCCCTGGTGACGATGGCTTGGGCAATTCGCTTGCCGTTTCGGGGGCGGTGCATCTCTTCACCTTTGCCGACACCAGCCTCACCGGCGGCCAGCTCGCAGCCACCCTAGGTGCGGGCTACACCGGCGGTAACAACCTTGATCTCTCCGCCCAGCTTGAATGGAATGACCAGTTCGGCACCTCGGTCAGCCTCGATGGCCTCAACCTAGCCGCGGGCTCTCTTTATGACTATGGCTTCGGCAATACGCTTACTGAGTCGGGGGCGGTGCGTCTATTCACCTTTGCGGACACCAGCTTCACCGGCGGCCAGCTCGCGGGCACCCTGGGCGCGGGTTATACGGGCGGCAACAACCTCGATCTCTCCGCCCAACTTGATGCGTACGACGAGTTCGGCTCCTCGGTCAGCCTCGATGGCCTCAATCTGGCCGTGGGCGCCCGCTATGACGATGGCCCCGGCAATTCGCTTGACTATTCGGGGGCGGTGCATCTCTTCACCTTTGCCGATACCGACTTCACCGGCGGCCAGATCAAAGCCACCCTGGGCGCGGGCTACACCGGCGGCAATAACCTCGACCTCGCCGCCCAGCTTGATGCAGGCGACCTGTTCGGCGTTTCGGTCAGCCTCGATGGTCCCAACCTAGCCGTGGGCGCCATGCATGACGATGGCTTCGGCAATTCGCTTACCGACTCGGGGGCAGTCTATCTCTTCGACCTCTCCAATCCCGCACCGACACTGGGCGACTGGACCTTCGCCAACACCGCCTCCGGTCAGATCCCGGCGGCGGAAATTACGGCGCTGTTAAATCTGGGCACGGCGGTAACCCTGCAAGCCAGCAACGACCTGACCCTCTCCACCGATCTGATCGCCAACAACCCGAGCGGCAACGGCGGCGCGCTGACCCTGCAGGCCGGCCGTTCGATGCTGCTGAACGGCAACCTCACCACCGACAACGGCGCGCTCACCCTGGTGGCCAACGAGACCCTGGCCGCCGGGGTGCAGGACGCCTTTCGCGATCTCGGTGCGGCGGTGTTTACCATGGGCGCGGGCACGGCCATCGACGCCGGCACGGGTTCGGTCTCCATCACCCTGGCGGACGGCGCGGGCAAGACCTATTCCGAAAGCGGCGATATCACCCTGCAGGGCATCACAGGCGGTGACCTGCTGGTGTCGAATAACGGCATCAACCCGGCCTCGAACCTCGTCCTCAACGGCCCGTTGAGCGTAACCGGGGCGGGCGATTCCCTGGTGCTGGCCAGCAAGGGCGACTTCATCAACAACTCCGGCGCCGCGGCCCTGAACCCCGGCGCCGGACGTTTTGTGGTCTACTCCACCGACCCCGCCAGCAACACCCTGGGCGGGCTTACCGGCGAGCCCTGGTACAACGCCGGCTACCCAACCGACCCGCCAGCCAGCATCCCCGCTGGAACCACCCCGGAGACCGGCCGTTTCGTCTATGCCATCGCCCCAATCCTGACCATCACCGCCGACGATCAACTCAAGACCTATGCTGCGCCCAATCCGGCCCTGACCCACACCGTCACCGGCCTGTTGGCCGGTGACGCCCCGGCCGGCGCCCTCAGCGGCGCACCAGCGCTTTCCACCCTGGCCGACGCGACCAGCCCGGTGGGTTTCTATGCCATCACCACCGCCCTGGGCGACCTGGCCTCGCCCTACAACTACGGATTCGTGCTGGCCGACGGCACGCTCACCATCGACCCGGCCGCTTTGACCGTCACCGCCCTGGACGACGCCAAGACCTACGACGGCCTGGCCTACTCCGGCGGCGCGGGCGTCACCTACGCGGGCTTCGTCAACAGCGAAACCGAGACCGTACTGGGCGGCGCCCTGACCTATGGCGGCAGCGCCCAGGGCGCCACGGACACCGGCGGCTACCTGATCACCCCCGGCGGGCTCACCGCCGCCAACTACACCATCGGCTTCGTGGACGGGGTCCTGGCCATTGATCCCGCAGCGCTCAGCGTCACCGCCCTTGATGATGCCAAGACCTACGACGGCCTGGCCTACTCCGGCGGTAATGGCGTCACCTACGCAGGCTTCGTCAACAGCGAGACCGAGGCGGCGCTTGGCGGCGCCCTGACCTACGGCGGCAGCGCCCAAGGCGCCACGAACGCTGGCGGCTACCTGATCACCCCCGGCGGGCTCAGCTCCGGCAACTATCTAATCAGCTTCGCCGACGGCGCCCTGACCATCGACCAGGCCCCGCTCGCAGTAAGCGCGGCGGACGCCGTTCGTCTCTATGGCGAGCCCAATAGCGCCATCGCGTTAAGCTATACGGGCTTTCAAAACGCCGAAGACGCCAGTGTGCTCGATGTCCCGCCAAACACCGACACGGCGGCCGACGCCGCCAGCCCGGTGGGCAGTTACGCCCTCTCCATCTCCGGCGGCAGCGACAACAACTACTACTTTGCCACCTACGCCGATGGAACCCTGACCATCGACCCCGCGCCGCTCACGGTCACCGCGTTGGACGCGGCCAAGACCTATGACGGCCTGGCCTACTCGGGCGGCAACGGCGTCTCCTATACGGGCTTCGTCAACAGCGAGACCGAGGCGGTGCTGGGCGGGACCCTGGGCTATGGCGGAACCGCCCAGGGCGCGACCAATGCCGGCGGCTATCTGATCACCCCCCAAGGACTCACCGCGTCCAACTACACCATCGGCTTCGTGGACGGAACCCTGACCATCGACCCCGCGCCGCTCAGCGTCACCGCCCTTAATGATGCCAAGACCTACGACGGCCTGGCCTACTCCGGCGGCGCGGGCGTCACCTACGCAGGCTTCGTCAACAGCGAGACCGATGCGGCGCTTGGCGGGGCCCTGAGCTATGGCGGCAGCGCCCAAGGCGCGACCAATGTCGGCGGCTATCTGATCACTCCCGCTGGCCTGACCTCGACCAACTATACGATCAGCTTCGCCAATGGCGCGCTCACCATCGACCCAGCCCCCCTCACCATTACCGCAGTGGCGGACGGCAAGACCTACGACGGCCTGGCCTACTCGGGCGGCAATGGCGTGAACTACACCGGCTTCGTCAGCGGCGAGACCGATGCGGTGCTGGGCGGAACCCTGACCTACAGCGGTGATTCTCAAGGCGCGGTGGACGCGGGCAGCTACACCATCACCCCAGCCGGCTTCAGCTCGTCCAACTACACCATCAGCTTTGTGGACGGCGCCCTGACCATCGCCCAGGCCCCGCTTTCCGTAAGCGCAGCAGACGCCACCCGCCTCTATGGCGAACCCAACAGCGCCATCGTGCTCAGCTACACCGGCTTTCAAAACGGCGAGGATGCCGGCGTGCTCGATGTCCCGCCCGTCACCGACACCCTGGCGGATCAGACCAGCCCAGTGGGCGACTACGCCCTGACCATCTCCGGCGGCAGCGACAACAATTACTTCTTCAACAGCTACACCGATGGAACCCTGACCATCGATCCGGCGGCGCTCACCATCGATGCGCTCAATGATGCCAAAACCTATGATGGGCAGCCTTACTCCGGCGGCCCCGGCGTGACCTACTCCGGGTTCGTCAACGGTGAATCCAACACCGTGCTGGGCGGGACCCTGGCCTATAGCGGGACCGCCCAGGGCGCTATAGACGCCGGCGGCTATCTGATCACCCCCGAGGGTCTGACCGCGACCAATTACGTCATTACCTTCACCGATGGTGCGCTGACCATCGACCCCGCAGCACTGACCGTCACCGCCCAGGCCGACGCCAAGACCTACGACGGCCTGGGGTACTCAGGGGGAAATGGCGTCACCTATACGGGCTTTGCGGGCAGTGACAGCGAGACCGATCTCGGCGGCAGTCTGAGCTATGGCGGCGACTCCCAGGGCGCGACCGACGCGGGAAGCTACCTCATAACGGCAGCCGGCCTGACTTCCGCGAATTACGATATCCGCTTTGCGGGCGGCGCACTGAGCATCACCCCGGCGCCGCTGACGGTTTCCACCAGCGACGTGGTCAAGACCTACGACGGAACCACCGCCGCCGCCGGCACGCCCGCCGTCACGTCTGGAACCCTCTACGGCACGGACAACCTCAGCGGCGGGACCTTCGCCTTCACCGGCCCCAATGCCGGGACGGGCAAGACCGTCACCGTCTCCGCCGTCACCGTGAACGACGGCAACGGCGGGGCCAATTACAGCCTGACCCTGGTCGATAACACCAACAGCACCATCAACCCGCGAGACATCGCCCTGGAGGCGGATCCCATCGCCAAGGGCTACGGCAGCCCCGATCCCGCCCTCTCCGTTTCCATCGCCGGCGGCAGTCTGGGCGGAAGCGACATCCTGGCCGATGTCATCGGCGCCCTTAGCCGGGAGCCAGGGGAGGATGTCGGAGTCTATGACGTGTATTTAGGCAGCGGCGCCAAGACGGGCAACTACAGCATCACCTACACCGTCGACAACAATGCCTTCAGCATCGATCCCGCGGCGCTGAGCATCGCCTTGGCCGCGGATGCCGTCTCCAAGATCTATGGCGAGGCGGATCCCGCTCTATCGGTTTCCATCACCGGTGGCGCCCTGGAGGGCGGCGATACGCTGGACGAGGTGATCGGTACGCTGAGCCGCGAGTCGGGCGAGGATGTGGGGGCCTATGACGTCTACCTGGGCAGCGGCGCAAAGACCGGCAACTACTCGGTCAGCTACACCGTCGATAATAACGCCTTTACCATCGACCCCGCCGCGCTGACCGTCACCGCGTTGGATGACCAAAAGACCTACGACGGCCTGGCCTACAGCGGCGGCAACGGCGTCGCCTACAGCGGTTTCGTCAACGGCGAGACCGAAGCGGTGCTGGGCGGAACGCTGACCTACGCCGGATCCTCGCAAGGGGCGCTCGATGCGGGCGATTATCGGATCACGCCGACGGGGGTTACCGCCTCCAATTACAATGTCACTTTTGCGGATGGCACTCTCACGATAGAGCCTGCACCGCTGACCGTCACCGCCCTTGATGATGCCAAGACCTACGACGGCCTGGCCTACTCCGGCGGCGCGGGCGTCACCTACGCGGGCTTCGTCAACAGCGAAACCGAGACCGTACTGGGCGGAGCGCTGACCTACGCCGGCGCTTCCCAGGGCGCGGTGGATGCCGGTAGCTACGCCATTACGCCGGCCGGCCTGAACGCAACGAACTACGACATCTCCTTTTTTGATGGCGTCCTCACCGTGGATACGGCGCAACCGCCCATTGAGCCGGCACCGCCCATTGAGCCGGAGCCGCCCATTGAGCCGGCACCGCCACGGGAGCCGCCCGGTGAATCGATGATCGACTTCACGCCCGAGGAGGACTTGATGGACCTGCCCGCGACCCCGCATGACCAGCGGGCCGCGGGGGATTCGGAGCTGATGACCTTCGATTCATCGGAGGGGATTCCCGCGGGAACGACAGAGAGCCCCTTCCAGGCGGCGGATGCCGAGCCCTTGCAGCAGGCGCAGAGCGTATTGGAGCAGGCGGATGTCGGCGCGGCGCCCCTCGGTGTGCAAAACGAGACCCAACAGGCCCAGGTGCTGCTGGACCAATACGGCTTGGATCAGATCGAAGGCTACTTTGGCGAGTCGCTGCTGCCGTCGGATGACAAGCCCTTTGATCCCAAACAGCTCGATGGGCACACCGCGATCCTTTATCCGCTGCTGCTGGAAGACCGGATCACCCTAACCCTGTTGAGCGCCCAAGGCACCTTCCGAGTGGACGTGCCGGTGAACCGGGCCGAGCTGGGCGAGGTGATCGCCAGCTACCGTGAGCAGTTGCAGATCCGCCAAAATAATCGTTATCTCTACTCGGCGCGCCAGCTCTACGACTGGCTGATCCGGCCGCTGGAGGGCCAGCTCGCCGCCTGGGCCATCGACACCCTCGCCGTGGCGCCCCAAGGGCCTTTGCGCACCGTGCCGCTGGCGGCGCTAAACGACGGCGAGCGCTTTCTGATCGAACGCTATGCCCTAGCCGTCACCCCGTCGCTGAAGCTCTATCCGCCGCGCGCGGCCGATTGGGGCCTGCGGCGGGTGCTGGCCGCGGGCATCTCCGAGTCGGTGCAGGGCTTCACCCCCTTGCCGCATGTGCCCCAAGAGCTGAGTCAAGTGGCGGACCTCTCCGGCGGGGTGGTGCTGCTGGATCGGGAATACGGCCTAAGCGACTTAAAGCGGGTATTGGAAAACGGCGCGTTCGAGGCGGTGCACCTGGCCACCCACGCCCAGTTTACCGGCAATCCGAAGGAAAACTTCCTGCTCACCTACGACACCAAGCTAAGCTTGGACCTGCTGGAGGAACTCATCGGCGCCCACCGCGACTCCGGCAAGACCCTGGAGCTGCTCAGCATTAGCGCCTGCCAGAGCGCCTTGGGCGACGAAGGCGCGGCGCTGGGCCTCGCGGGCACGGCGGTCAAGGTGGGGGCCCGCGCGGCGCTGGGCACCCTGTGGTTCGTGGACGACGCGGCCACCGCGCAGGCCATGACGCGCTTTTACGAAGAGCTGTTCAACAACTTGGCGGAGAACAAGGCCAAGGCCTTGCAGACCGCGCAAAAGGCCATGCTCAAAGACGCGCGCTTTCAGCACCCCCTGTATTGGGCGCCCTTTTTGTTAATCGGAAATTGGATGTAATCCATGCCAAATCGGCCTCGCTGCTTGAACAGAAACCGCGCTCAGGGTCGGTCTTCCGACCGGCTCGGGTTCGGCGCCCTCGGGGTTTGCCTGCTGACGCTTCACGCGCCCGCCGCCCTGGCCCAGTCTTTGCCGCCGGCGGCGGAGCCGGGGCGCTTGGAGCAGGAACTGCGGCCGCTGCCGCAGCCCCAGTCCAAGCCCCGCCCGCGGGCTCTGGAGCCGGTGCGGATCGAGCCTTCCGCCTTGGACCTGCAGGTGCGCCTGCGGCTTCAGGGGATCGAGCTGGTCGGCAACGAGGCCATCGACACCGAGGCGCTTGCGGACCTGTGGCAGGCGCGCCTCGGGCAGGCGGTCAACCTCGGCGATCTGAAGGGAATCGCCCGCCAGATCACTAGCCGCTATCGCAACGCCGGCTATATCCTCAGCCAGGCCTTGGTGCCGCCGCAGGAGGTGAATAACGGCGTGGTGCGCATCGAAGTGGCCGAGGGCTTCGTGGACCGGGTGCAGGCCGAAGCGGACCGGGCGCTGACGGGGACGCTGGCGGACTATGCCGCGCACATCCCCGCAAGCCGGCCTTTACAGGTGCGCCACCTCGAACGCTGGCTGCTGCTGATGAACGACCTGCCGGGGCTCTCCGCGCAATCGGTGTTTCGGCCCAGCCCGCAGGCGCCCGACGCCGCGGACCTCACCCTGAAGACCCAGCGCATCGATTATGCCGGGCAGTGGGCGCTGAACAACCGCGCCGGGGCCTACTATCAGGATTGGGTCACGGACCTCTCCGCCTCGGTGTATAACCCCCTCGGCTGGGACGAGGGCTGGTTCGTCCGCGCGGCCCTCGCCGGCGACGCCGCCGCTGGCGACGACGGCGGTTATCGCAACCTCAATCTGGGTTTCGGGCTGCCGCTGGGCGGGCGCGGGCTGAAGCTGGATATCGCCTTCGACCACACCGCCTCCAAACCGGGACACGACATCGCCGGGCTGGGCTACGAGGGCGGCTCCGAGACCCTGCGCCTGCAGTTGGAATACCCCTTCGAGCGCAGCCGCGAACGCAGCTTATACGCCCGCCTCGGGTTCGACTACGCCGACAGCGGTCTGGACCTGCAAGACACCGTCATCAACGACGACCGCCTGCGGGTAGTGCGCGCCGGTCTGCGCCTCGACTGGGCCGTCGATGCCGGCCTGAATCTGCTCCAATTGCAGGCCAGCGCCGGATTGGACCTATTCGGGGCCAGCGCCGCGGGCGACGCCAATCTCTCGCGGGCCGCGGGCGACGGGGCCTTCTTTAAGCTCGGCCTGGATTGGGTGTACCTGCGCCCGCTGTGGCAAGACGCCCAATTGCGGATCGACCTGCAAGGCCAGATCAGCGACCGAAAGCTGCTATCGGCCGAAGAGTTCGGGCTTGGCGGGGCGCGCCTGGGCCGCGGTTACGACGGCTCCGAGATCACCGGCGACCGCGGCGCCGGCTTGGGGCTGGAGCTGGCGCAGGGCCTGCCGCACGACCTCCAGGCCTATGGCTTCTACGACATCGGCCGGGTCTCGGACAAGACCGGCGGCGACCAAAGCCTGGCCTCCGCCGGCGGCGGCCTGCGCTTCAGCTATCAGAAATACATCACCGGCCAACTCGAACTCGCGGTGCCGCTGACCCGCCCCCTAGACGCCGCCGACCCGGGGGAAGAACACGACTGGCGACTCTTTCTCAGCCTGTCCGCCGGGTTTTAATCGCGGGTAGACCTGAACTGAAGTTTCGCGGTTTTCAGCAGTCGCCTTGTAGCGGCGGGCTAGGGCGGCCCCTCGAACTCCCCTACAGGCGCGCCGGCCCCCCCCAAGCACCGCGAAGCTTCAGTATGGAATAAAAGGGCCAGAAACCCCAAGCCCTCAGCCCTCAGCCCTCAGCCCTCAGCCCTCAGCCCTCAGCCCTCAGCCCTCAGCCCTCAGCCCTCAGAACTCAGAACTCAGAACTCAGAACTCAGAACTCAGAACTCAGAACTCAGAACTCAGAACTCAGAACTCAGTCCAAACCCTTCAACCCTCCCGGCTTAGGTAGGCCTGGAGGCCTTCGCGTTCGCTGATCGGCGGCAGGCATTGGGGCCCCTTGCAGGGGTAGGCCAGTACGCCGTCGCCTGGTTTTTTGTCGGCTAGCAGGCCGGGCGGGTCGGCGTCGTCGGGGATGGCTAGGGTTACACGATTCGGGGCATAAGGCGTGGTCGCCAGGCGGCGCCAGGCGTCCAGTTCTTCGCCGCTGCCGCGGATAATCAGGATCTCTGGCGGGCTCAGGGCCTCTTCCAGCGCGTCCAACAGGCTGCAATGGGCGTGCGGGAAGTCCTCCAGCCCCTTCCAGGCCGCGCGCAGGGTCGCCTCCGCGGCGTCGGTATAGCGGGGCTCGCCCAGCAGATGCCCGAGGCGGTTCAGCACCAGTGCGGCGATGCCGTTGCCGGCGGGGATGGCGTCGTCGGTGAAGGGCTTGGGGCGGTGGATCAGCCGTTCGTGGTCATCGGCGGTGAAGAAGAAGCCGCCCTGTTCCGGGTCCTGAAAACGCGCCAGCAGCAGCTCCGCCAGCCCCTGCGCCCACTCCAGGTCTGCCGCCCGCCAGCGGCATTGCAGCATCTCCAAGAGGGCATCCATCAAATAGGCGTAGTCGTCCAGGTAAGCCGGCAGGTGGGCGCGGCCGTCCTTATAGGCGGCCAGCAAGCGGCCGTTCCGCCACATAGTTTGGCGCAGGAAGGCCAGCGCGCGCGCGGCGGATTCGATCCAATCGGCGCGTTCGAGCAGCCGGCCGGCGTGGGCCATGCCGCGAATCATCAGGGCGTTCCAACTGGTAAGGATTTTGTCGTCCCGCCCGGGCCGGACCCGCCGCGACCGCGCCTGGCGCAGCTTCTCCAAGCCGCTTTTCAGCAGCGCCCGCTGGGCGTCGTCCTGGGGCGCATGGCCGGGGTTATGCAGGTGCCAGCGGCCCTCGAAGTTCGCCCCCTGGTCCAGGCCGTAAAAGGGGGCCAGGGTTTGGTATTCCTGGTCGCTCAGCAGTGGCTGCGCCTGCTCCGGGGTCCACAGATAGAACCGCCCCTCTTCGCCCCCGCTGTCGGCGTCCAGGCTGGAGAAGTAGCCGCCTTCCTCGGACTGCATCTCGCGCATCACCCAGCCGGCGGTCCCCTCGGCGACGCCGCGCAACAGGGGTTGGTCGGTGACGCGATGGGCGTCGGCATAGAGCCCGAGCAGGGGGCCGTTGTCGTACAGCATTTTCTCGAAATGGGGGATCTGCCACTGTTGGTCGGTGGAGTAGCGGCAGAAGCCGCCGCCGGCCTGGTCATAGAGCCCGCCGAGGGCCATGCGGTTCAGGGTGTGCAGCGCCATTTGCAAGACCCGTGAGCGGCTGCGTTCTTCCAGCGTCCCCGAGGCCCAATGCCGCAGCAAGCGGTTCAGGGTCTCCGGGTGGGGGAACTTGGGGGCCGGGCCAAAGCCGCCGTGGCGGCCGTCGAAGGTCCCGGCCAGTTGCTCCGTGGCCTCCTGAATGGGCTGGCCGTTTAGGCTTTGGCCTGGGCTGGATGCGGGCGTCATTCGGCCCAATGCGTCCTGAAGCGATTGGTTTTGCCGCCGAATTGCATCCGCCTGCTGATGGAAGGCCGCCTCCACTTGGGTCAGGATTTGCGAAAAGGGCGGCATGCCGTAACGGGATTCCTTGGGAAAATAGGTGCCGGCAAAAAAGGGCGTGTGGTCGTCCGGGGTCAGAAACACCGTCAGCGGCCAGCCGCCGGGGCGGCGGGTGAGCAACTGATGGGCGGTTTGATAGATCTTGTCCAGGTCCGGCCGCTCTTCGCGGTCCACCTTGATGTTCACGAACAGCCGATTCATTAACGCCGCAGTGGCCGCGTCTTCAAAGGATTCGTGGGCCATCACATGGCACCAGTGACAGGCCGAGTAGCCGATGGACAGAAGGATCGGCTTGCGCCGCTCCCGCGCCTCTTGCAGCGCCGCCGCGTCCCAGGGCTGCCAATGCACCGGATTGTCCGCGTGCTGCTGAAGATACGGGCTGGTGGTCTCGGCAAGGCGATTAGACACGGCGGCCTCCTGGGCTGGGGTTGCGATCCTTCTGCACCTTGGGGCGGCCGGGGTGAAAGTCGAGGGTGCGGCGGTGCGCGGCAGGCGGCGGATTGCTGCCGGTTGTCTGGATATTCGGGGGTGTTAAATTGACCGTTGGAGGTATTGCATCATGGGTCAGCCCAATCTCGAACAGATTGAAATCCACACCGATTCGGCGATTAAGGGCCGCTTGCAGCAAGCAGCCGACTTGTCGCATCAGAGCGTGAGCGAGTTTCTCATTGAAGCGGGGCTCGCCGCCGCAGAGGAGACCCTCGCGGGCCGTCAAGTCTTTCGGCTCGACGACGAGGCCGGGGAGGCCTTTCAGGCCCTGTTGGATCGTCCGGTTCAGACAAAGACGGGGCTTCGTCGGCTGTTGAATGAACCCGGGGTGTTTGATCGCGCCGCCCAGGAGAAAGGGTGAGCGCCGCAGGCCTGCGGATCGAAAAACTGAAGCCAGTCCATCGGCTGGATGGATTCGACTGCGGAGAACAAGCCCTTGGCGCCAGGCCTGCGGGTTCGAGCCGAGCCCGGCCGACCCCTATCACCTTTTCCTGCTCATAAAGGATCTGAAGGCAGCGCTTGCGTGAGCTTAGGGTAAAGACCAGCAAGATGGTATAAGGATTTTCAGAAATAGCCTTAGTCTTCGGGCGGCCTGATCCGGGCCTTGGACGGACTCGGCGGCTGTTCAGATAGGTCCGCCCCTGTATGCCAATCCGTCTGCACCCACTCGGCCAGCCGAACAAAGTCGAGCGGGATTTTGGGGTCCAGGGCGCGGGCCCGCTGTTCGAGGTCGTCGGGCAGGCGGTACAGGGCGGGGTCGCGGAAGGCGAGGGCGATGTATTGGTCTTCTTCGATGGGCGCCGGGATCAGGCGGACCCGGCGGTCGAAGGCCGCCCACAGGGCCTTGAAGTGGCTGTGCCAGCCGTCCAGCTCGCCGATGAGGTTGGCGGCGAGTACGCCGAAGGGCGCCAGGCGGTCCGCCGCCAGGGAGTAGAAGCCGGGCTCCTCGAAGCTCGGGGCGATGCCGTCGGCGTCGAAGCCGTCGAGCAGGATCACGTCGAAGGTCCGCCGGGATTCGCGGAGGTAGTCGCGGGCGTCGGCGTGGACGATGCTCAGGCGCTGGTCCTCGGGCACCTGGAATTGATGGCGCAGGGCGATCACCTCGGCGTCGATTTCCACCGCCGTAATGCGCGCGGCGGGCAGATAGCGGAGGCAGAACTTGGCCAGCGAACCGCCGCCGAGGCCGACCAATAGAATCTCCGCCGGCTCAGGCGCGAACAGCAGAAAGGCCGTCATCACCCGGGTGTAGGGCAGCACCAGGGCGTCGGGGTCGTCCAGGCGCATGGCGCTCTGAATGTGGCGGTGGTCGAAATAGAGTTGCCGGGTGCCGTTGGCGGTGCGCACCCGCGGCCGCCCCGGTACGAGCCCGGGTGGGGCGGGGCGCCCCAGCAGTGCGGAAAGACGGGCCAGCCAGGGCAGCGGAGCACTCATTCCAACACCGCCCTCAACCGCGGATGAACCCGAATAGACGCGGATCAATCAAGGACGCACCCCGCCCCGGACTCGCGTCCCGAAAGTGTGCCGCGTTTTCCGTGCAGCCTAATGAAGATTCGTGTCTATTGGTGTTCATTCGTGGTTTAACGACCCGTTTTAGGCCCTCGGTTGTTCCGCCGGAGCGGCAATTTCGTTACCCTTCATGCCAACATTATCGCCGATTTAGAACCCGCACGACATCACCAACCCGGAGTGACGCCATGCACGAAATCTACATGCGGACCGCTATCGATCTCGCCGCCGAGGGGGTGGAGCGGGGCGACGGCGGTCCTTTCGGGGCCTTGGTGGCGCTCGACGGCGAGATCGTGGGTCGCGGCTGGAACCGGGTGGTGGCCGCGAAGGATCCCACCGCCCATGCGGAGATGCTGGCCATCCGCGAGGCCGCGCAAAGGCTGAACCGCTGTCACCTCGACGGGGCGGACCTCTACACCACCTGCGCCCCCTGTCCCATGTGCCTGGCGGCGGCCCATTGGGCGCATATCGGGCGCATATTCTACGCCGCACGAGAGGAGGACGCGGCCGCCATTGGCTTCGATGACGGAGAAATTCGCCGCCAATTGCAGCTTTCGGCCGAAGCACAGCGCCTGCCGCGCTTCGCCCTAATGCGCCCCGAGGCCCTGGCGGTGTTCCAGCTCTGGCGCGACAGCGACCAGCGGCGGACCTACTGAGCCTGAGCCCAAATAACGGAAACAACGGGGCTTAGGCACGCAGCAGACGCCGAGGGCTTTTGGCTCAGGCTTTGCATTCTTGGCCTAGGCGTCGCTTCTCCGCTTGGCGAGACCGACGCGGGCTTTTATACTCTGAGGCATATCTTCCGACAACAACACCAACAGGAGAACCCATGAAACTGCGCTCGAAGATGTTAGTTGCAATAACGGCCCTGCTGCTGGCCCCCTGGGTCCAGGCCGAGCTGGTCACCGAGGCGGTCTCTTACGAGGCCGGCGACACCACCATGCAGGGCTATATCGCCTATGACGATGCGCTGGAGGGCGAGCGCCCGGGCGTGCTGGTGGTGCATGAGTGGTGGGGCCACAACGACTATGCCCGCAAGCGCGCCGAGATGCTGGCCGAACTGGGCTACACCGCGCTGGCGGTGGATATGTACGGCGAGGGCAAGACCGCCGACCACCCCAAGGCGGCGGGCCAGTTCGCCGGCGCCGTGCGCAAGAACCTGCCGGTGATGAAGGAACGCTTCCTGGCGGGGCTGGAGATGCTGAAGGCCCACGACACCGTGGCCGCGGACGACATCGCGGCCATCGGCTACTGCTTCGGCGGCGGCGTGGTATTGGAGATGGCGCGCCAGGGCGTGGACATCGACGGCGTGGCCAGCTTTCACGGCAGCCTCGGCGCCTCCGAACCGGCCCAGCCGGGTGCGGTGAAGGCGGATGTATTCGTGGCCAATGGCGCCGCCGACCCCATGACCACAGAGGAGCAGATTAAGGCGTTCAAGGCCGAAATGACCGCCGCCGGGGCGGATTACGAATTCCACAACTACGAAGGCGTGAAGCATAGCTTCACCAACCCGAACGCCGATCAGGTCGCCGAGGAGTTCGACCTGCCCCTAGGCTATGACGAGGAGGCCGATAAGGACTCCTGGGCCAAGTTGCAAGCTTTCTTTGAAGGGATTTTTGCGGATTGATTCCGTGCGCTCCAACCCGCCTCGCCCCGCCGGGGCGGCGACTGTTTTTTCGGTGCAACCGATGAAGACCCATATCCTGCAACATGTCCCCTTTGAAGGCATCGGCTGCATGGCCGATTGGCTGGCCGAGCGGGATGCCCGAATCGGCTATACCCGCTTCTTTCAGGACCCCGAGTTGCCGTCCCTGGAGGGCCTGGACCTGCTGATCGCGATGGGCGGCCCCATGAGCGTCAACGACGAGACCGAACTGCCCTGGCTGGCGGAGGAAAAACGTTTCGTGCGCCAGGCGGTGGAGCAGGGCCTGCCGGTCCTCGGCGTCTGCCTCGGGGCCCAGCTGATCGCCAGCGCCCTGGGGGCCAAGGTGTACCCCGGCCCGCATAAAGAGATCGGCTGGCTGCCCATTCGCGGCCTGCCCGACCCGGGGTTCGCCTTTCCGGCCCGGGCGCGGGTCTTCCACTGGCACGGCGAGACCTTCGACCTGCCGCCCGGCGCGGTGCGCCTAGCCGAGAGCGCGGCCTGCGCCAACCAGGCCTTTCGCATCGGCGAGCGCGTCATGGGCCTGCAATTCCACCTGGAGACCACCCCGGAGAGCGCCGACGCCATCCTAAACAACTGCCGCGACGAGTTGGCGGAAGCGCCCTATATTCAAAGCGAAGCCGAGATCCGCGGCGTCGGGCCGGCGGTCTACAGCGAGGCCAACGCCCTAATGAGGCGGGTATTGGAGTCCATCACCGGAGACTGAAGCCCCCAAGCCCCGCCGAGGAGGTTGAGGCTTTAGCCGGACCGAGCGCTGGGCCTGGCGTGACTATAACGCAAAGGACGCGAAGGTAAGACGCAAAGGGCGCAAAGGTTTTTTATCCCTCGTCCCCGCGCTCCAGCGCCGCTGCTGAGCCAAGCACAATCGGCGAAGCTTTAGTAGGCCTTCGGACTGTGCGGTGCTTATCTGCGTCCATCCGTGTTTATCCGTGTTTATCCGTGTTTATCCGTGGTCCAACTGGTTAAAGAGCCACAGATGGACACGGATAAACACAGATTTGTGTCTCCCTCGTCCTCACGCTGGGGCGTGGGGGCGAGCAAAGGGTTTAACCCCTTTGCGCCCTTTGCGTTATACAGCCCCAAGCCCGGCTAAAGCCTCGGGTAACCTGGCAATGCTGCCAGCTGTGAGAGAGCCGCGCAAGCGGGAAGCTCTCCCGAGTAAGGTGTAGTCGACCGCTCGGAAGTGTAATG
>JAABTK010000026.1:21839-50407 GCA_011389885.1 Gammaproteobacteria bacterium | reverse complement strand
GCTCTTCGAGGCCGCTTCGCTTGCGCGTCTTAGCCCTGAAGAGCGGCGCATTCTACAGGTCCTGGGCTGTTACGCAAGGCTTTTTTTCATCCATCGGTCATTTATCGGTCATTTAATGGACGCGGACCCGGGCGAAGCGACGCTTGCCCACTTGGAACACCGCGTCCGCACCCGGTCCGAAGCTGGCGGCGCGGTCCTCGACCCGCTCGCCGTCGATCTTCACCGCGCCCTGCTTGAGCATGCGCAAGGCATCGGAGGTGCTGGCCACCAGGCCGGCATCTTTTAGGAGGTTGGCGATCGGGATCGGTTGCTCACCGCTGTGCAGGTCCGCCTCTGGGATGTCCTCCGGCATCGCCCCCTGGCGGAAACGGGCGATAAAGCTGTCGTTGGCCCGGACCCCGGCCCCGGCGCCATGGAAGCGGTCCACGATCTCCATGGCCAACTCGGCCTTGGCGTCTCTGGGGTTGGCGCCGGCGTCGATGTTGCGGCGCAAGGCTTCCACCTCCTTTAATGGGCGGAACGACAGCAGCTCGAAGTAGCGCCACATCAGATCGTCCGAAACCGACATCACCTTGCCGAACATTTCGTCGGGGGGGTCTGCCACGCCGATGTAGTTGTTCAGGGACTTGGACATCTTTTGCACGCCGTCCAGGCCCTCGAGGATCGGCATGGTGAGCACCACCTGCGGCTCCTGGCCGTAGATCTCCTGCAGCTGGCGGCCGACCAGGAGGTTGAACTTCTGGTCGGTGCCGCCGAGTTCCACGTCCGCCCTCAGTTCCACCGAATCGTAGCCCTGCACCAGGGGGTAGAGGAACTCGTGGATCGAGATCGACTGCCCCCCCGTGTAGCGCTTGTGGAAGTCGTCGCGCTCCAGCATCCGCGCCACCGTGTGCTTGCCGGCGAGCGCGATCAAGCCGGCGGCGTCCATTTTGTTCATCCAAGTGGAGTTGAACACCACCCGGGTCTTGTCCGGGTCCAGGATTTTGAAGATCTGCTCTCGGTAGGTCTTGGCGTTGTCCTGCACCTGCTCGCGGGTCAGCGGCTTGCGGGTTACGTTCTTGCCGGTGGGGTCGCCGATCATCCCGGTGAAGTCGCCGATCAGGAAGGACACCTCGTGGCCTAGGTCCTGGAACTGGCGCAACTTGTTGATCAGGACGGTATGGCCGATATGGAGGTCGGGGGCGGTCGGGTCGAAGCCGGCCTTCACCCGCAAGGGCTGGCCCCGCTCAAGCTTTTTGACCAGCTCAGGCTCCAACAGCAATTCGTCGGCGCCTCGGCGAATCTGCGCCAACGCCTCTTGGATCTGGGTCATGGGTATGCGTCTCCGAGCAAAACTAGCGATGTGAACGGGGGGCAACTGTACTAGCGTCCCGGGCAAAAAGTAAGAGGCCGGACCCGCCGGCGGTAGAAAGACTATAATGTATCGGCGATTTGGTGTTAAAGTAGGGGGTGAGGGGTATGATATGGGGGCTGCCCGCAAGCTTCGAGCACAGAAGCGCGGGCAGGCGTAAAAAATTACCGAAAAAGGCTCGGTTTGGACGCTATGTACAACCAATCCTTAGAGATTTACCGGCTTCGCTCACGTTCACGCAGCGCCGGACTAGACCACCGCCGGCACCATGTCTTCCTGGGCTTGCTGACCTTGATGGCGCTGGCCCTGTGCGCCACGGCGATCTACGCCTCGCTGGGGATCCTGGATCCGGAGAAGAAGACCCGCCAGGCCGAAAGCGAACGCGAACCATTGATCATTGCGATTCGGGTGCCGCGCGGTCAGGCCGGCGATGACCTCGACGTGGTGATGCCGCAGACCCTGGCGCCGGGCCAGGAACCGCGCCTCGACCTCCCCGCCGAGCGCGCCGGCGCCCCGGGGCCGGGCGCCGCTGAAAGGGGTTGGCTAGAGGCGACGGTGCGCAAGGGCGACTCCCTGTCAACCATATTTTCCCGCCTGGACCTGCCGGCAAAGCTACTCCATCGCATCGTTAATGACACCGCCGACGGCAAGTCGCTGGCGCGGATCCGGCCGGGCCAAACCCTGCGGGTCCGCCAGGACGCCGCGGGCGGGTTTCGGGAGCTGATCTACCAGCGCTCCCTGACCGAAAGCCTGCAAATCACCCACCAGGGGGGCGCCCTGAACAGCCGGCTGGTCAGCCGCACGCCGCAAACCCGCACCGCCGAGGTCACCGGCATCATCGACAGCTCGCTGTATGCCAACGCCAAGCAAGCCGGCCTGCCAGATAACGTGATCATGCAACTGGCCACGATCTTCGGCTGGGACGTCGACTTCGCCCTGGAGATTCAAAAGGGCGACAGTTTCAGCGTGATTTTCGAGGAGCGCTGGCTCGATGGCCAAAAGGTCGGGACCGGGGCCGTGCTGGCGGCGGAATTCATCAATCGGGGCCAAGCCTTTCGGGCGATTCGGTTCGAGAACGACCAAGGCAGCGCACAGTATTTCACCCCGGAAGGCCAGAGCATGCGCAAGGCCTTCCTGCGGGCGCCGGTGGACTTCCGCCGCATTTCCTCACGCTTTTCCAAAGAACGCTTCCACCCGGTGCTGGGGCGCAAGCGGCCGCATCAAGGGGTGGATTACGCCGCCTCCACCGGCACCCCGATCAAGGCCGCCGGCGATGGCCGGGTGGTCTTTCGCGGGCGCAAAGGCGGCTATGGCAACACCGTGATCCTCGAGCATGCGAGCGGCCGTTACAGTACGCTGTATGCGCACATGTCCAAATTTCATAAATCCGCGGCCAGCGGCTCGCGCGTATCCCAAGGCGACATCATCGGCTATGTCGGGGCCACCGGCCTCACCACCGGCCCCCACCTGCACTACGAATTTCGGGTCAATGGCGAGCATCAGGATCCGCTCACCGTGGACTTGCCCAAGGCCCTGCCCATCGATGACGAATACCGTCAGGACTTCCTGACTCGCAGCCGTCCGCTGGTGGCCCAGCTGGAGTCCATCACTGCCGGCACGCGTTTGGCTAGCGCCCCGGATTGAGCCGCTCAAGCCCCGCCGGATGATCGAAGAAGCACTCTATGCTGGGCTGATCTCCGGCACCAGCATGGACGGCGTGGACGCCGCGGTTTGCAGCTTCGATCCAAAGGGGCTGCGGGTGTTATGCCACGCCACCACCCCCTGGCCGGATGCGGACCGGGTGCGCCTGCAACGCTTGGCCCAACCCGGCGCGGACGGCCTGGATTTGCTGGGCGAGGCCGATCGACGGGCGGGCGAGTTCTTCGCCCAATGCCTGCTGGGCCTGCTCGATCGAAACGCCATCCCCAAAGAACAGGTGATCGCGGTGGGCAGTCACGGCCAAACCGTGCGCCACCGCCCGCAAGGCGCGTGCGCCTTTACGCTGCAAATCGGCGACCCGAATCGCATTGCCGAACGCACCGGCATCACCACTGTGGCCGACTTCCGGCGCCGGGACATGGCCGCCGGCGGCCAGGGGGCGCCCCTGGTGTGCGGGCTGCATCAAGCCTTATTTCAATCCGAACATGAATCGCGGGCGGTGCTGAACATCGGCGGCATCGCCAACCTGACCCTGCTGCCGGCGGATCCCGAGCACCCGATCAGCGGGTTCGACACCGGACCCGGCAATACGCTCTCCGACCATTGGTGCCGCCGTCACCTCGCCGCCGACTTCGATCAAGCCGGCCGCTGGGCCGCCTCCGGCGCCGCGGAGCCGGGCCTCCTCGCGCGGATGCTGGCGGACCCCTATTTCACCGCGGCGCCGCCAAAGACCACCGGGCCGGAGTATTTCTCCCCGGCCTGGCTGGATCGAATGCTGGGCGCGCACGCCCCCGACTGCGCGCCGGAAGCGGTGCAAAGCACCTTGCTGCAATTGACGGCGGAGTCTGTGCGCGCCCAGCTACAGGCCCGACAGCGGGATTGCGAACGGCTGCTGGTGTGCGGGGGCGGGGTGCATAATCAGGAACTGATGCGCAGGTTGGCCGCGGCGCTGCCGCAGGTCACGCTGGAATCCACGGCCAGCCACGGGCTGGACCCTGACGCAGTGGAGGCCGCGGCCTTCGCCTGGATGGCCCGCCAAACCATGCGGGGGGCCGCGGGCAATGTGTCATCCGTGACCGGGGCCGAACGCAACCTGGTGCTCGGCGGGATCTATCCGGGCAGGGCCTGGCCCGCGATTGGGTAAGCGCCGACGCTGCCTTCGGCATCCGCCGCTTCAGCGGCGAATGCCCTTCGCCGGCCCCGCCCCCCTGTATGACTGCTGTATGACTGCGGGCTCGCAGCGCACACGCCTTGGTCCCGGCGCGTTGCCGAAACCCGCACAGCCCGAGGGCTGTGCGCTAGGCGGCGCTGGGGCGCCGGGCAGGCACAACAAGCAAGCAAAAACCGGCCTCCGCACGCCCTGCGGTCCTCAGTACCCCCTGCGTTTCTAAATCCGTTATTTGTGCGCAGGCGTACTCGCCTACGCCGAAAACGAAGAGCCGCAGCCGCAGGTGGTGGTGGCGTTGGGATTGCGGATCACGAACTGCGAGCCTTGCAGGCTCTCGGTGAAGTCCACCTCGGCCCCCATCAAATACTGCATGCTCATCGGATCGATCAGCAAGGTGACGCCATCGGTGACCACGGAGGTGTCGCCTTCCTTCTCATCTTCGTCAAAGGTGAAGCCGTACTGGAACCCCGAGCAGCCGCCGCCCTGGATATAGATGCGCAGTTTGAGTTCGGGGTTGCCCTCCTCCTCGATCAAAGACGCCACTTTGGACGCCGCCGCCGCGGTGAAGATCATGGGGGCTTCGGTTTCGGTCGCTGCTTCAGTCATAAGAGACACCTTTTGCTGTGCTGGATTCAGATCAGGCGCGCCGAGACCGGTATCGGAATCGCCGCCTATTTAGACTCATTCTGCTATAGCCAAGCAAAAGCGTCAACTATTGGCCGTGCCAGCGGCCTCATTGCCTAAGGATTCGGTCAACTCCTCATCGTAACCCAGCATCTTCGGCGAATTCTCATCCGCGCGAATCAGTTGCCCGTTGACCTCCGAGCCCATGGCCATCTCCAACAGGCTGTAGTACACGGTGCCGGTCACCCGCGCCTTGGGGGCCAATTCCACCCGCTGACTGGCGTAGACATCACCCACCACAGTGCCGTTGATGATGATGTTGGGCACCCTCACCTCGCCCTCGATGTTGCCGTTCTCGCTGATGGTCAATGCCGACCGGCCATCTTGCTCCGCGGTGACATTGCCCTTGATCACGCCATCCACATGCAACCCGCCGGTGAAATGCAGATCGCCGGTGATTTCAGTGCCCATGCCGACCACGGTGGCGATCTTGGGGGCCTTGAATTTCTTGATGCGATTCATCGCAGACCTCTTTCTGAAAAACATGAGTTTCAAGCCGCTGCGGGAACTTGCGGCAAGCACCCGGGCCCGCTCACCCGGTGATCTGCCAGGGATAGCGTTGCAGGGTCGGCGCAAAGCGTTCGTCCTCGGGCCGAACCTCCAACAGCACGCCATCGGGCTCGAAGCCCGCCGGCAAGGTAAAACCGCCATCCACGTCCTGAAAGTTGCGAAACCGCATCTTCAAACCCGCCTCGCTCACAGAGGAGACCTCGCTCAGCGGCAAACTGACCGCTTCGCCGTGCAGGCGCCCATTGACGGTTAAGTGAATCCGGCCTTCGATCCAGTCCTCGTTGTCCTGCCCATGGGCCACGGTAAACGCATACTCGTAGGCCCTGCCGCCATCGCCGAGGGCGATGCGGAAGTCGCGCACCCCGAGCAAGACCTTGACCTTGCCGTCGGAAACTAGGCTGCGCAGAAAGGTCAGCTCCTCTTCGAGGGTCAGGCGCTCGTCCTGGTAGCGCGACAGCTCGCGCTGGACCTTTTGCATCGCCTCGCGATCCACCTGAACCTCGCGCTCCAAGGCCGCCGCCTTGCGGCGCAGGGCCGCATTGTCCTGCTCCAGGGTTTCGATACGGGCGTCGCGCAACTCCACTTGGGTGCGCCATTCCAGGTTACGGCCGATCTCGGCCACCGAACCGCCCACCGTCGGCGCATAACGCTGGTGCCCCACCCAACCGGCCGCAAACACCGCCCCAAACAACAGCAGCAGCAGCAGCCAGCGCCCTTTGCCCCCGCCATGGGGCTGCATAATGCGCGGGCTTTCCACCTTTTTTGGTTGAACCATGCTCATGAAAAAAACCCGAGCCTGTCAGCAATAACCGTACACCGGACAAGCACTCGCGCCCGCCCGCGTTTCATGGCAACAACGCCACCGAATCAAAACCCAAGTCTTCGGCCCATCCGCACATCAAATTCATGTTCTGCACCGCCTGCCCGGCCGCACCCTTGACCAGGTTATCGATCACCGACAACACCACCACGGTATCGCCGCCCTGGGGCCGATGCACCGCCAAACGGCATTGATTCACTCCGCGCACGCTACGCGTCTCCGGCAGCGCGCCCGCAGGCATCACATCCACAAAGGCCTCCTGCGCGTACCTTTGCTCATACAAGGCCTGCAAGTCGCTCCCCGGGGGGCAGCGGGCATAAAGCGTAGCATGAATCCCCCGCACCATGGGCAGCAGGTGGGGCACAAAGGTCAGGTCGGGCTCGGCCCCCGCCACGCCGCCGAGCACCTGCCGAATCTCCGGCAGGTGGCGATGCCCCGCCACCCCGTAGGCCTTGAAGCTCTCGCCGCACTCGCCCATCAACGCCGGCACCGCGGCCTTGCGCCCGGCGCCGCTGACGCCGGAAGCGCAACTCGCGATCAGCGGCGCCCCGGGTGCGACCAGACCGCTCTCGATCAGCGGCAGAAACCCCAGGCTAACCGCGGTGGGATAGCAACCGGGATTGGCCACCAGGCGCGCCTCGCGAATCCGCTCGCGGTGCAACTCCGGCAAGCCGTACACCGCCTCCTGCAACAACTCGGGGCAGGCATGCGGCAGGCCGTACCACTGCTCCCACAGCAGCGGATCCCGCAACCGGAAATCCGCCGCCAGGTCCACCACCTTGACCCCGGCCTCTAACAACTCCGGGACCAGCCTCATCGCCGTGCCGTTGGGCGTGGCGAAGAACACCAAATCGTTAGACTTCAGGGCCTCCGGCGCGGGCTCGGTGAACGCAATATCCACCCGCCCGCGCAGATTGGGAAACATCTCCGACACCCGGGTCCCGGCCTCGGAGCGGGAGGTGATCATGCCAAGCTCCACCTCCGGATGCAGCGCCAACAGGCGCAACAGCTCCACCCCGGTGTATCCGGTGCCGCCCACGATACCGACTTTCAGCATAGGGTTCTCCTGCGAAAATTTGCGTCAATGATAAGGGCAACCGCCGCTCAACGAAAGCGCCAACGCATGTTTTTAGGGTTGGAGATCGGGCCTGGGGCTCGTAGAATGTAGGGTCTTTTTTCACCCAGCGCTACGGGATTTCGCACATGGCGACCCTCCAACAGAAGGATCCTTGCACCCGCCGCCCCGGGCCGAAAGGCTGAGCCGTGCTGCAAATCGGACCCCATCGATTGCCCAACCGCCTGGTCCTCGCGCCCATGGCGGGCATCACCGACCTGCCCTTTCGGCGCCTGTGCCGGCGCTTCGGGGCGGGCCTGGCGGTGTCGGAAATGATCTCCTCCGACACCAGCCTGCGCGCCCACCCCAAGACCTTGCGCCGGCTGGATTTCAGCGGCGAGCCAGGCCCGCTGGCGGTGCAGATCCTCGGCGCCGACCCGCAAACCATGGCCGAGGCGGCGCGGATTAACGTCGATCACGGGGCGCAGATTATCGACATCAACATGGGCTGCCCGGCGAAAAAGGTCTGTCGCGCGGCGGCGGGCTCGGCGCTGATGCAAGACGAGGCCCTGGCCGCGCGCATCCTCGCCGCAGTGACGGCCGCGGTGGACGTGCCGGTGACGCTGAAGATCCGCACCGGCTGGGATCCGGCCCACCGCAACGGGCCGCGCATCGCCCGCCTCGCCGAACAGGCCGGCATCCAGGCCCTGGCGGTGCATGGCCGCACCCGCGCCTGCGGCTTCTCCGGCGCCGCCGAATACGACACCATTCGGACCATAAAACAGGCGGTAAAGATCCCGGTGATCGCCAACGGCGACATCGATGGCCCGGAAAAGGCGCTACAGGTCTTGGAGTTGACCGGCGCCGATGGCATTATGATCGGCCGCGCCGCCCGCGGCCGCCCCTGGGTGTTTCAGGAAATCGCGTGCAGGCTCAATAGCGACGAGCCGGCCGCGCACCCCGGTTCGGGCCAGGTCCTCGCGATTCTGCGCGAACACCTGGAGGCCCTTTACGCCTTCTACGGCGCCCGCCACGGCATGCTGGTGGCGCGCAAGCACATCGCCTGGTACAGCAAGCGCTTCCCCGGGGGCGGCGCCTTTCGGCGAAGAATCAACCACATCTCCGAGCCATCGCGGCAGTTGGCGGCGGTGGAGGCTTTTTTTCACGGTTTAGGAGACAGGCAGGAGCTGGCCGCATGAATGCACGAATCCTAGCGCTTCGGGAAGAGACCCCGGAACCCGAAACAGAGATCAACGCCCGCCGCCACGAAACCCTCGGCGAATCGGTGCGCGGGGCGGTGGACGGCTACCTGCGCAACCTCGACGGCCACCGCCTCGACGACCTCTACCAACTGGTGCTGGCCGAGGTGGAAAAACCCATGCTGCAGGCGGTGATGGAGCATGTGGGCGGCAACCAGACCCACGCCGCCCGGGTGCTCGGCGTGAGCCGCGGCACCCTGCGCAAGAAGCTCCAAAAATACGCGGTGGACTAACCGTCCGGACCCTCGACTTCAAACCCATTTACTCGGAACCCAATCCATGTCACGAATCACCCGCGCCCTCATCAGCGTATCGGACAAGTCCGGCATCGTGGAATTCGCCCGCGCCCTCCATGCGCGCAAGGTCGAGATCCTATCCACCGGCGGCACCGCCAAGCTACTGACCGAAAACGACATCCCGGTGCTGGAGGTGTCCGAGCACACCGGCTTCCCGGAGATTATGGACGGCCGCGTGAAGACCCTGCACCCCAAGATCCACGGCGGCATCCTCGGCCGGCGCGGCCAGGACGACCGGGTAATGCATGACAACGAAATCGACCCCATCGACCTCATCGCAGTCAACCTCTACCCCTTCGAAAAGACCGTAGCCAACCCCGATTGCGACCGGCCCGCGGCGATCGAAAACATCGACATCGGCGGCCCGACCATGCTGCGCGCCGCGGCCAAGAACCACGCCTATGTCACCGTGGTGGCGGACAGCGCCGACTACCAGCGGGTGCTCGACGAAATGGACGCCAACGGCGGCGCCGTCAGCGACCCTGCGCGCTTCGACCTGGCGGTAAAGGCCTTCGAACACACCGCGGCCTACGACGGGGCCATTGCCAATTACCTCGGGGCGCGCACCGGGGACGAAACCGCCGACTTCCCGCGCACCATCAACCTGCAATACCGCCAGGTGCAGACCATGCGCTACGGCGAAAACCCGCACCAAAAGGCCGCATTCTTCGTGGAGCGCGACCAACCCGAGGCCTGTATCGCCACCGCCAAGCAGTTGCAAGGCAAGGAACTCTCCTACAACAACATCGGCGACACCGACGCCGCCCTGGAGTGCGTGAAGCAGTTCGACGCCGAAGGCCCGGCCTGCGTGATCGTAAAACACGCCAACCCCTGCGGCGCGGCCATCGGCGCCAACCTGCTGGAGGCCTACGACCGCGCCTTTAAGACCGACCCCGAGTCCGCCTTCGGCGGCATTATCGCCTTCAACCAAGAGCTAGACGGCCCCGCCGCCAAGGCCATCGTAGACCGCCAGTTCGTGGAGGTCATTATCGCCCCCAAGGTCTCCGCCGACGCCGCCCACGCGGTGAGCGGCAAAAAGAACGTGCGCCTGCTCGAATGCGGCGAATGGAGCGCCGAGGCCATCCACCGCCTGGACTTCAAGCGGGTCAACGGCGGCCTCTTGGTGCAGGATGCCGACCTCCGGCTCAACCACGAACTCAAAGTCGTCACCCAGCGCGCCCCCACCGAGCAGGAAATGGACGACCTGCTGTTCACCTGGCGCGTGGCCAAGTTCGTAAAGTCCAACGCCATCGTCTACGGCAGGGACAAAATGACCATCGGCGTGGGGGCCGGCCAGATGAGCCGCGTAAACTCCGCCCGCATCGCCGGCATTAAGGCCGAACAGGCGGGCCTGGACGTGCCGGGCGCGGTGATGGCCTCCGACGCCTTCTTCCCCTTTCGCGACGGCCTCGACAACGCCGCCGCGGCCGGCATTCGCGCAGTGATCCAGCCCGGCGGCTCCATGCGCGACCAAGAGGTCATCGCCGCCGCCGACGAACACGGCATCGCCATGGTCTTCACCGGCATGCGCCACTTTCGGCATTAAATTGGGGACCCAGAGCACGCGGAGAAACGCCGAGGGCGCAGCGCCTTATCGGGCATTGAAGGTTGGGCGTTTTGGCTGAGACTCACACCACCCCGGCTAAAGCCGCAACCTCCCGGTAACTGAACACCAGACCGCCCCTAAAACCCCCTGCGCGCTTAGCGGTCCTCTGCGCGCTCTGCGTTCCCAAAAACCCTGGGAGATAGAGAACGAATGAACATACTGGTAATCGGCGGCGGCGGGCGTGAGCATGCCCTGGCCTGGAAGGCCGCGCAGTCGCCCCTGGCGGACAAGGTCTTCGTGGCCCCGGGCAATGCGGGCACGGCCCTGGAGCCGCGGCTGCAAAACGCCCCGTTAGACGGCGACGACACCGCGGCCCTGATCGGCTTCGCCAAGGCCAACGACGTAGGCCTGACCATCGTCGGCCCCGAGGCCCCGCTGGTGGCCGGCATCGTGGACGCCTTCGCCGCCGCCGGGCTCAAGTGCTTCGGCCCCACCCAGGGCGCGGCCCAACTGGAGGGCTCCAAGGCCTTCACCAAGGACTTCCTGGCCCGCCACCAAATCCCCGCCGCCGACTACCAGGTGTTCACCGCCATCGACCCGGCCTTGGCCTACCTTCAAGAGAAGGGCGCGCCCATCGTGGTGAAGGCCGACGGCCTGGCCGCGGGCAAGGGCGTGATCGTGGCCATGAGCCTGCAAGAAGCCGAGACCGCGGTGCGCGACATGCTCTCGGGCAACGCCTTCGGCGCGGCCGGCGCCCGGGTGGTGATCGAGGAATTCCTCGACGGCGAAGAGGCCAGTTATATTGTCATCTGCGACGGGCAACATGCACTGCCCATGGCCACCAGTCAGGACCACAAGCGCGCGGGCGACGGCGACACCGGCCCCAACACCGGCGGCATGGGGGCCTATTCGCCGGCCCCGGTGGTCACCCCCGAGGCGGAGCAACGCATCCTCGACGAGGTGATCCGCCCCACGTTGCAAGGCATGGCCGCCGAAGGCCTGCCCTATACCGGCTTTTTGTATGCCGGATTGATGATCATGGCCGACGGCGCGCCCCAGGTGATCGAATACAATTGCCGCTTTGGCGACCCCGAGACCCAGCCCATCATGCTGCGCATGCAATCGGACCTAGTGGCCCACTGCCTAGCGGCGCTGGAGGGCGAACTCGACCGCGAAAGCGCCCACTGGGATCCGCGCCCCGCCCTCGGCGTGGTGCTGGCCGCCGGCGGCTACCCCGGCCCATACGACAAGGGCCGCCCCATCACCGACCTGCCGCGGGACGAAACCCCAGGCGAAAAGGTGTTTCACGCCGGCACCGCGCTCAAGAGCGGCCATGTCATCACCTCCGGCGGCCGCGTACTGTGCGCCACCGCCCTCGGCGATACCGTGGCCGAGGCCCAGCGCCGCGCCTATGCCCTGGCCCGTTCCATCCATTGGGACGAGGTCTATTTCCGCACCGACATCGGCTACCGGGCCATCGCCCGGCAAGCCTAAGACCCCGCCCGCATTCGGGAATAAGGTAACAGCAGTCATGGAAACCCCGGAATACGATTACCTCGATAGCGACGCCAAGAGCCTGCAAGAGGACATCTCGAACGAGCTGGTCTACGGCGTCGGCAAGGACCCGCTCACCGCCACTCACAGCGACTGGCTCACCGCCCTATCGACCACCGTGCGCGCGCGCCTGATCGAGCGCTGGATGGAGACCCACCGCCGCTACTATCGCGACGACGTCAAGCGGCTCTACTACTTCTCCATGGAGTTCCTGATCGGCCGCACCCTCACCAACTCCCTGCTCAACCTGGGCATTAAGGGGGCCTGCGAAAAGGCCCTGCGGAGTATGGGCCTGGAGCTTGAACAGCTGCGCGAGCTGGAACACGACGCCGCCCTCGGCAACGGCGGCCTGGGGCGCCTGGCCGCCTGCATCCTGGATTCGCTGGCCACCCTCGACCTGCCCGGCACCGGCTACGGCATTCGCTACGAATACGGCATGTTCCGCCAAGAGATCCGCGACGGCGAACAGGCCGAGCTGCCCGAAAACTGGCTCGACCGCGGCAACCCCTGGGAATTCCCCCGCGCCGAGGTCGCCTACAGCGTGCGCTTCGGCGGCCATGTGGTGGTGGGCGCCCACCACGAAGGCGCCGCCAGCTTCCATTGGCTGGGCGGCGAGGAGGTGCTGGCCCAGGCCTACGACACCCCCGTCCCCGGCTTCGGCACCAGCACCGTGAACAACCTGCGCCTGTGGTCCGCCAAGGCCACCCGCGGCTTCGACCTCCAGTGCTTCAACCAGGGCAACTACATCAAGGCGGTGGAGGGCAAAACCCTCTCGGAAAACCTCTCCAAGGTGCTCTACCCGGCGGACAACACGGTCGAAAACCAAAAGCTCCGCCTAAAGCAACAATACTTCTTCGTCAGCGCCTCGCTGCAAGACATCCTGCGCCGCTTCCTGAAGCAACACGACGATGTGACCAAACTCCCCGAAAAGGTGGGCATTCAGCTCAACGACACCCATCCGGCCATCGCCATCCCCGAACTGATGCGCATCCTGCTGGACCAGCACAAAATCCCCTGGCAACCGGCCTGGGAGATCACCACCGGGATCTTCTCCTACACCAACCACACCCTGCTGCCCGAGGCCCTGGAGACCTGGCCGGCGGAGCTGCTGGGGCAACTGCTGCCGCGTCACCTGCAACTGATTTACGAAATCAACCGCCGCTTCCTGCTGCAGGTGGGCAACCGCTTCCCCGGCGACACCGACATCCTGCGCCGCCTGTCCATCATCGGCGAAGCCGGGGGCAAGCATGTACGCATGGCCCACCTGGCCATCGTCGGCAGCCACAAGGTCAACGGCGTCTCCGCGCTGCACTCGCGCCTGCTGCAAGAGCACACCTTCCGCGACTTCGAGACCATGCTGCCGGGGCGCATCGTCAACGTCACCAACGGCATCACCCCGCGGCGCTGGCTCAACCAGGCCAATCCGCGCCTGGCGGACCTCATCGACGAGGGCATCGGCCCCGGCTGGATGCGCCGGCTCGACCGCCTGGCCGAACTCAAGGACCTGGCCGACGACCCCGGCTTCGCGGCGCGATTCGCCAAGGTGAAGCGGGCCAACAAGGCCGATTTCGCGGCCAAAATGCAGGCCCTGCACGGCTTCGAGATGGACCCGGACAGCCTGTTCGACGCCCAGATCAAGCGCATCCACGAATACAAGCGCCAACTGATGAACCTCATGCGGGTGGTGGCCCTGTACAACCGCCTGCGCGAAAACCCCGGCGCCGACATGGTTCCGCGCAGCGTACTCTTTGCCGGCAAGGCCGCCCCCGGCTACTACCTGGCCAAGCAGATCATCCGCCTCACCCACGACATCGCCGGCGTAATCAACAACGACGCCGGCATCAACGGCCGGCTCAGGGTCTTCTTCATCCCCGACTACAACGTCAGCACCGCCGCCGACATCATCCCCGCCGCCGAACTCTCGCAGCAAATCTCCACCGCCGGCATGGAGGCCTCGGGCACCGGCAACATGAAACTGGCCCTCAACGGCGCCCTCACCATGGGCACCCTCGACGGGGCCAACATCGAGATCCGCGACCAGGTGGGCGCAGACAACATCTTCACCTTCGGCCTGGAGGCCCACCAAGTGCAAGCCCTGCGCCAACGCGGCTACCGCCCGCGCGACTACTACGAGGGCGACGCCGAACTTCGGGGCGTAATCGACGAAATCCGCGGCGGCTACTTCTCGGTGGAAGAGCCCGACCGCTACAAGCCGCTGATCGACAGCCTGTTAAACGACGACCATTTCATGGTGATGGCCGACTTCCGCGCCTTCATGCAGGCGGACGCCCGCGCCGACCTGACCTACCGCGACCAACAGGCCTGGAACCGCCGCGCCATCCTCAACACCGCCATGATGGGCTTCTTCTCCAGCGACCGCACCGTGCGCGACTACGCCGAGAAGATTTGGAACCTCGAACCGATTCACTGGGACTAACCATTACCCTAGAAAGAGCAGTTGACCGCTCCATTCTATAGGTAAGTTACTAACATGAAGTGCAAGGACCTCGAAAAGCCGTTTCACCCGCCGGGTGACCCACGCTACGGGCCGGATAGCACGCCTGCGGCGGCGCAGGGCGGCGTTGCAGCCCCTTGGAATAGAACCACTATTGCGCGTCGCTGCGCCTTGCCCTGCAACCCCCGCAGACGCACTCTCCGCCCCGTCCAACCGCTCTTTCTAGGATTGCCAACACAACGGCTCTTAGGAACGCAAAGGACACAGAGGACCGCAGGGAGCGCGGAGGGGTTTTTGGCGCCGCGGGTCCCCAAGCTCCAGCTTGAGGACCCACGTCTTGGAAGCCCTAGCTTCCCGAGCCACTCGGCAAGCTGGAGCTTGCAACACAGGCCTTCCCAAGGAGACCTAGGGAACGGGCATGAAATCGAACGCCTCTCTGCGCCCTCTGCGGTTCTGCGCCTGCTCCGCGTCCCAAAAGCGCCTGGGTTGCTTCCGCTGCTTAGGCGCCGCTGTACTCACATGACGCCCGGCCCCTATTTTAGCCACCCGAACTAAGAGATTCGAACAGAAATTGGATACCCCCAAACGCCGCCTGCTGCAAAGCGCCCTGCTCCTGCCCGCGGCCCTCGCCCCCCTCGGCCTCGGCAGCGCCGCCGAGGCCCGCGCCGCCGGCATCAACATCATCCTGCCCCGGGACGGCTACCGCCCCTTCCCCAAGGACTACCATTGGCGCCTCGCCCGCGCCACCCTCGACTACCTGGAAACCCATTACGGCGATGCCAACCTGCCCATCTGGCGGCGCCCGTTCAGCGACATCGAACTGGAAAAACGCCTGCTGAACATCGCCTACTGGGTGCTCCAGGCCGTGGAGCAACACGCCGCCGTTTGGTATGTAGACCCGGTGTGGGTGATGGGCCAAATCATGCAAGAATCCTTCTTCTACGAATTCGCCGTCTCCAGCTCCCTGGCCCTGGGCATTTGCCAATTCATCCTGCCCACCGCCAAGGCCTACGACCTGCTGTGCGCCGGCGAGGCCGAGGCCCACCACGCCGCGCCCTACCAAAGCCCCGAACTGGCTGGCCGCGCCCGCGACTTCTACCGCCTGCGCACCGAAAAGCGCGAATTCAAAAACGCCAACCGCGACCAGCTCCTAGAGCCGGACGCACTGGTGCAACGCCTCGCCGCCGGCGACACCGCCGGCCTGCAAGCCGCGGCCCAAGGACACCTGGAACTGACCCAGGCCATCGCGGCCTATGACGACCAAGTCGATCAGGCCAGGGAAGGCTTCCGCGCCTACCTCGCCGCCAACCTCGAAGGCCGCGACATCTTCAACGACCGCGACGCCGCCTTCCTCAAGGGCTTCGACCAACGCCTGATCTACAGCCGCCCCGCCTCCGCCATGGTGCGCCTGATGGCCGACAACCTACGCGCCCGCGGCGGCAACCTCCTCGCCGCCGCCGCCGGCTACAACGCCGGCCCCGGACGCACCCAGGCCGACGGCCACTACGCCGCCTACGGCCGCATCCCCGCCCTCGAAGAACCCGCCAATTACGTCAGCCGCATCCTAATCAACCACTACGAAATCGGCCGGCGGATGCAGGCCTAAACTGAGGAGGCGGTCGCGAAGCCAAAATTCGCGTCCATTCGCGGTTCAATGGCCGATCTCGCCTCGGTCCGGCACGCGTCCGAGCGGTCGCGGGTTCTCAATGGAGTACACGCCTTGGCGTGTGCGAGACCCGCCACCCGCACGAAACGGAAAGGAGCCCACAAATCTAAGTTAGTCAGTGTCCATCTGTGGGTCTTTAACAGGCGCCCCCTGATGGGCACGGCGCTGATAGGCCGCGACCAAAGCCAATGACAGGGGGAACGCCTTTGCCCATCCTGTCATAAGTGAATATTCGCGTCCATTCGCACCCATCCGCGGTTCAATGGCCGATCTCGCCCCGGTCCGGCACGCGTCCGAGCGGTCCGGGCTCCGAGCGGTTGCGGGTTCTCGATGGAGTACACGCCTTGGCGTGTGCGAGACCCGCACAGCCCAAGGGCTGTACTCCACAACCCTTGGCGACCTTTGCGCCTGCCTTGCGCCCTTTGCGTTATACCCAGCCCCTATTCGGGCAATGAAGGCCGGCGGAAGCTCATTTCCAGGCCCTGGATGCCGGGCAGGCGTTCGAGGCGACGCAGGAGTTCGTCGGCGGGGGTGATGCGCCAGTCTTGCCCGAGGTCGAAGCTGCCTTCGGCGCCGGCGCAGCGGTAGTGAAGGCGCAGGGGGCAGTTGCCGCCATTGTAGGCCTGGAGGAGTTGCTTAAAGTCCTCCAGCCAGCCGTTGGCCAATTGCGCTTCGCGGCCGCGGGCGTCGAGGACCAGCGAGAGTTGGCGGGCGTAGAGTTCGCGGGCCTTTTGCAGTTCCATCACATGATCGGCGCGCAGGCTGAGGCCGCCGCGGTATTCGTCGAACTGCACGCTGCCGCTGATCACCAGCACCCGATCATTGGCCAGTTGGTCCTGGTTGGCCTCGAAGGCCTCGCCGAACAGGTTGGCCTCGATGCGGCCGCTGCGGTCGTCGAGTAGCACGCTGGCCATGCGCCCGCGCTGGGTCTTGCGCCGGCTCACCGCCACCGCCAGGCCCGCCACCATGCACTTGCGGCCGCCCCGGCGGCGCTTGCCGTCAACCTTGCCCGGGCCCTCTTCGGCGTCGAGGTCGGAGATGCGGGTAATGCCCAGTTCGCGCAGCTCCCGTTCGTAGCGGTCGATGGGGTGGCCTGTGAGGTAAAGCCCGAGGGTCTCCTTTTCGCCTTGCAGGCGCACCTCGTCGTCCCAGTCCGGTTGCGGCTCGGGCAACACCTGCGGGTCCGCCGGGTCATCCGCCGCCGCGGGCTCGGGGTCGGCGAGGCCGAACAGGTCCGCCTGGCCGGCCTCTTCGGCGGCGTGGTGCTGCTCGGCCATTTGCAGGGCCAGCGGCAGGTGGGCAATGAGGGTGGCGCGGTTGGGGCCTAGCTCGTCCAGGGCGCCGGCGCGCACCAGGGCCTCCAGCACCCGCTTGTTGGCCTTGCGCAGGTCGATGCGGCGGCAGAACTCGAACAGATCCTGGTAGGGGCCGTCGGCCTGGCGCGCGGCGAGCAGGCTCTCGATGGCGGACTCGCCCACGCCCTTGATGGCGCCCAGGCCGTAGATCACAATGTTGTCGCCGTCCACGGTAAAGCGGTATTCGGAGCGATTGACCCGCGGCGGCTCCACCTTAAGGCCCAGGGTGCGGCACTCTTCGATAAAGGTCACCACCTTGTCGGTGTTGTCCATGTCCGAGGAGAGCACCGCGGCCATGAAGGCCGCCGGGTAGTGGGCCTTGAGCCACATGGTGTGGTAGGAGACCAGGGCGTAGGCGGCGGAGTGACTTTTATTGAAACCGTACCCGGCAAATTTCTCCATTAAATCAAAGATATAGGTAGCAGTCTCGGCCTCGACGCCGCGCCCCACCGCGCCCTCCATGAAGATTTGGCGCTGCTTGGCCATCTCCTCGGCCTTCTTCTTGCCCATGGCCCGGCGCAAAAGATCCGCGCCGCCGAGGCTGTAGCCGGCGAGGACCTGGGCGATCTGCATCACCTGCTCCTGGTACAGGATCACGCCGTAAGTGGGCTTGAGGATGGGCTCCAGGTCCGGGTGGGGATAAACGACTTCCTGGACGCCGTGCTTGCGGGCGATGAAGTCGTCCACCATGCCCGATTGCAGCGGGCCGGGGCGGAACAGGGCCACCAGGGCGGTGATGTCGTCGAAGCGGTCGGGCTGGAGCTTTTTAATCAGCTCCTTCATGCCGCGGGATTCGAGCTGAAACACCGCGGTGGTCTCGCAGCGCTTGAGCAGGGCGAAGGCGTCGGGGTCGGCCATGTCGATGGCCATGATGTCCACCGGCGGCTCGCCCTGGGCGGCGCGCTGCTGGTTCACCTCCTTCAGGGCCCAATCGACGATGGTGAGGGTGCGCAGGCCGAGGAAGTCGAACTTCACCAGGCCCACCTGCTCCACGTCGTCCTTGTCGAACTGGGTGACCAGGTTTTCGCCCGAGGGCTCGCAATACAGCGGCGCGAAGTCGGTCAGCACGGTGGGGGCGATCACCACCCCGCCGGCGTGCTTGCCGGCGTTGCGCGCCAGGCCTTCGAGCTTGCGCGCCATGTTCACCAGGTCGGTGATGTCCTCGTCGTCCTCAAAGGCCTGTTTGAACTCCTCGCTCTCCGTCAGGGCCTTTTCCAGGGTCATGCCCACCTCGAACGGGATCAGCTTGGCGATGCGGTCCACGAAGCCGTAGGAGTGGCCCAGCACCCGGCCCACGTCGCGCACCACCGCCTTGGCCGCCATGGAGCCATAGGTGATGATTTGCGACACCGAGTCGCGCCCGTAGTGGCGCGCCACATAGTCGATCACCTCGTCGCGGCGCTCCATGCAGAAGTCCACGTCAAAGTCGGGCATGGAGACGCGCTCGGGGTTCAGGAAGCGCTCGAACAGCAGGTCGTGCTCGATGGGGTCGAGGTCGGTGATCTTCAGCGCATAGGCCACCAGCGAACCGGCGCCCGAGCCGCGCCCGGGGCCCACCGGGATGTCGTGGTCCTTGGCCCATTGGATGAAGTCGGCCACGATCAGGAAGTAGCCGGGGAAGCCCATTTTAATAATGACATCCAGCTCGATCTGCAGCCGTTCGTCGTAGACCTTGCGCTGGGCCGGGTAGTCCGCCGCGGCGGGGTCGAGGATCCGCGCCAGCCGCCGCTCCAGCCCCTTGCGGGACTCGTCGGCGAAGAACTCGTCCTCGGTCATGCCCGCGGGGATGGGGAAGGCGGGCAGGTAGTTCTCGCCCAGGGTCAGCTCCAGGTTGCAGCGCTTGGCGATCTCCACACTGTTCTCCAGGGCCTCGGGCAGGTCCGAGAACAGCTCCGCCATCTCCTGCGGGGTGCGCAGGTACTGCTGGTCGCTGTAGTTCTTGGGTCGGCGGGGGTCGTCGAGAGTGCGGCCCTCGTGGATGCAGACCCGCACCTCGTGGGCGTCGAAATCCGTCCGGCTCAGGAAGCGCACGTCGTTGCTGGCCACCACCGGGATGCCCTGCTCCAGCGCCAGCCCCACGGTCTCGTGCAGGTATTCCTCTTCGTGCGGCCGGCCGGTGCGCACCACCTCCAGGTAGTAACGATCGCCCAGCAGCTCCACCCAGCCCCGGGCCAGCGCGGCGGCGCGGGCCTGGTTGCCCGCCAGTAGCGCCTGGCCTACGTCCCCCTGGGGCCCGCCGGAGAGGGCGATCAGCCCCTCGCTCAGCCCCTCCACCCACTCGCGCTCCATCATCGGCCGGCCCAGGTGCTGGCCCTCGCGGTAGCTTTGGGACACCAGGCGGGTGAGGTTGCGGTAGCCGGCGTTGGTCTGCACCAACAGCACCAGGCGGAAGGGCTTGTTGGCGTCGTCCGGATTGCGCAGCCAGGCGTCCACGCCGACGATGGGCTTCACCCCGGCCCCCAGCGCGGCCTGGTAGAACTTCACCATGGCGAACAGATTGCACTGGTCGGTGACGGCCACCGCCGGCATGCCGGCCGCGGCGGCCTGCTGCACCAGCGGCTTGACCCGAATCAGGCCATCGACCAAGGCGTATTCGGAGTGGACGTGGAGGTGTACGAAGCGTGGTTCCATGGCGCGGAATCATACCCGCGGACGCGCGCACTGGCCACCGCCGGCGGGAAAAATCGGCGCCGAAGTCAGCCCCGGGTCGCCCCGGCCTCCAACGCCCGCAAGCGCCGGCGAAAGAATCCTTGCAATTCGTTGTAGTCTTTAAGCCCGGGAAATGCCGCCGCCAGCCTGCGCCCGATCTCCAGCCCCTCTTCCAACGCCGCCCGCGCCCGCGCCAGCTCGCCCAAGGCCAGCGCCGCGGCCGCCAGATTGCTCAGCGAAACACAGAGGTCGCGCAAGGCCTCGGGGGTCTCGCCGACGCGTTGGAGGATTTGGCGGCGAATCGCCAAGGATTCGTCGAAGGCGGCGCGGGCGTCCTCAAAGCGCCCGAGGGCCTGGGCGGTTTTCCCCACGTTGTTCAAAGAGACGGAGAGGTCGCGCAAGGCCTCTGGGGTCTCGCCGACGCGTTGGAGGATTTGGCGGCGAATCGCCAAGGATTCGTCGAAGGCGGCGCGGGCCTCCTCAAAGCGCCCGAGGGCCTGGGCGGTTTTCCCCACGTTGTTCAAAGAGACGGAGAGGTCGCGCAAGGCCTCGGGGGCCTCGCGGGCGGCCTGCAGGCAGGTCTCCGCCACCTGTTGCGCCTCCTCCAACTGGCGTTTGCCGTACAGGGCGTCAAAGGCGTGGAAGCCGGCCTGAAGCAGGGCGGGGGTCTTGCCCGCTGCGGCCTTGCCCCTGCCCTGGTATTGCGCGCACAGGCGCCCCCACTCGTCCACCAGTTGTTGCTCGTAGGCTGAGAGCGGAAAGGCCCGCGGGCTTGGGGGGTTTGCGGGCGGCGGGCGGGCCGGAAGCGCGCCCACCCAGTTTTCGGTGTCCAGGCAGAAGGTGCGAATCGCCCACAGGTCGGGGGTGAGTTCCTTGACCTTGGCGCGCTCATTGGCGGGCAGGATCAGCACCACTGGCCGGTCCTGCCGCCGGCGCAAGGGCTCGCGCTGCTCGTTCAGCCGACTGAGGAAATCGGCGCGGGCGTCGCGCCAGCGGGTTTCGCCCTTTTTATCGAGGCGGGAGAGGTCCAGCCAAATGGGCGCATCCTTAAGCGCCTGCTCGCGCTGGGTGGGCTCAAGCAGGCGGGGGATGAAGCCCTGAAGCTGCTCGGGATGCTCGACCTGCCACTCCTGGAGGCGGGTGATGCGGATGCGGTAGAGGTCGGCCAGCCGTTCGCGAAAGGTCTCCGCCACCCGCGGGTGTTGGCTGAAGATGAAGCCCAGCAGGAAGCCCTGGCTCCATTCCAGGTGGGTCTTGAGGCGTTGCCATTCGGCCTCGCCGCGGATATTCAGGGCAGCCATGGGTCACTCAGCCGGTCAGGTGCGGTTGAACCGCGAATGGGCGCCAATGGACGCCCTGCCCCAGGGGCAAGCTGACGCACCTGGCCGGCGCAGGGGCGCGGCGAAATCAGGCCAGCGCCCCAGGGGCTTTTATAGAGGTTTATTGGCGCTTTAATGCCCAATTTGGGATCAATCTTCGCGGTGCCGGCGCACCTCGTCCAGCAGCAGCGGGTGGACATCGTACCAGTCATCGCCGTTAAGGTAGTTCATAATCAGGTTGTTGTCGAAGAAGCGGGCCAGCACCGGCAGGGCCTGGATGCTCTCCAGCTCCACGCCCTTGGAGTCATGCACCCGGGCCAGCCAGCGGGCGTCCTCGATGGCGATGGGCAGGTGCTCGCGGCGCAGGCGGTTCTCCGCCTGCTCCACGATGGCGTCGGTAACGCCGTCGGCGGTGACACTGGCGGCGATTAGCGCATCCCGCAGCACCCGAAAGAAGTCCCGCAGGTCGCCGCCGGTGGCCCGCCCCAGGCGCTGCAACTGCTCGCGGCCGAAAAAGTCCCGCCAGGCGGGGTAGCGCCGCGCGACGATCTCCTCCAGTAGCGCCAGCCCCTCGGGGTCGTCGGCGCCGCTCTTTTTGCGCACATGCAGATTGGGCCAGGACACCACGGTGTTGCCAAAGGCCTTGCCGATGCTGGGCATCAGCGGGCGCAGGAAGGGCGGAATGGTGTAGACCAAATGCAGCAGCGGGAACTTGAGGTTGTTGGCCTGGCCGTAGAACAGCTCCAGCATGCTGTCGTGGATCTGCTGGGCCTCGTCGCTCATGCCGATGCCGCGAATCTGCTCCACGGAGTCCACCAACAGCACCAGCTTCAGCTCCGGGTCGTCATATTTGGTGCGCAAGGCGGCGACGATCTCCCCCGCATACTCCCGCGCCTGTTGGGTGACGCGGCTGTAGTGGCCGCGCAGGGCCTGTTGCAGGCTCGCCTTAAAGGCCGGGTCGTTCTTTAGGCTCATGCCCAGGCCCACGCCGCTCAGCTCGGCGCTGAACTCGAAGTTGACCTCGCTTTGCAGGAACCGGATAAAGCGCTCGCCGTAGCTTTGGGTCAGGCCTTCCAGGTCGTGCTTGGCATGCACCTCCTCGGTCAGCCCCATCATCAGCGACAGGATGAAGTCGCTCAGCTCCACCGGCTTGCTGAACAGCATGTAGTTGGCCATGTCGATCAGCGCCACCACGCAGCCCTGCCCCTCCAGCCGCCACTTCAGCCGGCGCAGCTCGGTGCTCTTGCCATTGCCGCGAAAGCCGGTGAGCAGATTGACGCTCTGCGAGTCCTCGAATAGGATGTTTTGCGCTAGGTTCAGGATCGGGTCCTTTTCCGGCGTGCGTTGCAGGATCTCCACGTAGCGCGGATCCTCGGGAGATTCTTCCAGCAGGCGCAACTCGGTGTCGAGGGCGCGGTAGAAGTCGCGGGCGGGGTTTGGCATAGTGTACGGGTTCGATCCATTGGGTGACTAAAGTTCGCCTGCGATCCGCAAAGCGGCGACCGCAAGGATCGCGCCGCCTGACCACGCAGGCCGGCTGGCGCCCTGGGGCTTGAGAAAAGCCGCTTTGCGGCTAAGGCGATGGCTCGAAGCGGCCTGATGCCCGGGCCATCGCCGCCCGCAATCCGACCGCCATTGTACCCCTGCATTCCGCTCCGCGCAGCCCTGGACGCCGGCAACCCGCCCCCGCCGCATCGACCCGGGGGTTGCCCGGGGCAGGCCTTTGGTCGATTCGGGCCTTCTTTTCATGCCCGCATTCGACTAGGCTTAGGCGTTTTGGCGCACCCGGCCCGGCCCGGCGGGTGTTGGGCCAGCCGCCCTTCTATATGATATATTGGCCAAATAAATAGTAGCACCGGTTTTTTCCAGCGCGCATGCGCAAGATTCCGGATCAGAAAAACACTCTGAGGGAGTTCAAAACCATGTCACAGAAGCATCCCATCGTCGCCGTCACCGGTTCCTCCGGCGCCGGCACCACCACCGTTAAGCGCGCCTTTGAACACATCTTCGCCCGCGACGGGGTCAACCCCGCCGTGATCGAGGGCGATAGCTTTCACAGCCTCAACCGCATGCAGTTTCGTGAGGCGGTGAAGAAGGCCGAGGGCGAGGGCAACCGCCATTTCAGCCATTTCGGCCCCGAGGCCAACGACTTCGCGGCCCTGGAGAGCCTGTTCAAGAGCTACGGCGAGACCGGCATGGGCAAGCGCCGCTACTACATCCACAGCCAGCAAGAGGCGGATGAGCTGAACAAGCGCTTCAACACCAACCTCGGCCCCGGCGAGTTCACGCCCTGGGACGATCTGCCCGCCGGCACCGACATCCTGTTCTACGAGGGCCTGCACGGCGGCGTCAAGACCGAGCAGCACGACGTAGTCCAATTCACCGACCTTTTGATCGGCGTGGTGCCCATCGTCAACCTGGAGTGGATTCAAAAGATCCACCGCGACAACGCCGAGCGCGGCTACAGCGCCGAGGCCATCGTGGACACCATCCTGCGCCGCATGCCGGACTACATTAACTACATTTGCCCCCAGTTCACCGCGGCGGACATCAACTTCCAACGCGTGAGCACAGTGGACACCTCCAACCCCTTCATCGCCCGCGACATCCCCACCCCGGACGAAAGCTTCGTGGTCATTCGCTTCAAAGAGCCGGAGAAGCTCGACATCGACTTCCCCTATCTGCTGAACATGATCCACGATTCCTTCATGTCCCGCCGTAACAACCTGGTGGTTCCGGGCGGCAAGATGGGCTTCTCCATGGAGATCATCCTCACGCCGATCATCGAGCGCATGATGGCCGCCCGCAGTCAGGCCTGACCCCGCCCCAGCGCTGTGGACGCAAGGCCCGTCCCGGCCCCCGGGGCGGGCCTTTTTTTGTGGCGAGGCCGCCTTAGCCGGGCCAAAATACCCGTTCACGCCCCTTGGCGGACGGACCGCTCGGCCGCGCTCCGCCCAAACCGCTTTCCCGAGGACCACCCCATGCCGAACCCCGCCCCGCCGTTTTGGGAGCTGAAGCCGCTTAGCGCACTCGCCCCCGAGGAGTGGGAAGGCCTGTGCGACGGCTGCGGCAAGTGCTGCCTGCTCCGCCTAGAAGACGAAGACACCGCCGAAATCCACTACACCAACGTGGTCTGCGGCTACTATGATCAGGACGCGGGGCTTTGCACCGATTACCCCAACCGCTCGCGCAACAGGCCCGACTGCGTGACCCTGACCCCAGCGGTGCTGAGCGGCGAGGTGCATTGGCTGCCCGCCTCCTGCGCCTACCGCCGGCTGGCCGAGGGGGCGCCGCTGCCGCCTTGGCACCCCTTGCTGAGCGGCGACCCCGAAAGCCCGCTCTGGACCGGCCACAGCATCCGCGGCCGGGCGGTGCCCGAGGCCGAGGCGGACGACCTGGAACATCACCTCACCGACTGGGGATTCGAGCCGTGAAGCCCGACCAAGAACCCGTCCCGGACCCCTTCCTGTCCTGGTTTCGCGCCTCTTCGCCGTACATCCATGCCCATCGGGGCCGCACCGTCGTCATCGCCATCGGCGGCGAGGCGGTGGCGGACCCGGGGTTTGCCGAATTGGTGCATGACCTGGCCCTGCTGCATGCGCTGGGGGTGCGCCTGGTGCTGGCCCTGGGGGCGCGGCCGCAGATCGAAGAGCGCCTGCGTCGGCGCGGGGCCAAGATGCGCTACCTGAATGACCTGCGGGTCACCGACGACACCGCCCTGGCCTGCGTCAAAGAGGCCGCTGGCGCGGTGCGGGTGGAGGTGGAGGCCCTGCTGTCCATGGGGGTGGCCAATTCGCCCATGGCCGGGGCGCGGATTCGGGTGGTGTCCGGCAACTTCGTCACCGCCCGGCCCATCGGGGTGCGCGACGGGGTGGACTACGGCCACACCGGCCAGGTGCGGCGGATCGACACCGAGGCCCTGCACCAGGCGCTGGACTCGGGCGCCATCGCGCTGATTCCGCCGCTGGGCTATTCCCCCACCGGCGAAGTGTTCAATTTGAGCGCCCCGGACGTGGCCGGGGCCGCGGCCCAGGCGCTGCACGCGGACAAGCTCATCGCGCTGGTCGAAGGCGCGGGCGTCACCGACGGCGACGGCCGCCTGATCACCAACCTGCAACCGCGCCAGGCCGACCGCTTACTGGCGGATGCCGGCCTAGGCGAAGAACTCGGACACTACCTGCGCAACGCCGTGGCGGCCTGCCGCGGCGGCGTCAAACGGGTGCATTTGGTAAGCCGGCAAATCGACGGCGCGCTATTGCGCGAACTCTTCACCCGCGACGGCGCCGGCACCCTGCTCACCGCCGAGCCCTTCGAGGAGACCCGCACCGCCCGCATCGACGACGTGGGCGGGGTGCTCGAATTGCTGGCCCCGCTGGAAGACAAAGGCGTCCTGGTGCGGCGTTCGCGCGAGGTGCTGGAAACGGAAATCGAACGCTTCACCGTGGTGGAGCGGGACGGCATGGTGATCGCCTGCGCCGCGCTGTACTGCTATGCGGAGGAACAGATGGCCGAACTGGCCTGCGTGGCGGTGCATAGCGACTACCGCAACCGCGGCCACGGCGACAACCTGCTCGCCCACATGGAACGCACGGCCCAGCAACAGGGCATGCAGCGGCTGTTCGTACTCACCACTCAAACCGCGCAGTGGTTCGCCGAGCGCGGCTTCGAACTCACCTTGGTGGATTCCCTGCCCATGGAAAAGCGGCAACTGTACAACTACAAACGGGGGTCCAAGGTCTTCGTAAAGCCAGTCGCCCCCTAATGCCAGTCGCCCCCTAATAGCCAGGGGCGCCTAGTCCGCCCGCGCGCAAATCACGGCAACCGCGGCTTTTAGGAACGCAGAGGGCGCAAAGGGCGCAAAGGGCGCAGAGGGATCTTAGCTTGCTCGTTCCCCGCGCCCCCGGGGCGGGATGCCTGTCCGGCGTCCCCCGGTCACTGGCTTTGGCCGCGATCCATCAACGCCGCGCCCATTGCAGAGGCCCAGGATGGGCACGGCGCTGAAAGGTTGAGGGATCTTCGAGGGTTTGCGGGGGCGCCTTTGCCCGTCCTGCGGCTATCCGTGTCCATCCGTGGTTCAACTGGGCGCTTGGCGCTTAGGCGAACAAAGCCCCAAGCCCGGCTAAAGCCTCGGCCTGCTTAAACATCGCCCTGCGCGCTCGGCGGTCCGCTGCCCCCCTGCTGCGTCCCCAGCCAGGGAGGCCCGCCGCTTAACGGCGCCTCATCCGCCCCTAGCCAGGCGTCGGGAGACGCCGTCGTAGAACCTCTCAAGATCCGGATGGCTCTCGCCGGACTCGGTGGTCAGGCTCACCCGCACCCCGCCGCCGCTGAACTCGTCGGTAATATTCACCGTCACCACCTCACTACCGCGGAACACCGTAGCGGTGGTCAGGCCGGTGATCACGCCGCGCCCGCGATCAGACAGCGTGAGCTGCCAGCCCAAATTCATCGCGGTGTCCATAGCCCCGCGGTAGACCGAATCATAGTCGGCGGAAAAAGTCATCTCCGCCAGCGGACCCCGCATGGCCTCGGCCTCCGGTGTTGCTTTGGAAACGGTGTTGTCCTCCAGCAGACCGACCTGTGAACTACAGGCCGAAACCGTCAAAGCCACAAAACCGGCGCCCAAGAGCTTGGCAAATCGCATTTCATTCTCTCCTGATAGGGTTCGGACCGGGCCGCGACCCTGGGGCTGCGGCCTCTGCGGAGCGGTCGCCGGCGTCCCCAGCGGAACCCGCTGCCTTTGCACCATAATAACCCGAAACTTGGTAATCTGTTTATCTTGCCACCGCGCCCGCCGCCGGGTCACGCTGCCGTAGGCCGCTATTTCACCCTGCCGAGCCCCGCAGCACAAGAGGAAATTTCCGCAAAAGCGGCGCAAATCCCGAATTTGCAGACAGAATCCCGTGCCGCAAGCGGCTCAGCGGGATTTCGGGTCGCCCCAACTACGCCGATTGATCGCGTATTGCTCCACCCGGCCCTGAAACGGGATCCACAACAGCCCCAGGCCGGTGTTCTGCGCGGGGTCCGGGCAATCGCGGGTGCCGATCTCCATACCCTCGTGCCCCTTGCGCGGCTGGGCGCGGTAGGTGCCGAACAGCCGGTCCCACCACGGCAGGTTGAAGCCGAAGTTGGAATTGGTCTCATCCTCCTCGGTGGAGTGATGCACCCGATGCATATCCGGCGTCACCACCAACCAGCGCAGCACCCGGTCCAGCCCCAGGGGCAGGCGCAGGTTGCCGTGGTTGAACATGGCGGTGGCGTTAAGCAGGATCTCGAACACAATCACCGCCAGCACCGCCGGGCCGAGCAGAAAGATCACGCAAAACTTGATGCCCATGGACAACAAAATCTCAATGGGGTGAAAGCGCGCCCCAGTGGTCACATCGTAATCCGGGTCCGCATGATGCACCCGGTGCAACCGCCACAACAGCGGGATCGCATGCACCACCACATGCTGGAGCCAAATGGCGAAGTCCAGCACCGCCACCGCCAGCACCACCTCCAGCCAGCGCGGCCAGTCGGTCACATTAAACAACCCCCACCCGCGCTGCTCGGCCCACAGCGCAGCGCCCACCGCCGCCAGCGGAAACAACAACCGCAGCAGCACCGTATTCAGCGCCACCAGGCCGAGATTCGCGCTCCAGCGCCGCCGCCGGGTGAACAACCGCGGACGCCGGGGCAGCAACATCTCCGCCCAGGCCACCAGCCCGAACACACCCAGGAAAAAGCCCAAACGCACCGCGCCTTCGTTATCAAGGATCCACTGTTCCACAGGCTCGTCTCAATCGACACTCGTAGCGGAGAAGGTTATAACGCAAAGGCTCACAACGCAAAGCCCGTAACGCAAAGGCCGCCAAGAGGGACGCAAAGGGCGCAAATAACTGAGATTTTTATGGTTATTGAGAAAACCTACGCGCTATAAAGCAAAACATACCGCTTGCTGTCTCGCCAGTGGATAGCCCGAACAATGACCCAGCCCCCCGCCAGCCTCGATCATCCTTCCGGCCACCGCTTGAGCTTGGCGCAATAACCAACACCCGGCGGAAGCATGCAAAACTAAAGTTTTGCACTCCAGCCGGACGCCAGGAGCCGCATAGGATGCGCCGAGCGCAGCGAGGCGCATCGGCCGTCGGCGATTCGTGCGCGCAACGGGCTTGAACAAGGATTTGAACCACGAATAGACACGAATAGACACGAATTTTTCCATCGCGGGTCCTCGGGGTCTT
>JAABTK010000026.1:0-21743 GCA_011389885.1 Gammaproteobacteria bacterium | reverse complement strand
GAGCATGCAAAACTAAAGTTTTGCACTCCAGCCGGACGCCAGGAGCCGCATAGGATGCGCCGAGCGCAGCGAGGCGCATCGGCCGTCGGCGATTCGTGCGCGCAACGGGCTTGAACAAGGATTTGAACCACGAATAGACACGAATAGACACGAATTTTTCCATCGCGGGTCCTCGGGGTCTTATTTCGCTTGGGCGTCCTTTGCGCCGCCTTGGCGGTCGGCCTGGGTCATCCTTCCGGCCACCGCTTGAGCTTGGCGCAATAACCAATCCCCGGCGGAAGCATGCAAAACTAAAGTTTTGCACTCCAGCCGGACGCCAGGAGCCGCATAGGATGCGCCGAGCGCAGCGAGGCGCATCGGCCGTCGGCGATTCGTGCGCGCAACGGGCTAGAACAAGGATTTGAACCACGAATAGACACGAATAGACACGAATTTTTCCATCGCGGGTCCTCGGGGTCTTTTTTCGCTTGGGCGGCCTTTGCGCCTCCTTGGCGGTCGGCCTTGCGTTATATTTTTACTGGCCCCCATGCCCCAACCTGGGGACGAGAGAAAAATTCAACACAAAAAAACTTAGCGCCCTTTGCTTTATAACCCTTTGCGTTATATCTTTAAGCCGCTTCAGCCCTGCGGGGTTTTGCGTTAAGATGCCGTGCTATGCAGACTTCGCACCTCAAACCGCCGTTGGACCGACGCCTGTGCGTGGCGCCTATGCTGGATTGGACGGATCGGCACTACCGGTTTTTCGCCCGTCAGATCAGTCGGCGCACCTTGCTGTACACTGAGATGGTCACCACTGGGGCCTTGTTGCATGGTGATCGGGGGCGGTTTTTGCGCTTTCATCCCGCCGAGCACCCGCTGGCGCTGCAATTGGGGGGCAGTGAGCCGGCGGCCCTGGCGGCCTGTACGGCCCTGGGCGCGGCTTGGGGCTATGATGAGGTCAATTTGAATGTGGGTTGCCCGTCGGATCGGGTGCAGTCGGGGCGCTTCGGGGCCTGTCTGATGGCGGAGCCGGGTCTGGTGGCCGAATGCGTGGCGGCCATGGCCGAGGCGGCGCCGGTTGCGGTGACCGTGAAGCACCGCATCGGGATCGATGATCAGGATAGCTATGAGGCCCTGTGCCGCTTTGTGGAGGCGGCGGCCCGCGCCGGTTGCGCCGGTTTTATCGTGCATGCCCGCAAGGCCTGGCTTCAGGGCTTGAGTCCGAAGGAGAACCGGGAGATCCCGCCGTTGCGCTATGACATCGTGCAGCGGCTGAAGCGGGATTTTCCGGACCTGGAGGTCATCCTCAACGGCGGGGTGCTCGATTTGGATGCCGCGGCGGCGCAGTTGCAACGGGTGGATGGCGTGATGATCGGTCGCGCGGCCTATCACAACCCCTGGATCCTGGCAGAGGCCGACGCCCGCCTGTTCGGCGATGCGGCCGCGCCCAAGGACCGCGATCAGGTGGCCGAGGCGATGCTCGCCTATGCCCGCGCAGAGGCGGCGCAGGGCGTGCCGCCGGCGGCCATCACCCGGCATATCCTGGGGCTGTATCACGCCCAGCCCGGCGGCCGCGCCTGGCGGCGTCACCTGAGTGAAAACGCGCCGCGCAAGGGGGCCGCGCCGGAGGTGATCGCCGGGGCGCTGACGGCGGTGCGGGCGGCCCGCGCGCGCTTGGCGTCGAATCCATGAAAACCCGTTACGCCGAGGTCCCGGCCTACGACACCAAGGACGGTTCCAGCATTCGCGAGCTGATCCATCCGGCACAGCACGGGCCGGGCGCCCAAAGCTTGGCGGAGGCGCGAGTGGCGCCTGGGGCCTGCACCCGCTTGCATCGCCACTGGCGCAGTGAGGAGATTTATCACGTCACCGCCGGGGCGGGCCGCATGCGGCTGGGGAATGCGATGTTCGAGATCCGCCCCGGCGACAGCATCCGCATCCGGCCGGGGAGCGCGCATCGGCTGGAAAACCCCGGCCCAGCGCCGCTGGTGGTGCTGTGCTGCTGCGCCCCGCCCTATGCCCATGAGGATACCGAGTTAATCGGCGCTGAGGGTTCAACCTAGCCCGCCTGCGCCCCAAAAAATGGAAACGGCTTTTCGGAACGCAGAGGGCGCGGCGGGCGCCTGGGTTGTTTCCGCTAACGGCGCGCCGCGTTCCTAAGCCGCTATTTACCCTGCAGAGGCATTGAAAAGGCCCTTAAACGGCCAGCAGATAGGCGCCATAGAGCAGTGAGGCGATCACCAGCCCCCAGCCGAAGGGCGGCAGCGCCCGGCCCATGAAGGCGAAGAAGGGCGGCAGCCGGCGGCCCTTGAAGCTGTTGTTTAGGGTCTTGGGGTAGAAATGCCCGAAATAGACGCCGACGCCGATGTTGATCAGCAAGGAAAGCGCGGTGCCGCTGCTCATTGGGGGGACTCCCGACTGAAATGCGCAAAAACAGTCATTATAGGCCGCCGCGGCCGCGGCCGAATTGATAATTCACCTGGCGCCATGGCTTGAGGCCCCGTCCCCGCTGGTGCGCCTGCGCATCAATAACAGAAGCACCGGCTCCTAGGAACGCAGAGGGCGCGGAGGAGGTTTTGCTGGCTTGCGCCGCCTAGCCGCCTGGAGTACAGCCTTCGGGCTGTGCGGGTTTCCGGTTTGGCCGCCCGGGCCGAGGCGTGTACGCCCCGAGCCCCTAGTCATACAGGGGGGGCAAGCGAAGGGCATTCGCCGCAGCAGCGGCGGGTGTCGGGTGCTGCGCTTATCCTTTCAACCGAAACGCCTTTCTGCGCCCTCTGCGGTTCGCCGCGTGCTCTGCGTTCTGAAAGCGCCTGGGTTGTTTCCGACACTTAGACGCGGCTGTACTCGTGCGGCCTGCGCATCAATAACAGAGGCAACGGCCCCTAGGAACGCAGAGGGCGGGAAGGCTTTTTTGCCGGCTTGTGTTGCGCGCCAGCGCGGGGACGGGCCAAACCGGATAGCCACAGTGGGCGGTGGCTTCGGCGCGGTTGCGCCGGCAATCGGGGGGGGTGCGGCGCGGAATCGGGCCTTGCCGTAAACACGCAAAGCGCTGCTCGGCCTCCCGGCGAGGCGCGGGTTCTGTTACCCTGTGGTTTTTCGTGCGGCCGTCCACTGGGGCGGTCGGTTTCAGCTAGCGAGACCCCTTTGCAGATATGAACGAAGACGACATCAAACAACAGCTCAAGATGGACCCTGCGGACCTGTACCGCGAGGAGAACTATTCCGACCGCACTGCGGGCAGCATCCGGCGCTTGGTGCCGATCAAGCCCGACGGCGCCGACGACGGCGCCCGCGAGGTGGTATTTCAGGGCCAAACCCAACTGATGACGCCCATGGGCGCGCTGCCGATTCAGTTCGAGATCGAGGCCGCCAACATCGGCGAGGCGGCGGAAAAGTTTGCCGGCGCCGCCGAAGTGGCGGTGCAGGAGACCCTGCAAGAGTTGCAAGAGATGCGCCGCGAGGCGGCCTCTTCGCTGGTGGTGCCCGGGCAGGGCGGCGGCATGGGCGGGCTCGGCGGCGGCATGCCGGGCGGCGGGCTCGGGGGCGGCGGCCTGCAAATGCCCTAAGCGGTTATGTATCTGCCCGATTTTCAGGGCGGCTCCATCGTCAACCTAATGGCCTCCATCGAGGGGGCCTTGGGGGGCGGCAGCCCCTACCCCGAGGCCGGCATCTTGCCGGCCGCCCGCATCGCCGAGCGGCAAAAGATCGTGCTATTGGTGGTGGACGGCCTGGGGCTTGAATTCCTCGAACGCCACTTCGCCGGCGGCCTGCTCCACCGCAACCTGGCCGGCGGCCTGTCCTCGGTGGTCCCGCCCACCACCGCCACCGCCATTCCGGCCTTTCTCACCGGCCGCGCCCCGCTGCAACACGGCTTCACCGGCTGGTTCACCTGGTTTCGCGAGATCGGCGCCACGCTCACTGTGCTGCCCTTTAACCCCCGCCATGGCGGCCCGCCGTTGTCGGAAGACCGTGTATCGCCGCTCCAGCTTGCGCGCATCGACCCCTTGTTCGAGCGCATTCGCGCCCGCTCTCACTTGGTGATGCCGGAGCGCATCGCCTACTCGGTGTTTAATCGCGCCTTTCAGGGTCCGGCCCGCCTGTGGGGCTACGAGACCCTGTACGAGTTGTTTCAGGAGATCGGCCAGGCGCTGGCCCGCCCCGGTCCCAGCTATACCTATGCCTACTGGCCGGAGTACGACGCCGCCGCGCATGCCCAGGGCGCGCACAGCCCGGAGGCGGTTCAAGCCATCGCCGGGCTGCAGGCCGGGCTGGCCCGTTTGCTGGCAGAGCAGGCCAGCGAGGATGTGTTGATCCTGGTCACCGCCGACCATGGCTTTATCGATTCCCCGCCCGAGCGCACCATTCGGCTCGAAGACCACCCGCAACTGGCCGAGTGCCTGGTGATGCCGCTGACCGGCGAGTCCCGGCTTGCCTTTGCCTATGTTCACCCGCAGATGCAGGGCCGGTTTGAGGACTATGTGCGGCGCGAATTGGGCGACTGCACCGAGCTGGTGTCGCGCGAGCGCATGCTGCGCGAGGGCTGGTTCGGCCTGGGCGAGGCCCACCCGTATTTCCATCAGCGCATCGGCCACTACGCCCTGGTAATGCGGGACAACTACAAAATCAAGGACTGGATCCTCGGCGAACACCCGTATCAACAGCAAGGCGTCCACGGCGGCCTCAGCCCGCAGGAGATGACGGTGCCGTTGGTGATGCTGGACCTGCAAGCGCCTGAACTTGGTTAACAGGAGACCCCCGCATGCTCATCGACTTCGCCCGCCTCGACCCCGGCGCCGTGTATCTTACGCTCACCCAGGCCCTGATCCCGCGGCCCATCGCCTGGGTGCTGTCCGAAAACGCCGACGGCGGTCACAACCTGGCGCCCTTTTCCTACTTCACCGCCGTCTCCAGCAGCCCGCCGCTGATCATGCTGTCGGTGGGCCGCAAGACCCCCGCCGAGCCCAAGGACACCGCCGCCAATATCGCCGCGCGCGATGCGTTCGTCGTCCACATCCCCCACCGCGAGCAGATTCAGGCGGTCAACGACAGCGCCGCCGCCCTCCCCGCGGGCGACTCCGAGGTGCAGCGGCTCGGGCTGCGGCTGGCCGCGATCCCCGATTTTCCGCTGCCCCGGCTGGCCGACGCCCGCATCGCGCTGGCCTGTCGGCTGTATGAGATTAAGGCAATCGGCGCCGCGCCGCAGACGCTGATCTTCGGCGAGGTGCAGCAGCTGTATGCCAGTGATGCCATCGCCGAGACCACGGCCGACGGCCGGACCAAGATCCATGCCGACCGCCTCGACCCCTTGGGGCGTCTCGGCGCCGGCGAGTACCAAGGCTTTGGCGAAATCATGCCGTTGGCGCGACCGCAATGAGGGCTTGCATTGCGGGGCGCGCAAGCGGTTGCCATCGCCCCGGCGCTGTGCGAGGATTGAACCCTCGTCCCATCTTGGTGCATGGCCCTCAGAGCCTGTTGAGATCCGCTGGATCCCATGCGGCCCGCTCGGGGGCGGACAGCAAAGAGGAAAGCGCGGTGAAGAACTGTAAATTGTGCGGCTTCAGCAAGACCTGCAACAGCCTGCCCGGCATTTGCATTATCCTGCAATTTGCTGCTGTGGCGATGCTGCTGGGCGTTCTGGCGTATCTCTTCATCACGCAGGAAATGCTCAACTAACAGGCCCCCTGCCCCGGATGAAACACCGCCTCACGCGCATCTACACCCGCACCGGAGACCGCGGGACCACCTCGCTGGCCGACGGCAGCACGGCCGCCAAGACCGATCCGCGGATCGAGGCCCTGGGGGCCGTGGATGAACTCAACTCGGCCCTCGGCGTGCTGCGGGCGCAGGCCCTGGCGGCCGAGCCGGACGGCGATCTGCAACAGGTGCAGCAGGATCTATTCGACCTCGGCGGGCAATTGGCCCTGCCGGGCGAGACGGTGCTGGGGGCGCAGGCGGTGGCGCGGCTGGAGCAGCGCATCGACCGCTGGAACGCCGAGCTGCCGCCGCTGACCGAATTCGTACTGCCCGGCGGGGCCAATGGCGCCGCCGAGTGCCACCTGGCGCGCGCCATCTGTCGGCGCGCCGAGCGCCGCCTGCTGGCGGCGGCGGATCCGGCGGCGGATGCAGCGGCCGCGGCGGCGCTGCGCTACCTCAACCGGCTGTCCGACCTGCTGTTCGTGCTGGCCCGCGTGCTGGCCCGCACCAACGGCGCCGCCGAGCCGCTGTGGCGGGGTCGCGCTTAATGGGCGGCCCAGTGGCAATGCACAGCCGGGTCACGCTGCATTTCGCCCTCGGACCGGCGGAAGGTCCGCCCCTGTTGAGCACCTTCGGCGAGGCGCCCGAGACCCTGGTGATCGGTAACGGCGTACTGCCGCCGGGGTTGGAACAGGCCCTGCTCGGGCGCGAGCCGGGGGCGGCGGAGGCGCTGCTGCGGCCCCCGCAGCACGCCTTCGGCCCCTGGGAGGCGGGCAAGACCCATTGGCTGGAGCGCGCCGGCTTCGGGCCTGAGGTCGCCCCCGGCGCCGTAGTGGCCTTCGACCTGCCCGCCGGCGAGCAAACCAGCGGCACCGTGGTGGCGCTGCAGCCGGGCCGGGTGCAGGTGGACTTCAATCACCCCCTGGCCGGCCAGCCGGTGCTGTTCCGCTTCGAGATCCTGGACACCGAACCATGAAGCTGCTGCTCGCCAATCCCCGCGGCTTTTGCGCCGGGGTGGACCGCGCCATCGATATCGTGGAGCGTGCGCTGGAGATCTTCGGCGCGCCCATCTATGTGCGCCACGAGGTGGTCCACAACCGCTTCGTGGTGGAAGACCTGCGCAGTCGCGGGGCCGAGTTCGTGGACGAGCTGGACGAAATCCCCGACGGCCAGACCGTGATCTTCTCCGCCCACGGCGTGGCCAAGGCCGTGCGCGCCGAGGCCGAGCGCCGCGGCCTGCGCATCTTCGACGCCACCTGCCCGCTGGTCACCAAGGTCCACCTGGAGGTAGTGCGGCATCAGCGGGAAGACCGCGAGGTGATCCTAATCGGCCACCGCGGCCACCCCGAGGTGGAGGGCACCATGGGCCAGTGCGAACAGGCCGCGGGCGGCATCTATTTGGTGCAAAACCCGCAAGAGGCCGAGGCGATTCAGGTCAAAGACCCCGAACACCTGGCCTTCGTGACCCAAACCACCCTCTCCATGGACGACAGCGCCCGCGTGGTGGCGGTGCTGCGCCGGCGCTTCGCGAACATCCAGGGACCCAAGCGCAACGACATCTGCTACGCCACCCAAAACCGCCAGGACGCGGTGAAGCGCCTGGCCGCGGACTGTGACCTGATCCTGGTGGTGGGCTCGCCCAATAGCTCCAATTCCAACCGGCTGCGCGAGATCGCCGAGGCCCACGGCTGCGCCGCCTACCTCATCGACGGCGCGCAGGATATCGACCACGCCTGGCTGCCGGGGGCCGAGCGCATCGGCATCACCGCCGGCGCCTCGGCCCCGGAGGTGTTGGTGCAGGACGTGATTAGCCACCTGCGCGGCCGCGGCGCAAGCGCTATCCAGGCCCTCGACGCCCCGGCGGAAAACGTCACCTTCTCCATCCCGGCGGCACTCGCCCGCGCCTGAAATCGCCTTATAAGCCCATGCAATGGCCGGAATAAATTCCCCGCGGGTGAAAAAAGCCCGCGCTTGGGGTAAAGTTCCGGCCTTTGCAACCGTTATTCTGCGGGCCGCCGCCGGCGGGTCCCGAACCTGGGAGAAGCACCATGGCTGACTATCAAATCGCACCCTCTATTTTGTCGGCGGATTTCGCCAAACTCGGCGAAGAGGTGGACAAGGTCCTCGCCGCCGGCGCCGACATCGTTCACTTCGACGTTATGGACAACCACTATGTCCCCAACCTGACCATCGGGCCGCTGGTCTGCGAGGCCCTGCGCAAGCACGGCGTCACCGCCCCCATCGACGTCCACATGATGGTCAAGCCGGTGGACCGCATCATCCCCGACTTCGCCAAGGCCGGGGCCACCTACATCACCTTCCACCCCGAGGCCAGCGAGCACATCGACCGCTCCCTGCAACTGATCCGCGATCAGGGCTGCAAGGCCGGCCTGGTGTTCAACCCCGCCACCCCGCTGTCCCACCTCGACTATGTGATGGACAAAATCGACATAATCCTGATTATGTCCGTAAACCCCGGCTTCGGCGGCCAAAGCTTCATCCCCGCGGCGCTGGACAAGGTCCGCGAATGCCGCAAGCGCATCAATGAATCCGGCCGCGACATCCGCCTGGAGATCGACGGCGGGGTCAAGGCCGACAACATCCGCGAAGTGGCCGAGGCCGGCTGCGACACCTTCGTCGCCGGCTCCGGCATCTTCAGCAAGGCCCAGGACGGCGACCCCAACCGCTACGACAGCATTATTCAGAAAATGCGCGACGAACTGGCGCAGGCGGGGGGCTGATTCGGGTAGCCTTTTGAACGCAGAGGACGCAGAGAAACGCTGAGCGCGCAGCGGTCTTTATGGAAGAAAACCTACTCAGCGATCAAATCATCGGGGCCGCGATCGAGGTTCATCGATCAGTGGGCCCGGGGCTGCTCGAACCCACTTACCAAGCCTGTATGGCACGAGAACTTGACCTGCGGGGTATCGCCTATCGACGGGAGGCGCCGCTCGGCGTGACCTATAAAGGGGTGGCGATTCGCGAGGCCTATCGCGCCGATTTCCTGGTCGATGGTCGTTTGCTCCTGGAACTGAAGGCGATTTCAAAGATAGAAGACAACCACAAGGCACGGCTTCTGACCTATCTGCGTTGGAGCGGGATCAAGCTCGGCTTGCTGATCAACTTCAACGAGCGCTTGCTGCGAGAAGGCATCCGGCGCGTGGTCAATCATCTTTAATAACCTCTGCGTCCTCTGCGGCCCTCTGCGCCCTCTGCGTTCCTCATTCGGATATACCAACATGAACAAACCCCAGCTCATCCTCATCGATCTCGACGGCACCCTGGTGGACAGCGTGCCGGATTTGGCCTTTTGCGCCAACGAAATGCTGCGCCGGCTGGGGCGCGAGCCCTGGGACGAGGAGCGGGTGCGCGACTGGGTGGGCAACGGCGTGGAGCGCTTTGTCCGCCGCGCGCTAGTAGGTGCGGTCGAGGGCGAGCCCGCGGAGGATGAATTCGACAAGGCCTATCCGATTTTTCTGCAGCTCTACGCCGAGCACAATGGCGAGCGCTCCCAACTCTACCCCGGCATTCAGGTCGGCCTAGAGACCCTGAGCCAGGACGCCTACCACTTAAGCTGCGTCACCAACAAGGCCGCGGAATTCACCGAGCCGCTGCTAGAGGCCCTGGGCATCGCCCATTTCTTTGAAGTCATCATCAGCGGCGACACCCTGCCGCGGAAAAAGCCCGACCCCCTGCCCCTGCTCCACGTCGCCGAGCACTTCCAGGCCGATCCGACGCAAAGCCTGATGGTGGGCGACTCCATTAGCGACGTAAAGGCCGCCCGCGCCGCCGGCTTCCAGGTGGTCTGCGTAACCTACGGCTACAACCACGGCAACGACATCCGCGACGCCGAACCCGACGCAGTAATGGACTCCCTGACCGAACTACCCGCCTTATTCGTAAATCGCTAAGGCCCGCAGAGCACGGATGGGCAAAGACGCTCCCCCGATCATTGGCCGGAATCGCGATCTATAAAAAACCTTTCCGCCCTTTGCGTTATATTTTCGTAGCCGAGGTTGGGGCTTCGTTCGGCGCGACTAAAGCCTCGACCTCCGTTGGGCGAGCTTGGGAGGTCGAGCCTTTAACCGGGCTTTAAGCCTGTGTAACGCCGAGGCAAACAGATGACCAAGCCCCGCCCGCAATCCGTAAAATACCTTTGCGCCCTTTGCGTTTTTCCTTCACGCCCTTTGCGGTATATTTTGATAGCTGGGGATGCCGGGGATGCAGGCAATGGCTGCAACGGTTTATCGAATTCGTCGCCATTCCTCGCACGCTGCAACGAGGGAGCGCGGGGCTTGCTCGGGTCGATCCCCTGAACACAATAGTCGGCCAGTCGCCTGCCGAAGTCTCGCCGGCTCGCGCCTTTGCGGTATTTGGGCTTTTCGTCCGGTTCTTCATGTCTGAAGGCGCCATCGAGCCAGGCAAACCAGGATTCCAGGTTCCGGTTGGGGACGATGACGGCGATGCGTTCTTGTGGCTTGCGCGGTTCGAGCCCTGAGCCTGCAACACTGGATTCCAATTTTGCGATGCGCTCGTCCGGTCGTTTGTCGCCGTCAATCATGGCGATCAGACAAAGATTTTCACCAGCCATCACCTCTTGGGCGAATTTTTCACGCACCCATTGCTCGCCAGATCCTGCGCCCGCGGGTGCGATTCGGGGGGGCAGTTGTCTCGTATTCCATCCGCGGGTGGCAAGATAGGCGGGCGCGAAGTGCCAGTGCGCCCTGTCCTCGCACAGGATCACTGCACGGACCTTACGCATCGTAGATCTAGCCCCGTTCGACCAATTGCGCCATGGATATTCCGCTTTCTTCTTCGTTGATCCGAATTGCGCGACTGGGTTGGTTGATTCCTGAACGCTCGAACCAAAGCCCTGCGTCCTGGCTTAGGTAGTTGATGGGTCTCGGATGGTGGGAGATCAGCAATACTTGAAAGGGTCCGCTCTCGCAGCGCTCCTCCAGCTCGTCCAACCAAGGTTGAATCTCGGAAAGGGCGAGGAAATTTTCCGGTTCGTCCACGCAGAGCGCGGCCCCTTCTTCGGGCAGGCAGTAAAGGATGGTATACAGCGCAATCATCATGCGTTGGCCGTCGGACAGGTCGTCGAGCTTGAATTCGCATCCCTTCTTGAAACGCGCCGCCAGGATCTTGCCCTCCCCCGCCTCCTTGAGCCGTAGGTAATCAAAATCCGGGATGATCTCCCGCAAGGCGTTGTTCAGCGCCATCACTTGGCCCGGCCGCTCCTGGGATAGAAATCTATACTAGGAGGCGAAGTCGGTCAGCTCCACGTTCCGGCGTTTTTATTCGCGGCGGCTTTCCGCGCCCATTCGGATCGGATTGGGGCGAACCACCAACAGGGTGGACATGCGATCACGGAACCAACGCAGCTTGGAATTCTCGGCGCGTTCATGGAGCCCCGCCACGCCGGACACGGACCAGTCGAACAGGTATTCGCCGCGCGGCGAGTGATCATCGCGATAGAGTATGGCCTTGCCGGTAGCGGCGGAGCATTCGTAAAGCGGCTTGCCCTCGTGGAGGAGGCGCTCCATGCCGATACGAATTTGATCGCTGGCGGGACTGCGCTCGATTTCCAACCTGTACTGGTAAAGCCCGCCGTTACCTTGCATGCCCCCTTCGAACCTTTAGTTCACCGAAGCACTCGAGGGTTCGTGCCAGCGCGTAAGATCGGCGGCGGGGAATATTTCTCCAACGGGCGCCTTTTCCGCCAACATCATGGGTAAGCAGTGCAGCAGGTCGAAGGCCTTGGTCATCCATCCGGCCAATACCCTGAAATAAGTGCGTTAGATAGGTCGCGTTGGCGCGTAGAATCAACCGCTTACGGCGGCGCGTTCGTCCTGAGCGGCCTAAGGTGGCCGGAACGATGATCAAGGCCAGGTCGCATACCGAAGACTTTCCCGAACCCTTGGGACCGAGGAGCAGGTTAATCGGCTGAAGATCAAGCTCGAAGTTGACCAAACAGCGAAAGTTGTGGGCGTAGAGTCTTTTGATCATTCTTCGGACCGGGTTTCAGCGCATCCCTTGGGATTGGTTTTTCGATTGAGTAAGCGGCAAATCCTATTATGTATGCTGGCAGTTTTGCCTTTCATCATACGCTGATTGATGCCCCATTGCGCACCGCCACCAGTTCGGCGACGATGGCGATGGCGATTTCGGGCGGGGTGTGGCTGCCCAGCGGCAGGCCTACGGGGGCGCGCAACCGCTCGATTTGCGCCGGGGTGAGATCGAGCTGGGTCAGGCGTTTGCGGCGGGCCTGGGTGGTTTTTTTCGAGCCCAGGGCGCCGATGTAGAAGGCCGGGCCGGTGAGGGCCTGCATCAGGGCCATATCGTCGAGCTTGGGGTCGTGGGCCAGGGTGATCACCGCGCTGCGGGCATCGACGGCGCGGGCGGCCACGCAGTCGTCGGGCATGCGGGGGTCGCGTTCCGCGCCCGCTATGACCGCGCTTTGGTAGGCCTCCCGCGGATCGCAGATCACCACGCGATAGCCCAAAGGCTGGGCGAAGCCGGCGACGTATCGGGCCAATTGGCCCGCGCCGATGAGGATCAATTGCCAGGCGGGGCCGAGGGCGAGGTCCAGGGTCTGGCCGTCGAAGGTCACGGGATCGGAATCCGGGGGTGGTTCGAACCAGTCGACGCCGGCTTGGGGCGGATCCACCAGAACCCGCCGACCGATCAGGCGGCGTTCGCCCAGGGCCTGGACCGCGGGGGCGACGGAGGAAGGGTCTTTCAGGGGCTCGGCCAGCAGGTGCAGGGTCCCGCCGCAGGGCAGCCCGAAGCGCAGGCCGTCTTCGGCGCTGACGCCGTATTTCAGGGTCTGAATCCGGTCGAACCCCCCTTCGAGCACCCGGCGGCGCAGATCGTCTTCGACACAGCCGCCGGAGACCGAACCGACCATCGACCCTTCTTCATCGATAGCCACAAGCGCCCCTGGCGGCCGCGGCGAGGCGCCCCAGGTTTCTATCACGCAAAAGAGTACGCAGGGGCGGCCTTGCTCCAGCCAGATGAGGGTCTGTTCCAGGACCTCGTGTTCGCTGCTTTCGATGGAATGGGTCGGGATCATTTCCAATTAGATTCTGTCACTGAGTCACAGCGGGCACAGAGATTGTGTCGATGTAAGGATTGTTCCTGGTCCGAGGCTTTACCCCTGACCCCCGTGTTGGCGGCCCTGCGGCCCGAATAATCCTGCCTATTTTTCGTTAAAAATCAACCGGCCAGGTGATGCTCTTCAGCGAACTGACGCAGGGCGCGGTTGACTGCTTCGGAGTCGGGGAACAGTTTATGCAGGTCGGGCGAGATCACGGCGATGTTGGTGCCTTCCTTATAGCGCTTGGCGAACTTACCGCGTTCGCCGGAGCGGATCAGGTCTGCCGGGTATTCGGGTCTGAGGGTATCTTTATCCTTCACAAGCCTTTCTCTCTTTTCTGGTCATGTCCCGGGCCGAGATGAGTCGAATGGCTTCCGCCCGTTCAGTAAAGGATACAACCAAATGGCGTCCGTTTGTGGTCATGCCAAACAGGAGGTAACGCGCTTCGCCTTCCGAATGATCCGGATCGGGCACGCAACTGGAGTGCTCGTCACCGAACGCTTCGCTTGCCTCAATAAAGCCGATGTCGTGCTTACGCCGGTTGTTCGCTTCCTTTCGTTCGTCCCATTCGAAGTCCATGGTATCGCGTCATTACTTCGTTACAACGCAGAAGGCCTCGTTATATTCAGGCGGCAGAGCCGCCAAGATTGGGTGCCGGGACTGAGCCCCGGCGCCAGGAAGTTTTCTCTGTGCCCTCTGTGTCTCTGTGGCAAAAAACCCTCAAGACGCCAGCCGCCCGCTATCCACCGGTAAGGTACGCACCCGCTTGCCGGTAGCGGCATAGAGGGCATTGCAGACGGCCGGGGCGAGGGGCGGGAGGCCGGGTTCGCCGACGCCGGTGGCCTTTTCATCGCTGTCGATGATGGACACCGCCACCGCCGGCATCTCCTGCATACGCAGCACCTCGTAGTCGTGGAAGTTGGACTCTTGCACCCGGCCGTTTTGCAGGGTCAGGCGGCTCTTGAGCACCGGGGCCAGGCCGTAGGCGATGGCGCTCTCCATTTGGGCGCGGATGGTGTCGGGGTTGACGATCTTGCCGCAGTCTATAGCGCAGTAGACCTGGTCCACCCTGAAACTGCCGTCGGCCTGAACGCTCACCTCGGCCACCTCCGCGCAGTAGGATTCGAAGGACTTATGCACCGCCAGGCCGCGGCCGCGGCGCACGCCGCCCTTCTGTTCCAGGGGCTTGCCCCAGCCGGCGTCCTTGAGCACCTGTTGCATTACGCCCAGGTGGCGCGGGTGGTCTTGGAACGCGTCGCGGCGGTAGTCCGCCGGATCTTTGCCGGCCAGCGCGGCCATTTCGTCGGCCATGGTTTCGGTGACGAAGGCGGTGTGGGAGTGGCCCACGGAGCGCCACCAGAGGGTGGTCACCGGCAGCTCCACGGGCTGGTCTTCGACCTGGAAGTTGGCGGGGGCGTAGGGCAGGTCCGTGATGCCCTCCACGCTGGTGGCGTCCACGCCGTCCTGGATCATGGCGTCCTCGAAGGGGCCGCCCTTCATCAGTTGCTGGCCCACCACCCGGTGATGCCAGGCGCTGGGCTGGCCCTTGTCGTCCACGCCGATATGCACCTTGTGCAGGTACATGGGGCGGTAGTAGCCGCCGCGAATGTCGTCGGTGCGGTCCCAGAAGGTCTTCACCGGCGTGCCGTCGCCCAGGGCCTTGGCCACCGCCACCGCCTCGCGCACGAAGTCGTTGGTCTTGCTGGCGCGCCGGCCGAAGCCGCCGCCGAGCATTTGGGTGTGGATCTGCACCTGTTCCGGGGCCAGCCCGGCCACCTCGGCGGCGGCCTTCCGGTCCAGGGTCTGGGACTGGGTGCCGGTCCAGATCTCGCAGCCCTGCTCATCCAACTTGACCACGCAGTTCAGGGGTTCCATGGGGGCGTGGGCGAGGTAGGGGACCAGGTATTCGGCCTCGACGCTCTTGGCGGCCGTTTTCAGGGCCTGTTCCACGTCTCCGGCCTTTTTGGCCAGATTGCCGCTCTCCTGGGCCTTCTCCCGGAACAGCTTCTCCAGGCCGCTGCTGGAGATGTCGCTCTCGGGGCCGGCCTGCCACTCCACCTGGAGCGCCTTGCGGCCCTTTTGCGCGGCCCAGAAGTCCTTGGCGATCACCGCCACGCCGTTGGGGACCTCGGCCACCTTGACCACGCCCTCGACGCGCTGCGCGCCGGCGGGGTCGAAGGACTTCACCCGGCCGCCGAATAGGGGCGGGCGGGCCACCACCGCGGTGAGCATGCCCTCCAGATAGATGTCGGCGCCGAAGGTGCTGCTGCCGTTGGTCTTGGCGGGGGTGTCCAGGCGCGTGAGCGGCTTGCCGAGGATGCGCCATTCGGCCTTGGGCTTCAGCGCCACCTCCGCTGGCGGCGGCAACTGGGCGGCCTTGTCCGCCAGTTCGCCGAAGCTGAGGCTGTTGTCGCCGTGATGCACCCGGCCTTCCCGGGCACTGCATTCGCTGGCGTCCACGCCCCAGGTGTCAGCGGCGGCCTCGGTGAGCATCACCCGCGCCGTGGCGCCGGCCTTGCGCATCTGTTCATAGGAGTTGGCGATGCTGGTGCTGCCGCCGGTCAGCATGATGCCGAAGACGGTGTGATTGTAGGCCGGGTCCACCGGCGAGAATTCGAAGCCGATTTTCTGCCAATCCGCCTCCAGGTCTTCGGCTACCAGCATGGGCAGCGAGGTGGCCACGCCCTGGCCCATCTCCGCGTGCTTGACGATCACCGTAATGCGGTCGTCCGGGGCAATGCGCAGGAAGGCGTTGGGGGCGAAGGTCTGTTCCGAGCCCGCAGCATCCGCCGCACGGGTCTTCTCCGGGATATGGAAACCGATGATCAGACCACCGGCCAGGACGGCGGAGCCTTTCAGGAAACTGCGACGGGACGGGTTAATTGGTTGATCCATGGTTCAGCCCTCCATTGATTCGGCGGCGCGGTGAATGGCGGCGCGGATGCGGTTGTAGGCCCCGCAGCGGCAGATCACGCCGTTCATGGCGTTGTCGATGTCCGCGTCCGTGGGCTTGGGGTTGCGATTGAGCAGCGCCACGGCGGACATGATTTGGCCCGACTGGCAGTAGCCGCACTGCGGCGCGTCCAGCTCGATCCAGGCCTTCTGTACCGGGTGGTCGCCCTTTTCAGATAGCCCCTCGATGGTGGTGATTTCGCGCCCGGTGGCGGCCACCGCCGGGGTGGTGCAGGCGCGGCTGGGCTGGCCGTCCAGGTGCACCACGCAGGCCCCGCACAGGCTTTCGCCGCAGCCGTATTTCGTGCCGGTGAGTTGCAGGTGATCGCGCAGCACCCACAACAGCGGGGTGTCCTCCGCCACGTCCACCTGGTGGGTGGCGCCGTTGACTTTCAGCTCAAGCATTTCGAAGGCTCCTCAAATCGTCCTGGGTGTCGATGTCCAATAGGGTTCCGGGGTCGTCGCAGGGAATCATTGTCAGATCCTCGGCATGGCGCTTCAACAGCGCCCCCGCCCCGCGGTCGCCTTGCAGTATTTCCAGATCGTACCTGAATCTTTCGCCGATGCCTACCGGATGGCCGCGCCGGCCGCGGTAGAAGGGCGCGGCCAGATCCATGCCCGCCTCCATTGCCCGGCGGACCGAGGCGATGGTCTGCGGACGAATCGCCGGCATATCCCCCAGCGCGATCAGCCAGCCATCCGCCTTCGATGTGAGCGCCGCGCCATGGGCCAGGCTATGCCCCATGCCCAAGCCGGCATCCATGCAGACCGTATAGCGAATGCCCTGTTGCTCCAAAAGCCCCGCCAAGGGGCCTGCCGCTTCACCGATGATCACCAGCGGGCGACCTGCGCCTTGTTGCAGATTCCGCACCGCCCGCAAGACCAACGGCGTGCCATCGGCGAGGGGATGCAGCAGCTTCTGGGCGCCGAAACGCCGGGAGGCGCCGGCGGCGAGGAGCAGGGGTTGGATCAGCCGGCTACCGCGGGCATCTAGGCTCATGCCGGCTAAGATAGCATAGACAATCTAACGGTCATGGAGTGGTCCGCCACTGCGGAATATGAACCCCAGGAGTGGCAGTCCTCCAAGGACTGCCACTCCTCGGTGTATCCGGCAGGCCTTCGGACTAGAAGGGCCGCCGAGCCGGCGCAGGTTACGACTTCTGGTCATTGTCCATCAGGGTAATTACGGAATCCGCTTCCAGGACCCTGCCGTCGAAGAGCTCTTGATCCATCACCCCGCCGACGCTGACGCGGTCACCCTTTTCGATCTTCTGAAACCCCGTGTCGTCGAGCGGGTTGTAACCGAGGAACTCGGTTTCCACGGTCAACTGTTTCTTGCCCACGTCGATGGTGAACTTACGTTCGTCGGGATTCACGCTGGAGACGGTGCCGCGCACCGTGGTTCGACTGAGCACGATGGGCTCGGTGACGGTCCAGTAGGTGAGGTCCTCTTCGTCGTCGCTGCTGGCGTAGAAGTAGGTGTTCAGGTCTTCCACATAGACGCTACCGGCCTCGATCTTGCTGATCTCGTACAGGTCGTCGTCGATCTTGCCATAGACCACCACCTCATCGCCATCTAGCAGGCCGTAGGCATCGCCGTAGCTGTCCCAGTCATCCATTTCCACCAAAATCACGCCATCACCGTAATCCAATACGAAGGAATCGCTCGTCGGCGAGGCCACCGTTCCGCTGATGCTGATCCAGCTGTCGTCGGGTTTGGCATAGGGGTCCACGGCGAAGGCGGGAACGGCCAGGGCTGCACCGATTGCCACACTGATCAAAGTCTTGCAAAGCTTCATCATGCTCTCCTTCTCAATCACTTATTCAAAAGTGCCCGAGGCGGCGGAGATCCGCACGGGTCTCGAGCCTCGGTTCGCTTGCGCGTCATTACTTCCGCAAATGCTGTTCCAGCCAGGGTCCCGGGATTCTTTCGGCGACCTCCCCAGGCCGCCCTGCCCGCGAATGCCGCGCCTGCGATGAGGCATCCATGCCGGGCCTCCGAAGAGGCGGGTCCTCGGGCCCGGGTTCACCCGTGGCGAGCCATGGTGGACTTCACCAACAGGTGGATGAAATCCACCATGGACGCCATCTTTTTGCGCCGACAGGCGGTTCATTCGTCGCCCGCGCAGGACCCGCCTGGACCGCGTGTCAGCTGGCGCCGCGGACCCCCTCCCGGGCATCGGCTCTCGCCAAAGGCGAGTGGCAAGAACCTTGCGGGGGCTTCTTTTGCTGTGATTAGGCTGAGTTATTGATGAGTGCAACGAATTTCATAAAGAATCCGAGCGGCCGCTTCAAGCCGGTGAAGAAGCTTTCGACGTCGGATGCCCGTGAGCAGGCCGAGGCCCTGCGCGAGGGTATTCGCTATCACGACCGCCTGTTGGAGGCCGGCGTGCAGGTGACGCCCATGCCGAAAAGGGACGAACAGCCCCTGGCGGGCAAGACCTTCGTGCTCACCGGGGCCCTGGAGTCCCTCACCCGCGACCAGGCCAAGGACCGCATCGAGGTCCTCGGCGGTCGCGCCACCAGCAGCGTCAGCGGCGAGACCGACTACCTGGTGGCCGGCGCGGACCCCGGCAGCAAACTCGACCGCGCCCGGGAGGAGGGGGTGGAGATCCTGGATGAAGACGCCTTGCTAAAAATGATTGATTCTTCACCGTAATCCTGACCGGAAAAGGCAGGAATGGATAACGCAAAGGACGCGAAGGAGGGACGCAAAGGGCGCAAAGGATTGTATTGTTGAGGCGGGATGGACTTGGCTGGAGTGCAAAGGCAACGCCTTTGCCGGGAAATGGCTGTAAACCCGGCTCGGGCAGTGGGATCACGAAGGACACGAGCAAGAAATCGTCTTAGCGTCCTTTGCGTCTTCCCTTCGCGCCCTTTGCGTTACCTGATTAGAAAGAAAGCTCAGCAAGGCGCCCCTTTCTATGGGGGACTCGGATGCCAGGTCGCTGTTCGGACCATAGGCTGTCAGCTGAGCCGTTCCGTGTCCCGAAGCTGACGTTCGTTGCTAATCAGGTTGCGTTATAAACCCAACTCGAACCCTGAAGACAACGGGTGAACACCATGCCCATGCACAACGCCGAAATCGCCGACGCCTTCGAGGACCTGGCCGATCTGCTGGAGGTGGAGGACGCCAACCCGTTCCGTGTGCGGGCCTATCGCAATGCGGCGCGGGTGATCCGCAGCAATCGGCGGCGCATCGCGGATCTGGCGGCGGAGGACCTCACCGACCTGCCCGAGGTGGGGGAGGACCTGGCGCAGAAGATCCGCGCCCTGGTGGAGACTGGCGAACTGCCGGCGTTGGAAGAGGTGCGCAAGCGGGTCCCCCAGTCCATTAGCGAGATGATGCGGATCGAGGGCCTGGGGGCGAAGAAGGTGAAGGCCCTGTACGAGGGCCTGGGGGTGAAGGGCCTGGAGGACCTGAAACAGGCGGCCGAGGAGGGTCGGGTGGCGGAGCTTGAGGGCTTCGGCGAGAAGACCCAGGAGATGATCCTGGAGCGCGCCGCGGACGCCGCCGAAAAGGAGCAGCGCAGCCTGCGCAACGACGCCGAGGACGTGGCCGAGCCGCTGCTGGCGTATCTGGAGGCCATCGACGGCGTCAAGCAGGTGGAGCTGGCCGGTAGCTACCGGCGCCGCAAGGAGACCGTGGGCGACCTGGACATCCTGGTCACCGCCGAGCGCGGCACGCCGGTGATGCAACGTTTCGTGGACTATGACGAGGTGGCGGAGGTGGCCTCCCGGGGCGACACCCGCTCCACCGTCCATCTGCGCAGCGGCATGCAGGTGGACCTGCGGCTGCTGCCCCAGGTGAGCTTCGGCGCCGCGCTGCACTACTTCACCGGTTCCAAGGCCCACAACGTGGCGGTGCGCAAGCTCGGGCGCAAACGCGGCTACAAACTCAACGAATACGGCGTATTCGAAGGCGACCAACGCATCGCCGGCCGCACCGAGGAAGATGTCTTCGCCAGCCTGGACCTGCCCTACATCCCACCCGACCTGCGCGAAAACCGCGGCGAGATCGAGGCCGCCCGCGAAGACCGCTTGCCCGACATGGTGAGGCTTGGCGATATCCGCGGCGACCTCCATTGCCACACCCGCTACACCGACGGCCACGCCGGCCTGCGCGCCATGGCCGAGGCCGCCCGGGAGCTGGGGCGGGAGTACCTGGCCATCACCGACCATACCCAGAACCTCAAGGTGGTGAACGGCCTGGATGCCAAGCGGCTGCGCCGACAGATGGCGGAGATCGACAGGCTCAACGACGAGCTGGAGGGCATCACCCTGCTCAAGGGCGCGGAGGTGGATATCCTGGAGGACGGCGACCTGGACCTGCCCGACGACGTATTGCAGGCCCTGGACCTCACCGTCTGCTCGCTACACTCCAAGTTCGACCTCCCCCGCAACCAACAGACCGAACGGGTGCTCCGCGCCCTCGACCACCCGGCCTTCCGCATCCTCGGCCACCCCACAGGGCGACGGCTGAACCAACGCCCGCCCCTGGCGCTGGACCTCGAAAAGGTCATGCGGGCCGCCGCCGAGCGCGGCCGCTTTCTGGAGGTCAGCGCCCAGCCCGACCGCCTGGACCTCAACGACGAGGCCTGCCTGCTGGCGCGGGAACTGGGCGTTCAGGTAGCCATCTCCACCGACGCCCACACCGCCGCCGACCTGGACCTAATGCGCTACGGCCTCGAACAGGCCCGCCGCGGCTGGCTGGAGAAAAAGCACGTAATCAACACCCGCACCCTGAAGCAACTGCAAAAACTGCTCCAAAACTGAGGTTCAAAATGGCGCAAAAGGCCCCCGAAATCCGCATCGGCACCTCCGGCTACCAGTACGACCACTGGCGCGGCCCCGACTGGTTCTGCGAGCCCGTCTATACGGTACTGAAACAACACGGCGCCGCCCTCTGCCTGCACGACATGCTCACAGACCACCCCCGAATCCTGACCGCGGACTGGACCTACCTCCGCTTCCACGGCGACCACTACCAGGGCAGCTACACCGAAAAACAACTCGCCGACATCGCGCAAGACCTCCAACAATGGCGCAAAAACGGCATCGACCTCTACGCCTATTTCAACAACGACCAAAACGCCTACGCCGCGGCAAACGCGCAACGCCTGCGAGAACTGGCCGGCTAGCGCAACCGCTCACCCATAGCGGAAACAACCGCATGACCCCCAACAACCGCATGGTTCCCACGCTCCAGCGTGGTAACCCATCCCGGGGCGCTCCAGCGCCGATGATCTGTGGGCCGTGAACCAGGCAACCGCCGGGCGCCCTCGGCGCAGATAGGATGCGCCGAGTGCCGCGAGGCGCCTCACAAAGCCGAAGTAATGCGCCTCGTTCCTCGGCGCATCCTATACCAGACGCGAGGAGCGCGCAGGATGGGCAAAGGCGCTCCCCCGGTCATTCGCTTGGGTCGCTATCTGTCAGCGCCGCGCCCATCACAGGCGCCCTACGCGGACTAAGGAGAACCACGAATGGACACAAATTGTTGCTTCGCGGGTTCTGGGGGTTCTATTTCGCTTTGCCGCCCTTTGCGCCTCCTCTGCGTCCTTTGCGTTATTTCATTAAACCCTTCAGCGCTGAGGCGGAGATGGTGCGTTACGGCGCGCGGAAGTGCTGGTGTTGGATTCAAGTTCCGTGGATGGCGCGCCTAACGCACCCTACGCGGGGTAATTCGCCGTAGGGTGCGTTAGCCCCGCCTATCCCAAGGCCCCCGCATTCAAAATACCCCGCAAACCGAGGGCATCGCACCCGACCCCGAACCGCCGGCGGGGCGTAACGCACCAAGGTCGGGGCGGGGATGTCGGTGTCGAGGTGAAGATGGTGCGTTACGGCGCGCGGAAGTGCTGGTGTTGGATTCAAGTTCCGTGGATGGCGCGCCTAACGCACCCTACGCGGGGTAATTCGCCGTAGGGTGCGTTAGCCCCGCCTATCCCAAGGCCCCCGCATTCAAAATACCCCGCAAACCGAGGGCATCGCACCCGACCCCGAACCGCCGGCGGGGCGTAAC
>JAABTK010000025.1 GCA_011389885.1 Gammaproteobacteria bacterium | reverse complement strand
CTGGACCGGCCGGGCGGTGCGAAACGACAAGCGCGGGGCCATCGATTCGGAGATTCCGCCGATACTGGAGCGCCTGGGCCTGGACCCCGAGGGCTTCTTAAATCAAACGGCGGGCCGAGGCCGATTCGGCCGACTCACGGCCCTGGGGCGGGCAGACCGAATCAAGCAGGCCGCCGACGGATTCGGCCGGAAATTCCTGCGGGGCATCGGCGAGGCCCGAAGGCTCTACAGTCGGCCGGCGACGGTTTTGCCGTCGTAATCGGGAGCCGCTGGGAGGGCTGGGTTGGAACATACAGGTGACACCCGGACCGACTGGTGACGCTGCTGCCGCGGTGTCGCCCATACCCCAGCGTGGCATAGGCGTAGACAAAGACCGTCTGCCCCCCCCTTTGATTCCCTAGCCCGGCAACACCCAAAGAATTGTAAACTGAAAGAATTTAGGACAGTCGGCCACGTTGGCCCCAATCCGGAAATCTAGAACTTGGGTGTTCCCTCTTATTCATCCTCCTTCATTCTGCTCTCCCCCGAAATTTGCGTGTCCGCTTTCACTGTTGCGCTTTCACTGCGCTTTCACTGGCCCGGAATTTGGGTGTCCCTTTTCATCCGGAATTTGGGTGTCCCTATTCACTTTCCTATTCATTCTCGCGGAATTTGGGTGTCCCATTTCATTGCTGGGTGTCCCTATTCATTCTCGCGGAATTTGGGTGTCCCTTTTCATTGATATCCCCTTTTTCACTCCCTTTTTCATCATTCCCTCTTTTTTCTATCCCTTATTTTCCAGACCAGAAGGTGCGAGATGGGCCGCATCAAATCCCCATCAGCGCATCAAATCCCCATCAGTGCCCGGAGGTGGACCGCCACACTGTCGGCCAGCGCCGGGAGGTCGTAGCCGCCCTCCAGGGCGGAGACGATGCGGCCTTGGGCATGGGTGCGCGCAACGGCCGCCAGTTGCTCGGTCATCCAGGCGTAGTCGGATTCTGTTAGGATCAGCCCCGACATGTCGTCCAGGCGGTGGCCGTCGAAGCCGGCGGAGATGAAGATCATTTGCGGCCGGAAGGCGTCGAGGGCGGGCAGGATTTTGTCCGTTACGGCGGCGCGAAAGGCGTCGCCGCGGGCCCCCCGCTCCAGCGGGACATTGATTTGATTGGGGTTTCGGTCGTCGAAGGGGGTGCCGGGGTAGAAGGGGTGCTGAAAGGCTGAGCAGATCATCACCCGCGGGTCGTGGCGGAAGATGTCCTCGGTCCCGTTGCCGTGATGCACGTCGAAATCCACCACCGCCACCCGCTCCAGCCCATGGGTCTCCAGCGCATGGGCGGCGCCGACAGCGATGTTGTTGAAGATGCAAAAGCCCATGGCCCGGCGGCGCTCGGCGTGATGGCCCGGGGGGCGCACGGCGCAAAAGGCGTTCTGCACCCGGCCTTCCATCACCGCGTCAACCGCGGCGACCAAGGCCCCGGCCGCACGATAGGCGGCCTCCAGGGAGTGGGGCGTCAGGGCGGTATCGGCATCGATCTGGCGGATGCCGGATTCGGGCGCATTGGCCTCGATGAAGTCGATGTAGTCCGCATCATGCACCCGCTGCAATTGGGCGCGGCTGGCGGCCGGGGCCTCGATCTGCAACAGCCAGTCAAAGAGTTGGGCAGCGATCAGCTTATCCTGAATCGCCCCCAAGCGGGCCGGCGCATCCGGATGGACCTCGCCGAGGTCGTGCAGCAGACAGGCGGGATGGGTGACGTAGGCGGTTTGCACAGGGCGACTCTTAATTTGGATAAGAAAGCGGCTATTTTGCCCAAATTTGGTCTAAAGTTCGAGGGTCAAGGTTTGGGGGTCTGGAAGGATAATGCAAAGGACGCAAAGGAGGCGCAAAGGGCGCGAAGATGGTGTGAACGCGGGGGGCGCTTGGTTGACAGGCGACCGCGGCTCTCAGAACGCAGTCCTCGGAACTCAGTACCCAGCCGTTGACAGGCCAAGGGCTGTACTCCAGCCAGAACTCCGGTATTCTGGCGCCAAGCACTCAGTCCTCAGAACTCAGCACTAACCACCCAGAACTCATAAATCATGGATCCACACTATCTAACCCCGCTGTTTTCCCCAAGCTCCGTGGCCGTGTTCGGCGCTAGCGACCGCGAGGATGCGGTGGGGGCTGTGGTGTTTAAGAATCTGCTGGAGGCGGGCTTTGACGGCCCGGTCTATCCGATTAACCCCAAGCATGAAACGGTGCAGGGGCATCCGGCCTTTGCGGATTTGGCCGCCTTGGGCAAGCCGGTGGAGTTGGCGGTGATTGCCACGCCGGCGAAGACGGCGCCGGGGATTATGCGGGCCTGCGGCGAGCATGGGGTGAAGGCGGTGATCGTGATGACCGCCGGGTTTCACGAGACCGGGCCGCAGGGGGCGCGGCTGGAGCAGCAGTTGCAAGACTATGCCCAGCAGTACGGGATCCGTTTCCTGGGGCCTAATTGCCTGGGCATCATTCGCCCCGGGCGGGGGCTGAACGCCACCTTCAGCAACGGCGGGGCGGTGGCGGGGAATTTGGCCCTGGTGTCCCAATCCGGCGCGCTCTGCACGGCGATTTTGGATTGGGCGCAGAATAATCGCATCGGTTTTTCGACGGTGGTGTCCACGGGCATGGCGGCGGACGTGGACTTTGGCGATGTGCTGGATTTCCTGGTGGCGGACCCCAGCACCAAGGCCATCCTGCTGTATATTGAGGGCATCTATGACGCGCGCAGCTTTATGAGCGCGTTGCGCGCCGCGGCCCGCATTAAGCCGGTGATTGCGGTAAAGGTGGGGCGGCACGAATCGGGCACCCAGGCGGTGATGTCCCATACCGGGGCGCTGGTGGGCGGTGACGATGTGTTCAGCGCGGCGCTGGAGCGCTCGGGCGTGGTGCGGGTGGGCACCATCGGCCAGTTGTTCGCGGCCGCCCGCACCCTGGCCTCGCGCTACAAGACCGTGGGCGACCGCATGGCGGTGGTGACCAACGGCGGCGGCCCGGCGGTGATGGCCGCGGACCGGGCCGGGGATCTGCGCCTGCCGATGGCCAAGCTGGGCGAGGCCACCAAGCGCGAGCTGGATCAGGCGCTGCCCGCGACCTGGTCGCATGGCAACCCGGTGGACATCATCGGCGACGCCACCCCGGAGCGTTATCGCACGGCCACCGCGATTTGCCTGCAGGACGAGGGGGTGGACGGCGTGGTGGTGATCCTCACCCCCCAGGCCATGACCCGCCCCACCGAGGTGGCCCAGGGCATGATCGACCTGGCGGGCGATATCCAAAAGCCGCTGTTGACCTGCTGGATGGGCGGGCGGCAGGTCAGCGCGGGCCGCGAGCTGTTCGGCGACGCCAAGCTGCCGGCCTTCGCCACGCCGGAGGCTGCGGTGGACGGTTTTTACTATTTGGCCTCCTATCACCGCAATCAGCAGTTGCTGCGCCAGACCCCGGATTCCTTCTCGCGCCACCGGGAGCCGGATGTGGAGGGGGCGCGAATGATGATTGAGGCGGCGCTGTCGGAGCAGCGGCAGGTGCTCAACGAGCCCGAGTCCATGGCGGTGCTGGGGGCCTTTCATATCCCGGCGGTGCGCAACGGCATCGCCCGCTCCGCCGGCGAGGCGCTGATCCTGGCCGAGTCCATCGGCTTTCCGGTGGTGATGAAGGTGTTTTCGCCCGACATTAGCCATAAGTCCGACTGCGGCGGGGTGCGCTTGAATATCAGCAGCGCCCAGTTGGTGCGCAGCGCCTATAGGGAGATCCTGGAGCAGGTGGGCAAAAACGCCTCCAACGCCCGCATCGAGGGGGTGACGGTGGAGAAGATGCACCATTCGGCCAATGCCCGGGAGCTGATGGTGGGCATTGTTAACGACGCGGTGTTCGGGCCGGTCATCAGCTTCGGCATCGGCGGGGCCCATGTGGAGGTGATCGGCGACCGGGCGGTGGCCCTGCCGCCGCTGAACCACAGCCTGGCGGAGAACCTGATCGAGCGCACCCGGGCGGCCAAGCTGCTGGGCCGCTTTCGGCAATTGCCGCCGGTGGACCGCGGGGCGCTGGTCGAGGTGTTGTTGCGGATTTCGGAGATGGCCTGCGAGCTGCCCTGGATCAAGGAACTGGATATCAACCCGCTGCTGGTGGACGAAACGGGGCCGGTGGCGCTGGATGCGCGCATGCGGGTGGATTTTGCGCACCCGTCCACGGATCGCTATGCGCACATGGCCATCCACCCCTATCCGGCGCACCTGATGATACAAACCCAGCTCGGCGACGGCACCAATATCGTGATCCGCCCCATTCGGCCCGAGGATGCGGAGCTGGAAAAGCAATTCATCGAGAACCTATCGGACGAGTCGAAGTACTTCCGCTTTATGAACGCCCTGCACCAGCTCACGCCGGAGATGCTGGTGCGCTTCACCCAAATCGACTACGACCGGGAGATGGCGCTGATTGTCACCACCGACTCAGGGGGCGATGAGGAGGAGCTGGCGGTGGCCCGCTATATGATGAACCCTGACGGGCGCAGTTGCGAATTCGCCGCTGTGGTGTCGGACCGCTGGCAGCGCCGCGGCATTGCCCACAAGCTGCTGTTCCATCTCATGGAGGTGGCGCGCGACCGCGGGCTGGAGGTGATGGAGGGGGAGATTTTGACCAATAACTACAAAATGCTGGATTTGGTGCGCTCCATCGGCTTTAAGACCCAGCGCGACGCCGAAGACCCGGGCATCACCCGGGCCTGGCGTCTGTTATAGGGCTTGTTGTGCGTTACTTGTTGTAAAGCAGGTCCTGACAGCCCGGGTGTTTATCGAGTTCCGCCTCCAGCGGATCCCAGTGTTCGGCCTTGCAGGCGGCCAGTGCGGTTTCTTGGTCGCCGCTCAGGCTGCCGCCATGGGCGTCTTCCATGCAGTAGGGGATGATGTAGACGTTGTCCTTCTTGCAGTAGAATTCGCCGCGCTGGAAGTTGGGGTAGTTGCCCCATGGGGTGCCGCTTTCGTCCACCTTGTCGTACATGCAGGCGCGGAAGCCGTCGGCCGCATCCCTGACCTCTACGGCGGTTTTGTTGTAGCAGTCTTCCATAGTGGCCGCGCTGGCCTGGCCGAGCGGCAGGGCCGCGCCGGCGGCGATGGCGAGGACGCCCGTGAGGGCTTGTTTCAGGTTTTTGTGCATGGATTTCTCCTCAAAATTGTTGAGTAATGCGGCGTTAGTATAGGCCATCAATCGCCGGCGGGGAGAAAAATCAGAATTCGCCTACAAGCGGGCGGATTCGATCGCCTTGGCGGCTTGGATGATCTGGGGCCAGCACAGCAGGGCCTGACCGAAACCCTGAAACAGCTCGCGCAGGCGCGGCAGCTCGGCCTCTGCGCCGAAGGCCGCGCGGCTGTCCGATAGCCCGGAAGGTTGTGGTTCGAGCAGGGATTCGAGGTTGCGCTGCATCATGCGTTGAAGGTCGCGCTGATAATAGGCGGGCAACTCAAGGTGTTCTTTGCGGTGTTGGTCCCAAAACCGCGCGCGCTCGGCGCGGGTGGCGAGGATTTGGTGGCGGATGCGCGCCGCGAGCTGATCGTCCGATCCGGCGGCGAGGCCGAGCAGGCGATGGCCGGCCTCGCGAACTCGGTCCGCCGGGGCGTCTTGCCCGGGGTCGTCGGGACCGGTGGCGAGCTGACCGGCGATGAAGCCGCAAACGCCGGGGTTGTCGGGTTGGTCCAGTTTCTCGGTGCTCCAACGGCGCTCCTCCAGCGGCAAATGCGGGACCGCCCACGGCAGGTCGAGCATTAGGGCCTCGGGGTGCATCAGCCGGAGCATTTCACCGAACAGAAAGTCTTCGTTGCGAAACACCGGGAAATAGGGCGGCAGCAGCTCGCGGTTATCGAGCCCGGTGACCTGGGACAGCAGGCTGAAGCGGGTGAAGAAGTGATGCCGCTCCCGGCCCAGCCACAGGTTGCGTTGGGTCAGGTTGCGGCGGTAGCGCGGCTCGTCGGCGATAAGGCGTTGCAGCGACGCGCCCGTGAGTTCGAACAGCCAGCGGTTGTTGGCCACGCCGGGGTCGCCCATGGAGCCGTTGCCGGTGACCAGCAGGCGCGAGGCCGGGGTCAGGGCGCGGCCTTCAGCGGCGAACAGGTGGCTCAGGGTCTCGGGCGCCGGCGGCTGGCGGCCGATCCGCCTGAGCGCGGGGCCCAGGCCTTGGCCGAGGAAGGCGCCGTGCAGGTCGAGCAGATCCTGGTCCAGGTCTACGGCATAGGCCTCCCAGGCGTCGGGCTGGTCGAAAAACACCACCTCCCGCGGGCGAGACGAGAACTCGCAATCGGCATCCCGCTCGGGCGGCGACAGGATCTCGAACCGCACGTCGTCGTCGAGAAACACCAGCGGCTGTCCGGCGGCCAGCAGCAGGGCGAGGTTGCGGGTGCGGCCATGGGTGACGACGTTGTCCGCAGTGCGCGGACCGATTAGAAACGCGATCTCCTGCTGCGCCTGGGGCAGGGCCTCGCTCAGGCGTTGTTGCAGCGCGGCCTGTTGCTCGGGGCCGCAATAGCGCAACCCGGCGAGGCCGGCGCCTTCCACTAGGTCGCGATTGCGGCGCTGGTGGTCGGGGTTGCGCGAGTCGTCGATCACCCAGCCTTCCAGGGGCTGATCGGGGTTGCGCTTGTCCGCTATGGAGCCGAGCAGCCGTTGCAGGGCCTCGGGGCGGTCGCAGGTGCAGACGGCGATTCGGGGGCGCGGCGCCGGGGTCGGTTCGGGGTCGCTATTCCAGAGGTCTGCGAGCAGGGCGTCGGCGTGTTCGATGAAGCCCATGCGGTCGAGGTTATCGATTACGCCATCGACCTCGCCCCGATTGTTCTGCAATTGCGGGATCTTTTGGGTCAGGGTGTCGATATGGACGGTGCGGGTGCGAAAGGTGTTGCAGAACGACAGGGCATAGTGGACGTCCGCGGTGACCACGGTGCGCGCCCCCGTGCGGCGATGCACCAGCAGCAAGTGGCTGTCCGGCAACGGATAGGCCGCGCAGTCGGCGAAGGCGATCGACCGCCCGGCCTTGTCCGAGGGCGTTTCGGCGGTGGCGATATCGACCGACCAAGAGAAGTTATAGGCGTCACTCACGAGGGGTATCCGTGTACAATTGAGGATTTTTCGGGGTCGGCGTTTGCGCTTCGGCCCATGGCGCAGCCTGGCGCCGATGGCGAGCGCGGGGGAGGTAATCAATGAACGCGAATCAACCGCAGGTGGTGCTCTTCGTTGCGGGTATGCACCGCAGCGGGACCTCGGTGTTCACGCGTCTGCTCAACCTCTTGGGCGCCGATGTGGGCGATAGACTACTTGGCTCCTGTCCGGGAATCAACGACAAGGGGTTTTGGGAGCACGAGGAACTGGTGGCGCTGGACGAGGCGGCGCTGGGTCGCATGGGGCGGACATGGTACGATTTCGGCCCTTGGCCTGTGGATTGGGCGCAGGGCGCGGAGTGGGACGAGCTGCTGGAGCGGATGCGTGCTTTCCTGCGCCACGGTTTTCCGCAAGCGCCCTTGGCGGCGCTGAAGGATCCGCGCCTGTGTCGTTTGCTGCCGTTGTGGTTGCGCGCCCTGGAGGGCGGTCCGTGGGACCCGCGGGTGCTGTTGGTGCTGCGGGATCCGGCGCAAATCGCCGCCTCGCTGGCGCGGCGGGATCCGCTGGCGCCCGAGGTCTCGGCCTTGCTGTGGCTGGCCCAGATGCGGGATGCGGACCTAGCCTCGCGGGGGTTGCCGCGGGCGCTGGCGAGCTACGACGAGCTGTTCGAGGACTGGCCGGGGGCCGTGGCGCGCATGGCGCAGGCCCTCGGCTTGCAGTGGCCGGTGGCGCCTGCGGCCATCGCCGAGCAGGTGGCGCAAGAGGTGGACCCCGGACTGCGCCATCATCGCGCGGCGGATGCCTCCGTCGACCCAGGCCCCTTCATGGCATTGGCCCGTCAGGGCTACCGGGCGCTGCGCGACGGCGGTGACGTGGATAGCGTCTGGCAGCGGTTCGCCGCCGCGATGGCCGCGGGCGAGGACTGGACGGCCCTGCTCCAGCACACCCAGCGGCAGTTGTTCGAGCAGACCGTGCGGCTGCAAGACTGCGGCGAGGACCTGGGCGCGGCGCGGCAGACGGTGGCGCAGCGGGACGCGGCCATTCAGGGCGTGCAGCACGAGCTGGCGCGCTCTGGCCGGGCCCACCGCGAGGCCCTGGACACCGTCGAGGAGCGCGATGCGCAGATCCAAAAACTGGCCGGGGAACATGCACATGCGCTGGCGGTGATCGCCGAAAAGGATCGTCAAACTACAGCCATGGCTAAAGAAAAAGATGAGCAAATCGAGTATGCCACGGCGGTGGTGCGCGAGCGGGACGGCCAGCTTGCCGATCTCCATGCGCGCATTCAGCGGGTGCGCCGGATCCCGCTTCTCGGCCCCTTGTACCGCTGGCTGATGCGGCCCCGCCCCCAATGAATTCACACCCAGTCGATCTGATCGTACCGGTCTACAACGGCCTGGAGGCGCTGAAGCGCTGCCTGCAGGGGCTGCTGCGCCATGCCCAGCAGACGCCGCACCACATCGTGATTATCGACGACGCCTCCCCGGACCCGGCGGTGCGGCCCTTTCTGCACGCGTTCAAGGCCCGTCACCCGCAGGTGGAACTGCTGGAGAATCCGCACAATCTCGGCTTCGTGGGCACTGTGAACCGGGGCATGCGGCTGCATCCCGAGCGGGACCTGGTGCTGGTGAACAGCGACGTGGAGACGACCAACGATTGGCTGGATCGGCTGCGGGCCTGCGCCTATCGGGGGGGGCGCGTCGGCACGGTCACGCCGTTTTCGAACAACGCCACCATTTGCAGCTATCCGCGCTTTCCCGAGGGCGGCCCGTTGCCCGCCGGAAGCGACCCGACGGCGTTGGATGCGGCCTTCGCCCGGGCCAACCCGGAAGCGGCGGTGGAGATCCCCACCGGCGTCGGGTTTTGCCTGTACATCCGCCGCGCCTGCATCGACGACACCGGGTATTTCGACGCGGCCGCCTTCGGGCGCGGCTACGGCGAGGAAAACGACTTTTGCCTGCGCGCGGCGCAACACGGTTGGCGCCACCTGCTGTGCTGCGACACCTTCATCTATCACGCCGGCGGCGTCAGCTTCGAGGCCGAAAAGGACGCGCGGGTGAAGAACGCCCTGCGGGTGCTCGACCAGCGCTACCCGGATTATCACCAGGCAGTGTATGCGCATATTCAGGCGGACCCGGCCGCGGTGTATCGGTTCAAGGCCCGCATTGAGGCGCTGCGCAACGGCCCCCGCCCCCGCGTGTTGTTCCTGACCCACCACCTCGGCGGCGGCACCGCCAAGCACATTCGGGAACTCGCCGGGCATATTCAGGATCAGGCCGAGGCCCTGCTGATCAAGCCCCTGCGCGAAGGGGCGGTAATCCTGGACCTAGACGCCGGCCGGGGGGAGATGACCCTGGCCTTCGCGTTGCCCGCCCAGCTCGACGAGCTGCTGCACCTGCTGCGCTACATCGGCATCTCCCGGGTGCATTTTCACCATACCCTGGGCCTGGAGACCTCGCTCTGGGGCCTGCCCCAGCTTTTGGGCGCGCCCTATGACGTGACCCTGCACGACTACTACTTCATTAACGCCAATCCCACCCAAACCGACCCCAGCGGCCGCTTCACCCGCGACTTCTCGCGTCAGGGCGGAAACTACCCGCTGCCGGTGAGCGTCGAGCAGTGGCAGGCCAACCAAAGACCCCTGCTGGAAAAGGCCGAGCGGGTGATCGCGCCGAGCCGATTCGTAATGGAGCTGTATCGGGCGCATTTCCCCGAGGCCCGCTATCGGGTCGCGTTTCACCCGGACTGGGAACAACAGGCGCCGTTCCCGGCGGTGCAGGCCCGGGCCTTGGGGGCGGCGGAGCCCCTACGCATCCTGGTGTTTGGCGCGATTAGCATCGAAAAGGGCGCCGACCTGCTGGAGGCGGTGGCCAATCGGGCCTTGGAGCAGGGCTCGGCGCTGGAGTTTCATCTCCTAGGTTACGCCTACCGTCCGCTATCGGGCGCGGTTCACGAGCACGGGGCCTACGACGAGTCCAGCGTGGTGGAGCAAATCAAGGCCCTGAAACCGCACCTGGCCTGGTTTCCCGCCCTGTGGCCCGAAAGCTATAGCTACACCCTCAGCGAGGCCCTGCAAGCCGGGGCGCCGGTGGCGGCGCCGGATATCGGCGCCTTTCCCGAGCGGTTGCGAGGCAGGCCGCTGACCTGGGTGCGCCCCTGGGACGACGCACCCGAGGCCTGGGCGGGGTTTTTTCACGAGTTGCGGCAGGAATTTCCCGTACAGGGCGCGACCCAACCCTGGCCCGAGCAGCCGGCGGCGGATTCGCAGCCAGGCTTTTATCGCACGGGGTATCTGAAAGGCGCCCGTTTGCCCGAGCCTGATCGACAAATCGTAGTGGATCACGCCTGGCTCGAAAACGCCCTGTCGCTGTCCGCCGGCCTAGGCGGCGAGCCCAAGACCCTCAGCCGCCGCGAGCGCCTGCTGGTGGTGTTGATTCGGCTGCGCCAGGGGCGAATCGGCCGTTGGCTGACCCGGCTGGTGCCGGTGGCGTTGCAGCGCCGCTTCAAGCGCAGGCTCAGCCGGCGTCCGCTTCACGAAATCGTTTAGCCTAGCGCTTGCGGAACACAGGGCACGCGGAGGACCGCACAGCCCGAGGGTTGTGCTGAAGCTTCACCGGTCGTGCTTGGCTCAGCAGCGGCGCTAGAGCGCGGGGACGAGGGAACCCCCTCCTCTGCGCCCTCTGCGTTGCTGACCGCAGTGGTTTCCATTAAAGCCGCACAGACCTAGTCGGTTGCACACAAATAGCGGAAACACCCGCGGGAACGGCTTGCATCCGCGATGCTAGCGGCGAATCGAGCGCATGCGTTAGGCGCAAGCCGCTATCACGGCTGATCGCGGTTACAAACCGCTCCCACGGGGTGTTTGCAGGCTTTTTCAGGCGTGCAGAGAGGCGTTTGCGTTGCACCGGCAGGGGTTTTGCTTATTCACCTATCACAAACAGCGTTTTATCGGGGATTAGCTATGTTTTCGCAACGGGGTTTTACGCTCATGGAGTTGATGATGGTGGTGGCCATTGTCGGTATTCTTTCTGCAATCGCCATCCCGGCGGTCACCGACTACACCTGCCGCGCCAAGATGACGGAGGCCTTTGACGTGGCCGGGCAGGCCAAGGCCGTGGTGGTGGAGTACCAGGTGTCTAAGGCTGCGTTGCCGGGCGCAAACTGGGCCGGGTTCACCACCGACATCGACACCAAATACGTGCTGTCCCTGCTGTGGGATGGCGGCCAGGTGCGGGTGACCATTCGCGGCTCGGCCGTCGGCTGCGGCATGCAGGATGGCGACTCGGGGTTCGTGCTCAGCCCGGTGCTGATCAATAACCGTTTGGTGGACTGGCACTGCAGGCAGGGCACTGTGCCCGAGCGCTTCACGCCCCACGAGTGCATGGAGTGACGAAAAACGTCACCTAGTGACGGCATTAGCCGACGTTGCGCGTCAGTCTTGCCCCCTTGATCCGCCTTGCCACCACCCGTTACCCCCCTGCGCCCTTTGTGGCTTCGCATAATCGACTGAAAAACAGGAATAATCAGATTCATTGGCCAGGACTGGCAAGAAACCTGCTTAATCTACTGTGCAAAGGCTAACAACCGCCAAGCCGCACGGTCCGACAAAAACGGGGCGTGCAACCACAACCCAAGACAAGTACCAGTGAGGCATGTCATGAAAAAGCAACAAGGCTTTACCCTAATCGAACTGATGATCGTGGTCGCGATTATCGGCATTCTGGCGGCCATCGCCATCCCGGCCTACCAGGATTACACCTGCCGCGCCAAGATGACTGAGGCCGTAAACGCCGGCTCCGCCGCCAAGACCGCGGTCTCCGAGTACCTGATCGCCACCAACCAGTTCCCGACGACTCCAAACTTCGAGACCAACCTCGACTCCAAGTATGTGAACTCGGTGAACTGGACTAGCAACCAAATCCAAGTGACAGTGAAAGGCACCGCCATTGGTTGCGGTATTGGCGACGATATTGTCGCCGTGGTCATGAGCCCGGTCTCCAGCTCGGCCCGTGTGGAATGGAACTGCGGAAACCTGGGACCCACAGTGCTCGACAGCAAGTACCTGCCGGCCGAGTGTCAAAACGATCTTAGCTAAGCTTAACCTGAACTAAGGTTTAGAGCGAAAAGCCCCTCTTCGGAGGGGCTTTTTTTTGCCGGAGGAATATACCCGTGACTCCCGTGGTCGGTTCAGTATGGGGCCTGATTCTGGTCCTGCTGGCCCTTGCGGCCTATTGGCCTGCGCTCAGCGGCTACCTGGCGTTTGACGACTTTGCCCATATCGCGCCGCTTTTTGGCCGTTTAAGCGATTTTTCGGTGTGGGCGCTTTGGGAGGCGGTGTGGTCGAGCAACAGCGGGCCTACCGGGCGCCCGCTGCCGATGCTAACCTTTTCGCTGGAGGCCGCCATTCCGGGCTGGGGGGCGGGGTCGATGAAGGTCAGCAATTTGGTCTTGCATTTGGCCAACGCCCTGCTGATCCATCGACTGGCCTCGCGGCTGTTCGAGGCCACGGGGTCTCTCAAGCCGGCTTGGCCGGCGCTGGCGGTGGCCGCGTTGTGGCTGTTGCACCCGCTGCAACTCACCGGGGTGGCGTATTTGGTGCAACGGATGAACCAAATGGCGGTGTTTTTCACCCTGTTAAGCCTGCTGGCCTACCTGGAGGCCCGCTACAGGCGGCCGCTGCCACGCATCCCGCCGAGGCGCATCCTGCTGATCCTTGTTCTCTGGGTTTGCGGGGTGCTGAGTAAGGGCAACGCGGCGCTGCTGCCGTTTTTCGTATTATTGCTAGAGCTGTATCTGTCCCCGCGCCTGGCTGGCGCGGCGGCGCAGCGGCGGCGGGATCGCCGGCTGATCGCGCTTGCCGCCGCGGCCTGGCTGACTATGCTCGTGCTCCTGCTTTGGCCGCGTGTCGAGGCCTCACTAAACAATCCGGCTCTGGGGGCGCTGCCGCGCCTGACCACCCAGGTGGAGGTCTTGGCCTGGTATCTGCGCCTGTTGGTGGCGCCGGACATCGGCCAAATGACCCTGTATCATGATCAGTGGCCGGTGGTGCGGGCGCTGTCGGCCTCCTGGTGGGGGGCGCTGGGGTTGCTCTCGGGCCTGCTCATTGCCGCCTGGGGATTGCGGGCGCGCGCGCCCTTGGTCTCGTTCGGGATTTTGTGGTTTTTTGCCGGGCACTTAATGGAATCGACGGTGCTGCCGCTGGAAATGGTCTACGAGCATCGCAACTACCTGCCGAGTTTCGGGATCTTTCTGGCCGCGGTGGCGATTGCCCAATGGGTCCTGCGCAAGCGCCCGGGGACGAAACCGGGCATGGCGTTGGCCGCGGCGTCCATTTGCCTGGCCCTCGCCTTCGCCACCCACCAGCGGGCCTGGCGCTGGAGCGATGAGCCTTGGGCGCGGCTGGCCCACCTGGAGGGCGTGCAATCGCCGCGGGCGGCGATTGAGGCGGCGCAGACCTATCAGGGGTTGTATCAGCGCGCCGCGGCGCCAGCACTGCGGGAACGCTATTTGCATGAAGTCGAGCGGGAGTTTAGGCGTGCGGCGCAGATTGCGCCGGACAGCCCCGACCCCTATTTCGGTTGGTTGATGTTCTATGCGCGCAATGACCTGGAGATTCCGCAGGCGGTGGTCGCGGCACTGGATCATCGCTTGAATGAGCGAAGCGGATTCAATAAGGTCTCGTTTAACGGGCTCGCAGCATTGACCAATTGCGTGGTCAAGGGCGCCTGCCTGGCGTTGCAGGATCAAGTCGCGGCCTGGAATCGGCAATTGGCGGCCCCGGAGTCGGGGATGTCCGAGACCGCGCGCGCCCGGATGTTGCACAATGGGGGCCGCCTAGAGTGCGCGCTCGGCGATGCGTCGGCCGCGGCCGCCCTATTGCAACGGGCCGCAGCAATGGCCCCCGCGGACCTGGGGATCGGCATCGACTTGGTGCATTGCCTGCTCAAGGCCGGACGGCGAGCGCAGGCGGCCGCAGAGTTGAAAAGATTGCAGGGGCTGGACCCGTTCTTGATCCATTTCGACACCCTGAGCCGTTTGCGCTGGTTAGTCGCGGCGGCCCAATAGCCCCTAGTCCGCCTGCGCACAAATAACGGAAACAACGCCATTTAGGAACGCCGAGGGCGCCGTGGACCGCAGGGCGCGCGGGGGAGGTTTTGCCTGCTTGTTGTGGTGTCCGGCGGGAGATGCCTGTCCCGCGCTGAAACCTCGCCTAGCCGCCTGGAGGACAGCCCGCGGGCTGTGCGGTTCTGCGTGTGCTCGGTGCTCAGAAGGCGCCTGTCCCTATCACTATAAACGGAAGAACCCATGTTTAGTCACCCGGCCAAATCCGATCCCGCCGCCACGCATGAAGAGGTGCTCTGGGGGCCGACCCTGTTCGTCCTAGCGGCGGCGGTGATCGGCTTTTTCCTCTATCGCCTCGGCCTGCCCGGCGACTTCATTTTCGACGACTACCCGAATCTAAAGCTGCTGGGCAACTTCGGGGGCGTGGATAACTTTTTCGCCTTGCGCCAATACCTGGACGCCTCCTTCGCCGGCCCCACGGGGCGGCCGATTTCCATGCTGAGCTTCTTGGTCGATGCCAAGGACTGGCCGGCCCCCCCGGGGCCGTTCAAGATGCACAATGTGTTAATCCATCTGGCGACCGGGGTCGTCCTGTTCTGGGGCCTGCGGCTGGGGCTGGAGCAGGCGCGGGTGACCTCGTCACGGGCCGCGGCGGCCTGGATAGCGGCCATTGCCGCCGCTATTTGGCTGCTGCATCCGTTGCATGTCTCGACCGTGCTGTATATCGTGCAGCGCATGGCCCAGTTGGCGGCCTTTTTCGCGTTGGCCGGGGTTTGCGGCTACCTGTATGGCCGTCGTTTGTTGCCGCAATCGCCGCGCAAGGCCTATTGGATTATGTCGCTGTCCGTCGGCCTAGGCACAGCACTCGCGGTGCTGTCCAAGGAAAACGGCGCCTTGACCCCGTTGTTGATCCTGGTGACGGAATGGGTGTTGTTGGCGCGCGATCCGCAGCGCCGCCCCGACCTGCGTTGGCAGGGGCTGTTTCTGATCCTGCCGGCGCTGTTCATTATCGGCTACCTGGTTCGGGCCGGCCTCACCGGCGGCGAAGGGATGATGATTCGGCGGGGTTTCGACGTGGCCGAAAGGCTGATGACCGAGGCCCGCATCGTGCTCGAATACCTGTGGAACCTGCTGATTCCCCAGCCGCATACCAAGGGCATGTTCCGGGACGGCCTGGAGGTTTCCACCTCGCTGCTGAATCCGATCAGCACCTTGCCGGCGGTGCTGATCCTGGCGGCGTTGCTGGGGGCGGCAGTCGCGTTGCGCCGACGCGCCCCGCTGTTTGCGGCGGCGGTGTTGTTCTTCTTCGCCGGCCACCTGCTGGAATCCACCACCATCAGCCTGGAACTGTCCTTTGAGCATCGCAACTACCTGCCTGCGGCATGGCTCTTTCTGCCCTTGGCGCAACTGCTGGTTTGGGGCTTCACCAAGCGGGCGCCGCTGGCTATTTTCGTCGCAGTGGCGATGTTCGGCGTCTACGGCGGGGCATTGGCGGCGCGGGCGGATCATTGGTCGAACCGCCCGCAGTTGTATTTCCTGTGGGGCATGGTGAACCCCGAATCCGCCCGCGCCCAGCTCTCGGTGGCGAATGAATTGCAGAACATGGGGCGTCCGGAGGCGGCCATCGATTATGTGGAGCAGGCCATCGAGCGCCTCCCGGATAGCATCCTGTTGCGCCTGCACTTGCTGCGTTACGAGCTGGCCCATCGGGATCGCGTGGGGGTTCGCAACGCGGCCGCGATTAAGCGCCTGGCGTTGCAGCCCGGGCATGCGGAAGAGCCGTTGTTGGCCTTGAAATTCTTGACCAACCAATGGGATGGCCAAGCGGGCAAGGGGGTGACGGTGAATTACCTGATCGACCTTTGGGAACAGTTCGGGCGCAGCCCGGCCTTTCGGGAAAACACCGGGTTTAAGGTCCAATATCACCATCACCTGGGGGGCTTAATGCTCAAGAACCAGGCGCAGGGGCGGGCCGTTGCGCATTTCGCGGACGCACTGGCGGCCTCCCGCTCGCTGGAGACGGCATTGGTTCAGTCGGCGATGATGGCCGGGCAAGGCCTGCATTGCGAGGCCTTGGCGCATCTGGATGCCGCGCAACAGATGGAATTGACCGAGGAGCCGCCGTGGAAACAGCGCTATCTGGCTTCGGAGGCGGACCGCCTGCGCGGGCTCTTTCAGGAGGATATTGCCGCTGAAGGGCTGAATTGCAGCCTGTGACCGCGGCGCGGCTTTGATGCTGAAGGGCGCAGGGCGCTTTTTCTCGGTCTGGCTTCCCGGCCTGCTGTTGGTGCTGGGGCTGGGTTTGGCGTTATGGGCCGGGGCCTTTACCTGGCAGGATCGGCTCGGCAACTTTACCGACGATAGTGTCAGCTACCTGCTGATGGCCCACTGCTATTCGCCCTATGCCGAGGTCTCCTCGGCGCGGGCGGAGGCCTGTGCGGGCGAGCGTTATCCGCCGCTTTTGCCCTGGTTGCTGGCGATTGCCGACGCGGCTGCGGATTACAGCCGGGCCCATTGGCTGGTCCATCTCTGCCTGTTGGCCTCCGCCGCGTTCCTGTTTCTCCTGGCCGCCCGCACCCTGCAAAGCCGGTGGGCGGCACTCGGGGCGACGGCGGTGTTTCTGCTGGCCCCGTTGACCTGGATTCAAATACCGGCGATCTTAAGCGAAAACCTCTATTTGGCCTTGTCTCTGGCCGCCTTATGGGTTTTTGATCGGTCGGCCCAGACCGAAAAGCCGCCGGCTTGGGCCTGGTGGGGGTTGGGTCTATTGCTCACGGCCTTGTTTCTCACCCGCACAGTGGGCCTGGTCCTGGGCGGGGCCCTGGCGTTGGCCTTTGTCGCCTCGCGACGCTGGCGCGGCCTGTTCGTCGTGGGCGCGGCGGCGGCGGCGGCCGGCGTTTGGTATCTGCTGCATCCGCCGGGCAGTGAAATCTCCTACGCGGCCGGCTTCGAGGCCGGGTTGACGGGGGCCTTGCGCGGGGATTTCGATGATGCAAAAGGCGTCTTGGCCAATCTGCAGGGCCTTTGGGCCTCTTGGCTGACGGCTTTTCTGATCTTTTGGACCGAGTGGTCGGCGCCGGGGGTTTTCGTGATCGGCGGCCTCGGCCTGCTGGCCTTACTCGGGGCCTTGCGGCGCGCCTTGAGTTGGCGCCCTGAGGGCCTGTATCTATTGGGCTACCTGGCAGTGCTAGCGGTTTGGCCCTTTCCGGGGCAGATGCTGCGCTTTGTTTACGGCATCCTGCCGTTGGCGATTCTGTTGGCCTTCGACTTCGTGCGCTGGGCGGGCGGCGCCTGGGGGCTGCGGGCAAGCCATTATGCGATGGGCCTAACATGCGCCCTGGTATTGGCGTTTGCCATCCCGGGGCTCGCCTTCGTGTACGGCCGTTATCAGCTCTCCGACCAGATCGCGGGTTACGATCTATCGCTCACCAGCGCCTATTATCGGATCCCGAATCGGGGCGAGGCGGTAATGGCCGGGGCCTTGGAGCAAGCCATTGCCGCGGACATGCGTCGGATTCGGGGCGCCACCGCGGAAGATGCGCGCATCCTGTGGTTCGCCAAGAGCTATATCGCGCTGCTGACCAACCGCCATGAGGCGGTCCTGCCCGCGGTTCGAGACGCCGCAGAGCTACAGCGGTTCGTTGCGGAGCAAGACATCGACTACATCTATCTTTCGCGCCTGCATCCGCGCAATACGCGCTCGGCACACAATGGCTTGGTTTGGTACGGCGTATTGCAGGGCTTTACGGAGGTCCTTTGGGAGCAGCGGCTCGGCGGCGAGGGGCCTGTGGTCTCGCTGTTTCTGCGGGTGCGGGATGTTTCACCGTAAGACCGGTATGCATCGGTTTCCGTTATATGAGCGCAGGCGTGCTGGGTATTAACCAATCCCAAGCTTGCTCAGCCGGTAACGCAGCGCGCGGAAGCTGATGCCGAGCTTCTTGGCCGCGGCGGTTCGATTCCAGCGGGTTTCATCCAGCGCGCTGACGATAATCGCGCGTTCGATGTTTTCCATTTGCTCTTCCAGCGGGAGTTGGCTATGGATCGGGAGGGCGGGCGAAGCGGCCTCTTCGGCGCCGCTCGGGGTGTCGGCCGCAGGCAGCAATAACTCGTGTTGTTCGATGGTGTCGCCCTCGGCCAGGGTCACCGCCCGCTCCAGCAGGTTTTCGAGTTCGCGCACGTTGCCGGGAAACGGGTGGAGTTGAAGCTTGCGCATGGCCTCGGGGGATATCACCGGGGCCGGGGTTTCGTTGCGCTGGGCCACCCGCTTTAGCACATGCTGGGTGAGTACGGGAATATCCTCGGGCCGCTCGCGCAGCGGCGGAATGTGCAGTTGGATCACGTTAATGCGGTAGAACAGGTCTTGGCGGAATTGCCCGTCGTCCACCATTTGCGCCAGGTTTTTGTGGGTGGCGCTGATAATGCGTACATCCGCCTGCGCCTCCTTCTGGGCCCCGACCGGGCGGACGGATTTCTCTTGGATTGCGCGCAGGAGCTTGACCTGCATGTGCAGCGGCAGGTCGGCCACTTCGTCGAGAAACAGGGTGCCGCCGCTGGCGGTCTGGAACAGCCCGAGCTTGTCCGTGGCGGCGCCGGTGAAGCTGCCCTTTTTGTGCCCGAAGAACTCGCTTTCCATCAGCTCCTGGGGGATGGCGCCGCAGTTCACCGCGACGAATTCGCCGTCTTTGCGCGGCCCCTGGAGGTGGATCATACGCGCCGCCAGCTCCTTGCCGGTCCCGGATTCGCCGCTGATGTAGACCGGGGCCTGGCTGCGCGCCAGCTTCTTCACCATCTTGCGAATATGCTCAATGGCCTTCGATTGCCCGAGGATGAGGTTTTTTTCCTGCCCCGATGACCGCTCGTCGTTGCCGGGGTCGCTGGCCTCGAGCTTGAGCGCGGCCTCGATCAACCGCCGCAGGACCTTGAGGTCCACGGGCTTGGAGACGAAATCAAAGGCGCCGGCCTTGAGGGCCTCCACCGCGGTTTCCATATTGCCATGGGCGGTGATCACCGCCACCGGCATCTGCGGATGGTGTTCCCCGATCCAGCGCACCAGGTCGATGCCGTCGCCGTCCGGCAGCCGCATGTCGGTCAGGCATAGGTCCACCGCGTGCTCGCCGAGAAAGCGCCTGGCGGCGCCCAGGTCCGGGGCGGACAGGGTATCGATCTGCATTCGACCGAGGGTGATTTCCAACAACTCGCGAATGTCCGGTTCGTCATCGACGATGAGCGCCAGCGGCGGTGCCATAGTTTAGCTCTATTGCAATTAGCTTGTTTGATTGGTAAAAAGCAGCCTAAAGGTGCAGCCAGGGGCGTTTTGGGCGATGCACTCCAGCTTCAGGCGATTAGCTTGGCTCAATTCCCGGGCGATGTATAGCCCTAAGCCGGTGCCGGTGTTACGGGTTGTGAAAAAGGGCTCAAAGACTTGGTTTAGTAAATCGTCGGGGATTCCGGGGCCATTGTCCGAAACCTCCAGGTAAGGCAGTGCATAGCGCGAGTCCATGCCGTAGCGAAGGGTGATGCGCAGTTGCTCCAGGGGGCGGTCGAAGTGGGCCGCGGCGTTGCCGCACAGATTGTCCAGGATTTGGCGCAACTGACTGCCGTCCGCGGCCACCTGAATCGGCCGCTTCCGGGCCTGAATCCGCACCTGCTGGTCCTGTAGCGGATAACGCAAGCGGAATTCCGGCACGAACTCTTCGAGCCAAGGGCCGAGGTCGAGGGCGGTGCGTGCGGCCTGGGTGCGCCTGGAAAGCCGCAACACGTCTTCGATAATGCCGTTTACGCGGGCGGCGTGGTTATGGATGATTTCGATCAGCCGTAGATCGGGGGCGGCCAAATGCTCGGACTCGCCCAATAGCTGCTCGGCGTGGCTGATCGCCCCCAGCGGGTTGCGGATTTCGTGCGCGATGCTGGCGGTGAGACGCCCCAGGGAGGCCAGCTTCATCTGCTGGGCCGCCTCGTTAATGGCTGCGGCGTCTTCCATAAACAACAACAGGCCGGCCGGCTCCACCTTGCCCAGCGGGTTGATTTGCAGTTGCAGTTCCGGGCCCTCGCCGCTCTGAAACAGCGTCGGCGCGCCGCGGCCGGCGGTCTGCGGTTGCTCGGCCTTGAGCCGGCTCGCCAGCGCCGGCTGCAGCGGTTGCAGCGGCTTGCCCTTGGCGTCCAGGCCCAACCCGAGCATGCGGGCGGCGGATTCGTTCAGCAGCCGAATCTGGAGATTGGTATCCAGCACCAGCACCCCCACCTGCATGTGGCGGATAATATAGGCATTGAGTTCGACCTGATTGGCGAGGTCGATGCCGCGGCGGATGGCCAGGCGCTCAGACTCGCGCAGCCTGCGCGCCAGGGTTTCGGACAACAGCGCAATGGCGAAAAAAGACGCCCCGAGCAATCCGGCCTGGGTGTAGGCCACGGTGCTCAGGGTTTGGGTCAGCTCGGTGTAGGTCTGCTGGGTGAGGATCGACAGCGCGGCGATAGAGGCGAACACCAGCGCCGCGCGACCGCGCATAATCAGGCTGCCGAAGGAGATGGAGATCGCCAGCAGCAGACCGAGCCCGGTTTCGATGCCGCCGCTGGCATGCATCACCAGGGTGACGGCGGGGATATCCAAAAACACCATCAAATAGGCGTGGTGCTCGCAACTGTGCCGGCGCGAGACCAGCAGCACCCCCTGGGCCACGATGAAGCCCAAATAGCTAAACCCGGTGGCCGCGAACAGCAACGGGCTCAGCCGCCCCAGGGTGATGAGTTCGGCCCCGAAATAGAACAGCCCCAACAAGCTCAGGGCCAGAATTAGGCGGTAATAGAAGAAGCGCCGCAGCAGTACGCACCCGGGCTCGGGCGAAAACAGCGGCGCCTTGGGGGCGGCGGGCGGCAGGGAATCGGCCATGGGGCATGCCCGCCCGGACAGGGCGGGCCTCGGGGCTCAGTCCGCGCGGTGCATGCGTCGGGCTTGCAGGGTGTTTTCCAGCAAGGTGGCGACGGTCATCGGCCCCACGCCGCCGGGCACCGGGGTGATCCACCCCGCCCGCCCTTTGACGCTGCCATAGTCCACATCGCCGCAGAGCGATCCGTCGTCGAGGCGATTGATTCCCACATCAATCACGATGGCCCCGGCCTTGACCCAGTCGCCCTGCACGAAATTCGTCCGCCCCACCGCGGCCACCACGATGTCCGCGTTGCGCACCTTGGCCGCCAGGTCCTTGGTGCGGCTGTGGCAAACGGTAATGGTGCAGCGGGCCATCAACAACTCCAGCGCCATGGGCCGGCCGACGATGTTGGACTGACCGATGATCACCGCATCCAGACCCTCCAGCTTCTGCCCGGTGCGCTCCAGCAAGGTCATTATTCCGCGCGGCGTGCAGGGGCGCAGCGCGGGCATGCGCAGGGCCAACCGCCCCACGTTATAGGGGTGAAAGCCGTCCACATCCTTTGTCGGCAAGATGCGCTCAATCACCGTCTCCTCGTTGATCTGCTCCGGCAGCGGCAGTTGCACCAGGATGCCGTCGATCTCCGGCTTGGCGTTCAGCTCATCGATCAGCGCCAGCAGCTCGGCCTGCGCGATATTCGGCGCCAGCCTATGCAGCTCGGAGTAGAAACCGACCTCCTCGCAGGAGCGGCGCTTGTTGCGCACATAGACCGCGGAGGCCGGGTTTTCGCCCACCAGCACCACCGCCAAGCCGGGGGCGCGGGCCCCGTCCGCGGTCAGCTCGCTCACCTGGGCCTTAACGCTGGCGCGGATGTCCGCCGCCACCGCTCGACCATCGAGTATTTGTGCGCTCATGCTTTGCCTCGGTCCTCGTATCGAAACCCCCATGATAACGCAAAACCCCCGAATACGCCTGCGCCGAAGTAACGGAAACATCGGTTTTCAGGCACGCAAAGGACGCAGAGGATCGCAAAGAGCGCAGACGGACTTTTGGTTGAAAAACGCAGCTGGCCGCTGGCGGTTGGTTGATGCGCGACTCATCCCCGTTCACTGAACGAAGGATTCCCTCCCCCGCCGGAGGAGGGACAGAGAGGGGGACTAGGGTGAATTCATAGACTGGCGTTCTGGTTTGCCGCAGCCCCCACCCGGGGTGAGGGGGAGATGAGCGTCGCGCGATTTCAACTCGCCCGGCCACTGAATGGCGTGCGAAAGCCTGCCGCCGCTTGGTTGTGTATTCGTGGCCCTAGGATGCGCGTGATTGAACCTCCAACCGATACCCTCTCTGCGCCCGCTGCGGTCCGCTGCGCCCCGAGGGCGCCTGGGTTGTCGCCAATACTCAGGCGCGGCTGGACTAGCCCTTCGAGCCGTCGGGCGAAAACGGATCCTCAAGGGCAAGCCCGGAGGGCAAATCCAGCAGCGGGCTCGACCCGCTGTCGCTCTCCTCCGGCGGCGCGGGCGCCTCCTGGCGGAATTCCGAAAACGGCCCCTCCTCGGCCGCTACGGCCTTCTTCTTGCGTTTCCGCTGGCCGTTGCGCAGGCGTTCGAGGGTCTCGCTTAGCGACACCTCCAGCGTCTTATAGGCCTTTTTCTCCGCATTGCGATAGCATGAAGACGGGGAATCGTCGAGCAGGCACAGGCGCGCGTCGAAATAGGCGATGTCCGCCTCCAGCTTGCTCATGCTGGGGCGGGTCCAATCGTCTTGCTGCCTGTCCGGCTTATCGGCTTTATCGCTCATCGCGCTCGAATGTCGCCCAAACCCCGCTCGAGGCATGGATCAGCCAGAAGATGGTGCCGCCAATCAAGGTTTTTATCCATCATTTCAAATGTTTTGCTTAAGCATGGAGGAATCAGCGGCTGTTCTGGGATGATACCCGATCCCGGCGCAACGGTGCGAGCGGGGCGCCCGCTGGCCTACCCGAACACACCGCCTTTCACGGTAGACTATAGCGCGAAACGCCCCCGCAAACCGAACTGGAACGCGCCAATGACCCTAATTCGAGAACACGATTTCGTGCAGAGCCTGGCGGACGGCCTGCAATTCATCTCCTACTACCACCCCAAGGACTACATCGACGCCCTGGGTGCGGCCTGGGCGCGCGAGCAGTCCCCCGCGGCCAAGGACGCCATGGCCCAAATCCTGCACAACTCCCGAATGTGCGCCGAGGGCCGCCGCCCCATCTGCCAAGACACCGGCCTGGTGATGGTCTTCATCGAGGCCGGCATGCAGGTGCAATGGGACACCGAGCGCGGCCTGGAGGACATGGTGAACCGCGCCGTGGCCCGGGCCTACACCGACCCGCGCAACCTCCTGCGCGCCTCCATGGTGAGCGACCCCCTGGGCGCGCGCAACAACACCGGCGACAACACCCCGGCCATCACCCACGTCAAGCTCGTTGCGGGCCGCAAGGTCAAGGTCACCCTGGCGGCCAAGGGCGGCGGCTCGGAAAACAAGGCCCGCTTCACCGTACTCAACCCCAGCGCCAGCCTCGCGGACTGGGTGCTCGACACCCTGCCCGCACTCGGCGCCGGCTGGTGCCCGCCGGGCATGCTCGGCATCGGCGTGGGCGGCTCTGCGGAAAAGGCCATGCTCCTGGCCAAAGAGGCCCTGATGGAGCCCATCGACATCCACGAACTCCGCGCGCGCGGCCCCGCCAGTCGCCTGGAGGAGCTGCGTTTGGAGCTTTATGACAAGGTCAACGCCCTGGGCATTGGCGCCCAAGGCCTCGGCGGCCTCACCACCGTACTGGACGTAAAGATCAAACACTACCCCACCCACGCCGCCTCCCTGCCCGTGGCCCTGATCCCCAACTGCGCCGCCACCCGCCACTGCGAACTCGAACTCGACGGCAGCGGCCCCGTGGCGCTAGACCCGCCGCGGCTGCAAGACTGGCCCGACGTGGTCTGGCAGGCCGACGACCAGGCCCGCCGGGTGAATCTCGACAATCTCACCCGAGAACAAGCGGCCTCCTGGCGGCCCGGCGAACGCCTGCTGCTCTGCGGCAAGCTCCTCACCGGTCGCGACGCCGCCCACAAACGCATTCAGCAACTGCTGGAACGGGGCGAACCCCTGCCCGACGGCGTGGACTTCACAAACCGCGTGATCTACTATGTGGGTCCCGTGGATCCGGTGCGCGACGAAGTCGTCGGCCCCGCCGGCCCCACCACCGCCACCCGCATGGACCCATTCACCGACATGATGCTCGACCAAACCGGCCTCATCGGCATGGTCGGCAAGGCCGAACGCGGCCCCGCCGCCATCGAATCCATTAAGCGACACCGCGCAACCTACCTAATCGCCATAGGCGGCGCCGCCTACCTAGTGGCCAAGGCCATCCGCGGCTCCAAAATCCTCGCCTTCGAAGACCTCGGCATGGAAGCCATTCGCGAATTCGAGGTCCAAGACATGCCCGTCACCGTCGCCGTAGACAGCCGCGGCCAATCCATCCACCAAACCGGCCCGGCCGAATGGCGGGTGAAAATCGCCGATCTGAACCTTGGCGGGAAATAGGAACGCAGAGGGCGCAGAGAACCGCAGAGTGCGCAGAGGGTTTTATAACGCAAAGGGCGGAAAAGAGGCGCAAAGGGCGCGAAGGGTATTGCCCTTCTCGTAGCACCGCGCCGAGCGGTGTGAACAGGGGTTTCTCTTGGCGCCCGGGCTCCTGCCCCGGCGCCGGTGGCTTGGCGGCTCTGCGGCCCGTATGTAGGGGCGGTGGTATAGTACCCTTTCTTGGTGCTGTGGTGGGCTTTACTATACAAGCGCCATTGGGGCGCCTCGGCCGGCAGAGCCGGTAAGACGGGGTTACGGGGCCGAACCTAGGCTGTCGAAATCGGGCCATTATTCGAGCAAAGAGTTTCCCGATTTTTGGCTTTTATCTGCGGCGAAGAATGCTGCGCGTTTTTTGCGCTGAGCCCAGAGAAGCAAAGGTTTTTTCTTAGGCGCTTTGCGTCTTGGCGAGAGTGGGCCTTCGTTGCCGATCTACTCGTGCCGGGAATGGCGCGTAGGATGGGCAAAGGCGCTCCCCCGGTCATTGGTTTTGGTCGCAATCTATCAGCGCCGCGCCCATCACAGGCGTCTCCTGATGGGCACGGCGCTGAAAGGTTGGTGGATCTTTGAGGGTTTGCGGGAGCGCCTTTGCCCATCCTACGGCTAGGATGCGCCTCGCGATACTCGGCGCATCCCATACGGTTTTATAATCCGAAAGCCGGGGAGTCCGAAAACCGCGAGGATCGGCCGATTTCGACAGCCTAGGCCGAACCCCGCAACCAAACAATCGAAAACAGTCGCAGTGGAGGGCGCAATGTCTGCCATTGCAAGCAAAGAAGAGGCGCACAAAATGATCGACCGGCTGTCTGCCGACGCCACCTGGGATGACCTGATGCGAGAGATCTATGTGCGGGAAGCCATAGAGAAGGGTTTGGGGGACAGCAATAGGGAAAAAACCAGAGACGTAGCGGAGATCCGGAAGAGAAATGGCCTGCCGGAATGAAGGTCTACGGATAGAGGCAGCAGAGGCGCATTTGGACGCAATCTATGCGTATATTGCAAAGGGTTCGGGGTTTTATGCACTGCGCACCGTAGATCGGATTACGAAAAGGTCTCAACAAATCGCTCTGTTCCCTCTCTCGGGTCGCACGGTTCCGGAATACGAATCGGATCGTTTTCGTGAGGTCTTTATGAATCCATACCGAATCATTTACCATATCAAGCCTGATCGAATAGTGGTCCTCGCGGTCATTCATGGGGCAATGAAAATAATCGAGGACGACATGTAGTGGGCCCCGGGACATAGGAACGCAGAGGACGCGGAGGACCGCAGAGGGCGCGAAGGGTTTTAATGAGGATCGCTGTGGGGGCGGGCGCCGCTTGGAGTGCAAAGGCCTGCCTTTACAAAGGCCGGGCTCTGCCCGGCGCCGATGGCTTGGCGGCTTTGCCGGCTGTGTGTAGGGGCTGGTGTTGTGGCGGGCCTTCTATATTAGCGCCATCGAGGCGCTTCGGCCGGCAGAGCCGGTAAGACGGGGTTGCGGGGCTGAGCCCCGCAACCAGAAGACTTCGTTGGCGGCCGCCTCGCGTCTGGCATAGGATGTGCCGAGGAACGAGGCGCATCGCTTCAGAGCAGGAACGCAGAGGACGCGGAGGACCGCAGAGGGCGCGGAGAATTTATAACGCAAAGACCGCCAAGGAGGCGCAAAGGGCGCGAAGGGTTTTACAACGAGAGGCGTTTTGCGGGCGGGCATCGCTTGGAGTGCAAAGGCCTGCCTTTGCAGAGGCCGGCGAAGGCCGGGCCTCTTGCCGGCGCCCTGGCCCTGCCGCCCGTGTGTAGGGGCGGCGGGCTTTCTATATTTGCGCCATCGGGCCGCTTCGGCCGGCAGAGCCGGCAAGACGGGGTTGCGGGGCGGGGCTTCGCAACCATGAATGGGAAGATCATTGAAGACTAAGCAGAGGAAAAAACGATGAGGAAGTTGATCGAGAGGATTCGGGGTGTTCGCCTGCGTATGCGAGAAACCTGGGGAGCTGCGCGAAGACATTGGTTCGCGTCGTTATTTCTTGGGCTGGCGGGCATAGGCGGCGGCGCGGCCGGGGAGATGTATTTCTCCGAAGTTATGCTGACCTATTTCCCCGATTACTTCACCAGCGATACCCAGCAGATCGTCGATCATCAGCGGGAGAATTTTGACTCCTTGCAACGCTCGATCAAGGACCTGAAAGGGGCGCTCGAAGGGGAAAAGGAAAAGGCGATGATGGAGTCCATTGAGTCCAAGTTTGCGGATGCCCAGGAAAAGAGCCGCAGCATGTCCGCCATGCTCAAGGCCATGCGTCAGGAAAACGTCGAACTGCGCCACCTGATCAAGAAGCAATTCGACCTGGAGCCGGGGGTGGACTTTCGTATGGAAGGGCCGGGGACCCTGCGGATGGATGAGTTGCATATGTTTGTTATATCTCAGGTTTGGGGGGATGATGAGGTGGTGTTTTACATCAATAGCCCCGTAAAAGATAAAGATCGAAAAGTTGGGAATCTTGATGTCGGGGAGAACTTCCACTATACAAAAGCTAACGGTGAATATTGCTCGGTAACCTACCTGGGACCAAAGGAAGGATTGCATGAGTTCGGCATGGATTGCTTGCCGCCGAAGAAGATTGAAGACAAAAAGGCTAAGGGTTGAGTCGGCGGTAAGGGATAGCTAAAGGGAGACCAAAAACAACCTTAGCGCCCTTTGCGTCTCCTCTGCGTCCTTTGCGTTATATGCCCGCCCGGGATGGTGCGTTACGGCGCGCGGCGGTGATGGAGTTGAATTTGAGCTGGGTGGCATGCGCGCCTAACGCACCCTACGAGCTGCGCGCCCCGACCGGGTTTCCACGCGGCGCGTGGGAACCAGAACCCTTTCGCGCCCTTTGTGCGTGCTTTGCGTTATATTTGCGCCCTTTGCGTTATATCTTCGCCCTTTGCGCCCCAACACAAACCCTGGATAGGCCCTTATGACTGAAGACCTTACAACCTTTGATCGCGATCACATTTGGCATCCTTATAACGCCATCGGCACGGATTTGCCGGTGTTTCCGGTGGTGAGTGCGGAGGGGGTGCGGCTGCGGCTGGCGGACGGGCGGGAGTTGATCGACGGGATGGCGTCCTGGTGGTGCGCGATTCATGGCTATAATCATCCGCAGATGAATCGGGCGCTGGAGGGGCAGTTGGGGCGTATGGCCCATGTGATGTTCGGGGGCCTGACCCACCCGCCGGCGGTGGAGTTGGGGCGGCAGTTGGTGGAGATCACGCCGCCGTCGCTGGAGGTGGTGTTCTTCGCCGATTCGGGGTCGGTGTCGATGGAGGCGGCGCTGAAGATGGCGGTGCAGTATTGGCACGCCCGGGGCGAGAAGCGGCAGCGGTTTCTGACCGTGCGCGGGGGCTATCACGGCGACACCTTCGGGGCCATGTCGGTGTGCGATCCGGTAAACGGGATGCACACGCTGTTCAGCGACATGCTGCCGAAGCACCTGTTCGCGGACGCGCCGCCGGCGGGTTTCGAGCGGCCCAGCACGGATGCGGACCTCGCCTCGCTGCGCGGGCATTTGGAGGCCCAGGGGCGGGAGATTGCGGCCGTCGTAATGGAACCCATCGTGCAGGGGGCGGGGGGCATGCGGTTTCATGCGCCGGGGTATCTGCGGCGGGTGCGGGAGCTGTGCGACGAGTTCGGGGTGCTGCTGGTGCTGGACGAGATCGCCACCGGCTTCGGCCGCACCGGCCGACTGTTCGCCTGCGAGCACGCGGGCATCGAGCCGGACATCCTGGCCCTGGGCAAGGCCCTCACCGGCGGCTATATGACCCTGGCCGCGCTATTGACCAGCCGCCATCTGGCGCACACCATCGGTCAGGGTGAGCCGGGGCTGTTTATGCACGGCCCCACCTTTATGGCCAACCCGTTGGCCTGCGCCGCGGCCGCGGCCAGTATTCGGTTGTTGCTGGAATCGCCCTGGCGGCAGCGGGTGGCGGCCATCGAGCAGGGCCTCAAGCAGGGCCTTGCGCCCTGTGCGGACTGGCCCCAGGTTAAAGAGGTGCGGGTGCTCGGGGCCATCGGCGTGGTCGAGCTGCACCAGCCGGTGGATATGGCGGTGATTCAGCCGCGCTTTGTGGAAAACGGCGTTTGGGTGCGGCCCTTCGGGCGCCTGGTGTACCTGATGCCGCCCTTCGTGATGTCGCCGGAGGATCTGGCGGCGCTCACCGCTGGGGTGGTGAAGACCCTGGACGAGGTGCTTTAGTTTTTCTATAACGCAAAGGACGCGGGGGGGAGGCAAAGGGCGCAAAGATTCAGCCTTTGAACAGGATTCCATGGTTCGATAGAAAGTTGAAGACCTTCCCGTATAGCGCTGAAATACTCTCGGCCTTGAGGGTCTTTTCCATTGGCATATTGATTGCGTAAGGATGAGGGGGAATGAATTTCATTGCGAGCGAGACCGGGGTTTTTCCGCCGTCCTTGATCTTGAGGATGCATTCATACAAAACCCAGTCAACCGCCATGGGCTCAAGGCCATGGATCCGTTCCTTGGATTCGAAGATTACATTGTATTTTGGTATTGTCTTGTATACATCCAAATTCGCTGAGAAATTGTGTGAGGACATGCCCCGCTCGGATGCGAGCCCCTCTGGTCGCGCGAATGGAGGGCCGCTAACATCTCTTTGCGCCCTTTGCGCCTCCTTTGCGATCTTTGCGTTATAAACCCCATGCACGGCGCCGATGACACCAACCTCTGGCCCTCGGCTTCCTACCGGCAGGGGGTGGAGCGGCTGAAGGCGGCGGTGGGCCGGCCGGTCTATTTGGCGGAGATCCTGATTAGCGAGACGCAGGCCTCGGCGCGGATTACGGATCGGCCCTTCGAGCTGTTGGCGGTGGTGGATTTTCCCCGGCCGGACCCGGCCAAGCGGTTGTTTCCCCATCTAATCATTGTGGACGACGGGCGCGGAATCAACCTGGGGCATATCGCCCGCATCAGCCTAAACACCCCCTTCGACCCGCCCGAGCAGGACCTCCTGTTCGAGGATCGGGGCTATCTGGCGGGTTACCTATTCGCCGAGTCGGGTTTCACCAAAGAATGGATCGCGGCCCATTCCAAGCGCTCGCTCGGGCAATGGCTAGGCAAGCCGGAGACGGCGTTGCCGACCCTGCCGCCCCGCTCCGGGCCGCGCGCCCTCGGCGGGCCGGATGATGACTAGTCCGCCTGCGCCTGAGTGTCAGAAACAACCCGGGCGCCCTCGGGACGCAGCGCGCGCAGTGAGTTTTCGCGTCCATTCGCGGTTCAATGGCCCGCTTCGCCTCGGTCCCGCACGCGGCCAGGCGACTTTCGTAGCCCGCCTTGGGGCTTGCCAAATCCTCGCTTCGCTCGGGAAAAACTAAGGTTTTTCACTCCAGATCCTCGCGATGCGCCTCGCTCCTCGGCACAGCCTATTCCCGGCACGACCAAGGCGTGTCCGGTTCCGCCTGTAGCGCAGTGAGTTTTCGCGTCCATTCGCGTCCATTCGCGGTTCAATGGCCCTGCGCCCTCTGCGCTCCTAAAAACCGTTGTTTCCGCTATTTGCGCCCAGCCGTACTAGTCAGCGGGGGGGTCAGGCCGCGTCCGGCGGCGGGTTTTCGTGGCGCCCGGCGGCCCAGCTTTTGCGCCCCGTGGCGGCGGCGCGTTCGACTTCCTCGGTGGGCACGGCTTCGGGGTAGCCGCGCTCTAGGGGGTCGAAGTGGAATAGGTACAGGCGGGAGGCGAATTGGTCCACCGGCAGGGAGGATTCGCCATAGCGTTCGGCCGAGCCCTCGGTGGCCACCACTACGCCGTCGCCCCAGTTTTGGCCGCTGTCGTTATTGGGGTTGTAGAAGTAGACCCGCATTTTGTTGTTCTGGTCCAGCCCCACGCGGTAGATGGCGATGGCGTGCCAACCCACAAAGCGGGCCGCGCTGTCGGTGATGGCCAGGCCCGCGGGTTGCGGGTGAATCACCGGCTGGTTGCCGTTGTAATAGGGGTGATAGGCGGCGTAGAAGGCGCGGATAAAGCCGGGGTAGTCGTCCAGCGCGCCGCTGGCCACATCGACGGCGATGGCAAAGCCGCGCCCCACCCACCAGCCATGCAGTTCGGGGTTCACCCATTGGTGCGGGTCTTGGGGGCGGCCGACGCAATGGCGGCCCATCTCCAGATAGATTCGGTCCAAATGCGGCACCAACACCACCGACAGCGGATCCACGTCCATCGGCGGGGACTGCGCCAGGCCGGCCTGCAGGGCGGTGGAGGAGATCTCCTGGCCCTCGAAGTGCATAATCACTTCATTGTCGCGGGCGGCCCAGGTGAGCACCTGCAACAGATAATCGGGGTCTGTATAGGCCCACATGGAGATGGCGCGCGCGGATTGACAGGTCGGGTTATTGCCCTGCCCCACCCCCAGGGGTTGGCCCAGTAAGCTAATCACCCCCGAGAGCAGGAAAATGGCCGGCGGCAACTCGCGGCCAAAGGTGCGGGCGATGACCTCTTCCGCCTCCGGGCACAGCGACAGCCCGATTTGACGCCACAGCGCCGGGGCCAGCGACGGCATGTACAGAATGCCGCGCTCCAGCATCAGCGCCAAGCCGTAGATGCATTGGCAGGTCTGCGGATGCACCGCTTGATGGATTAGGGTCTGAGCCAATTGGCGGTAGCACAACAGGGCGTCCTGGCCGGTGCTGCTGAGGCCCAAGGCCTGGGCCGGCAGGTGGTCGCGGCGGTCGTTCACAAAGCGCAGGAACACCGCATGATAGGGCGACACCAGACCCGAATCGTGCATGGCGCGGCCAAAGGCCCCCGCTTCTTGCTCCAGTGCGTTATCGTCCATGGCCGTGAGGCGTTCGCGGTACACCGCCAAGCCCGGGTCTTCGCGGGTGGCCGCAGTGGGGCCGTAGAGGGCGCTAATCAGGCGGTCCGCGCCGAGGTTGGTCCCGCCGACATCAATGTCCGGGTCATGCAGGCACAGGGCGATTTGGGTCACCATGCCCTTGACATCGTTCAGCATAATGGGGCGCTGGGCGAGGATGCGCCAAATCTCCTCAATCAGCCCCTCCAGGATATTGCCAAAGCCGATGCCCTCCACCACATCCTGCAAGACGTTGCGGATGGCCGCCCCCATGACCTGATTGCGCGCCTGTTCGGTGCCGCGGTCGAACAGCATTTGCAGGTTCAGCGCCAGCACCTGCGACAGGAAGTGATGGGCCTGCTCGGAGGCGATGCGCGGGTGGAAGAATTCGTTACGCGCCACCGCCAACAAGCGCAACTGACTGGTGCATTCCAACACAATACTCAGGGTATCGCCCGAATGCAGGGTGTGCTGCACCAACAGCGGTTGCAAGATCTCGGGGTGATCCCAGTCGGTGCCCTGAAAAAAGCCCGCGGCCTCGATCTCGGCCACCCGCTGACGCACCGGCGCCACGCCGCCCTCGGCAGCGAGCAGGCGCCGAAGCAGGTCCAGCACCTGACGCCGTGCGGTCTCTTTGGCGAAGGGCCGGGTTTGCGCTAAACGCTGCACCGCGCGGTCCAACTGCGTGACCAGGCGCTCGACGGGGCCGGCGGTCTCTGCGGAAGGCGGCTGCATTAGAAGAAACACAAGGCGCCGTAGTGGCGACCGAAGGCGGCCGCTGCGACCCCTTCACCAAGGCGCAGGGCGACTTTTTTTCTGTTCTCCACGCGTATTCTCTCCCGATGGATGCTTGGCGTTGGTTTAGATAAACGCATTTAGGTAAACACATTGCAGGGCGGTTTTCAAATCCGCTGACGCGGATAATACCTTGGCGCACCGGCGCCCAGGGCTATTTCCCGCTGCGGGCGAGGCGGCGTTTGCGCTTGCGGTTGCCGATGGCGCGCCTGCGCGGCCCCTCAACCCGCGGGCTTGGCGCCCGCTTGGCATCGGCCCGCGGCGGCCCCGGCGCGGCCGGGGTTCGGCCAGGCGCCGGCTCGCCGTGCAAAAAACGCCGCTTGCGTTCGCTAAACAGGCTTGCGTCCTGCATCCGCTGAGGAAACCCCGGGGCCGCCGCGCGCAGCCGTTGCAGCGCCGCCGCGGCCTGCGGCAAGGCGTGTTCGCGGCCCAAAAACTGCCAAAAGGCCAGCAGCTCGGGGATAATCGCCGCCGCCTCCTCGCCCTCCCCCAGGCAGACCTCGGCCGGAAACCAGGCGGTAACCACCTGCCCCGCATCGGCCGCATCGAGCCGCCCCGGGGGCCGCCCCAGGCCAACAAGCGCCAGGCGCAGGAACTGGCCCGCCCACAGGCCGGCGAACTCATTGCCCGCGGCCACCGCCTCGCCCTCGGGCGAACGCATAAAGGCCAACATCAGGGCCTCTATGTACTCCGCCACCCGCGCCTCATAGTCCGCCGCGCTCAGGCGCGCCCTCAGCTCGTCGTGCTCGGCCCAATGCAAATCCAAACCCATGCTCAGTCGAGGATCTTGACCCGAATCGAATCGGTGCCCCCCGCCTTTTGGTCATGGCTGGCGGTAATCACCACCACATCGCCCGCCCCCACCAGGCCCAGGCCGCGGGCGTGCTCAATGGCCAAGGCGGTCTTTTGCTCATCGTCCAGCGCGCCCGTATAGCGCAGCGCCGCCACGCCCCAATTCAACGCCAACTGGCGCGCCACCTCGGCGCTCTCGGTCACCGCCAAGATCGGCGAAGACGGCCGATACTTGGAGATCTGGCGCGAGGTGAAGCCGCTGGAGGTCAGGCTCAAGATGGCCGCCGCCTGCAGGTGATCGGCCATAGTGATGGCGGCCTGGCTCACCGCCTCGGTGACCTTCTTGTCCCGATTCGGCTTGGCCTTTTGCAGATAGCCGTATTCGGCCAGGGACTCCTCGGTGCGCACCGCGAGCACCGCCATGGTCTGCACCGCCAGCACCGGGAACCTGCCCATCGCGGTCTCCCCCGACAACATCACCGCCGAAGTGCCATCGAGGATGGCATTGGCCACGTCCGAGGCCTCGGCCCGGGTCGGCTTGGGGTTGTTTTCCATCGAGGCCAGCATTTGCGTAGCGGTAATCACCGGCTTGCCGCTGGAAACAGTAGTGCGAATCATCTTCTTCTGCATCCCCGGCACATCCGCCAGCGGCAGCTCCACCCCCAGGTCGCCGCGGGCCACCATAATGCCGTCCGCGGCCTGCACGATCTCCTCCAGGTTACGCACCCCGGCCTTGTTCTCGATCTTGGCGATAATCGGGATCTTGACGCCCTTTTCCAGCAAAATCTCCCGCATCTTGCCAATATCCTCCGCGGTTTGCACGAAAGAGGCGGCCACATACTCGATTTGATTCTCCGCCGCAAAGGTCATCTCCCGAATCACATCCTCGCGGTTCTCTGGGCTGACCGCGCTAATCGAGAGCTGGGTCTCCGGCAGATTCACGCCCTTATTCGCCCGCAACACCCCGCCATGCACCACCCGGCAGTGGATTGCGGCGCCCTGAACCGACAGCACCTCCAACTCAATGGCGCCGTCGTCCAGCAGGATGGGCACGCCGGGCGCCACCTCGGAATACAGCTTGGCGTAAGACGTAGCCATACCGTTGCAATCCCCCATGCGCCCGTCGCCATAGATGACAAACGGACGATCCCGGCTCAGCTCCGCCGAGGGGCCGTCGAGCCGGCCGGTGCGGATTTCAATCCCGCGGGTATCCGCCATAATCGCCACCGAGGCGTGCATGGCCTCCGCCGCGGCGCGAATCCGCGCCACCCGCTCCTGCTGGTCCTGGCCGGCCCCGAACGAGAGGTTCAACCGCGCCACATTCATGCCCGCGGCGATCATCTGCTTCAGGGTTTCTAGGTCGTCACAGGCGGGGCCGATGGTGGCGACGATCTTGGTCTTGCGAAACGGGGGCTTGGGGATGGCCTGGTGGCTGGTCATGAAGATTCCGGGTCGATGATTGGAGCGCTATCGGGCGCTTCGCGCATGGTTTGGCGCTAGTCTCGCGCAGACTTAGGCGCACAGTATAGCAGTTGCGGGCCTGCATCTCCCGTCCCTGCCGCGCAGCGGTTAAACTCCAATCCCCTATTGCGGTCAAAATGCGCGATAATCGCACCTAAATCCTAAATCACCTAGGGTCCTATGCAAGCTCAGCCAACCAACAACCCGCTCACCCCGGCGCTTCGCCGCCTGCTGGCGCCCGCGCTCGCCCTCATCGCACTCCTTGCGGGCGGCCCGGCGACGGCGCAGGCGACGAATCCGCCGCCCCCCGAAGGGGACTATGTGGCGTCCGAGCTGGCCCTAAAGCGCGTCCTCGCGCCCTTCACCGGCGATCTTGAGCAACTGCGCGAACGCGGACTGATCCGCATCCTGGTGCCCCTGGAGCGCCCGGACTTCTACCTCGCGGGCCCGGTGCTGCACGGCTTCGAGCACGACCTCGGCTACCAATACGAGGTCTTTCTATCCAAGCAGCGCCAAGACGGCGAAGCCCCGTTGACCGTGGTGTTCGTGCCCGTGCTCAGGACCGAACTGCTGCCCGCGCTGCTCGACGGGCGCGGCGACATCGCCGCCGGCGGGCTCAAAATCGACCCGGCGGGCGAGTCGCAGGCCCGCTTCACGCAGCCATACCTCAGCGACATCCAACAAGTGCTGGTGACCCGCCGGGGTCGCGAAACCCTGCCGCTGGGCTTTCAGGACCTCATCGGCCAACCCATTCACGCCCCCGCCAGCAGCCTGCTCGCCCGCCGCCTGCGCACCCTGAGCAACCTGCTAGAGGCCGAAACCGGGCAAGGGCTGGATATTCGCACCCTGCCCTACGACCTGAAAGAGGAAGCGCTATTGCGCCGAGTGGCGCGCGGCGAAATCGACTGGGCGCTGGCGCACCGCCATACCGCCACGGCCTGGGCCCAGGCCCTGCCCGAGCTGCAGGTGCTGGCCTATATGCAAGCCGCCCAAGGCCTCAAAGCGGCCTGGGCGGTGCGCCCGGACAACCCCCAACTACTGGAAAACCTAAACCAATTCATGGAGACCGCCAAACAAGGCACCCTCATCGGCAACGTCTTAATCAAACGCTATTACCAACAGGCCGAATGGCTCAACGCCCCCCCGGGGGCGGAGGCCACCGCCCGCCTGCACCGGGTGGCGGAGACCCTGCGCCAACACGCCCGGGCATTCGGCTTCGATTGGCTGGCGGTCATGGCCCAGGCCTACCAGGAGTCGCGCCTCGACCACACCCGCGTAAGCCATGCCAACGCCCGCGGATTGTTACAGGTGCGCCCCAGCACCGCCCAAATGCCCGAGGTCGGCATCCCCGACATCCGCCGCCCCGAGCGCAACGTAGAGGCCGGCCTCAAGTACCTGCGCCACCTGCTCGACAACCACTACCCGGCCAAATGGGTCAAACCCGAATCGCGCTTCTTCTTCGCCCTCGCCGCCTACAACGCCGGCCCCACCAAGATCAGCAAAGTCCGCAAGCTCACCACCGAAAAAGGCCGCGACCCCCAGCGCTGGTTCGGCCAAACCGAAGCCGCGGCGCAACAGGTCATCGGCAACGAAACCGTACACTATGTCGGCTACATCCTGCGCTACTATTTGGCCTACAAAAAGGCCCTGGAACTCGACCCCGAGTTCCGCGACCTACTCTGGTCCGCCGAGCGCGAGCGGCTGCACGCACTCCTAATGGGCCGCGCCCTAACCTTCGCCAAAGGCGTAACCGTCGCCCTCTGCGTATTCGGGCTACTCTCAATCCTAGCCGTTTGGTGGCAGCGCTGGCGCCAACGCGGGCCAATAGCCGGGTAAAGCGGTAGGTTTTCACAACCCCAAGACCGCCAAGAATACAGTTTCCGGCCGGGCTTGGGGCCGTATAACGCAAAGGACGCAAAGACGGAACGCCAAGGGCGCCAAGGGATTAAAACATTGCGGGTTAGTCCGAAGCCACGATTCGCGCATAATCCACATCCCAGCCTAGCCGACCGCCTTCCGCTTCTATAATCTCCACCTCCAAGCGCCCGTCATTATCCACGCTCGACGCCGCAATCGGAAATCGGACCCGGTTCTTCGCATTGATCGAACTCAAATCGATCACGCCTACCCGCTTTCCGCCACCACGAACTACGCTTTTCCGCCCCGGCGCGGGGTTTCTTAACTGGAATTCCAATACACAACCCGACTCACACACCCCCTCTTGCACCCCCAGCACAAAAGAAACAGCGCCGCCTCGCGTATATAAAAAATCCGGCCGGGTTTTATCGCAGTGCCCGCCGGCGCAAACCAAACGATGCCGAAGCCGCTCATCGGCACGCCTGTATCCCATATCAAACCGCGCATCCGGAATGATCGAATCTCCGCGCTCAAAGCACCCCACCGGCCCTGCCCCTCTCGGGCCGCGATTATTAGCAACGGGATTTCGATAGGCCACAAACAGCAGGTCACGCGCATCACCGGCCGTAGCGTCGCCCACGGGCTGGGCATTTACGCAAAACCCCACATGCCGACTCAATGTCTCCAACCCGTCGCCGCTCCAACTCAAATACCGCCAATCGTCACGATAACGCAACGTGCGAATCACAGGGCTCTGTGCATCCTCTATAAAATGCACGTCCCGCGCCCCCGGTGAAATTAATCCATAGCGACGCGCCAATTTTGGGTAATGCATATATATCCAGTGGTCAAAATACACGCCAAACTCGTGCTCGGACAAAATGACATCCTTATCTTCGAGCCAGCCTAACAGGCTGTCCATGGGGATTTTATTGGTCCCGAATCCCGCGCCAAAATTCCAAGAAACCGCCGCCCGGCCGAAGTCGAGTTGATAATAAACTATATGCGCCACCCCGAACAAGACGAAAACCAGCGCAAAAACGCCCCGCTTTGCAGTCCCATACAGCCCCTCACGAATAGCTGAGGCATTCGCTGCGGACAGAAACCAAACTATCCCCATAGCCGCAAAAAAGTAAAAAGGCAATAGCAGATAGATAGAGCGCCGAACCCCCGGATAAGGCCCTGTGAAAGCACTCAAAAAGAGAACTAATGGAATTGACAATGCCACGCCGCGAACCTTCCAGCTTTCGCTATCGCCCCATGAACGCCACAGCCCAACCACAAAAAACGGCCACAGCACAAGCTCAACAAAAGGCATGGAAGGAAAAACCAAATACCAGGACGAACCTTCTATAAACAGATCTTTTAGCTGCTGCGCCAATGCCGACAGAATCGCGCCCAGGGACAAATCGAGATGACCGCCGCCGGCAAAGATCGGCTCATCGGGCGAGGCGAAAATCTGTACATGCGACCAAACCCCAAGCGCCAACGGAATCGACAACCCAACGAATGCAAGCCCGGCATGAAACACAGCTGTATGGCCTACCCCGTTGCCGCGCCCGCCAGCGCGACGGGTTATGGCCAACGACCAAAGCCAAGCAATTGACAGCCCCGCCAATAGGGCTAAAACGCCCAGAATGAAGCCTGGATAGGTAAAAAAGCCCAATCCTGCAACCAAACCGCCAACAAACGCCGTACCCGGCGCTTTTTTCTCCAGCCAAAGGGCATACAGCCATAGCAACAAAGCCCCCAAAAAAAGCACCCAATACATCTCCATCCCCAGGCGACCGAAATAGATGCCAAACACGGAGATGGACAGCAGGCCTGTGCCCCACATGGCGACACGCCAACCCGCCAGCCGGCGGAGCGCTATACACCAAAGGGCCAAACCAAGCAATGAGATAGACGTTGAAAGCGCCCGAATCGCCAGCGGCGACGGACCAAAAAGCTGCATCCACCCATCCAAAATCAGCGAGGACACAACCTTCTCGGCCCCAAAGCGAACCGGGTCGCCATGCACAATTCCAGAGGTATAGACGATAGCCATCAAATTTTCATCTGATGTCAGCCTGCCGTCCTGAAATTCAGCGACTAGGGCAACCCGTAGAAAAACCCCGACACCAATCACTAACCACAAGGCCCACCGCTCGCCGCAAATAAAACGACCAGTTGCGCCATCCCGGCCTGCAACCGTAGTCATGGATAAACGGTAGTTAGCAACCGCATACAAAAAAACCAAAACCCAGCCGACAACCTCCCAAGCAACCAACATAAAGCCTCTCCATTCCGAAAGCAAAAACCTACCCCGCACGCCCTGCGGTCCTCTGCGCCTCCTGCGTTCCTAGGCGCCGTTGTTTGCGGTATTGGCGCCCAGGCGCGGCGCCAGGCCGAGTTAACGCCCCGCCCCCCACCGCACCCGAGCCTGCTCGGCCCAGCGGTTGCTCGCATACCCGTGCTGCAAGCGCTCGATGAACTGGTCCCGTTTTGCCGCCGCCCCCTCGGCATCGGCGATCTCCGCCAGGCGGAACAGGGCTTCCGGGGCCCAGTAGTTTTCCGGGTGATCCGCCGCCAGCCGGGCGTACCGGGTTCGGGCCTTTTCCATGGCGCCGTCGAATTGCCAGGCGCGGGCGGCCCAGAACAGGGCCTCGGCCTTGCGGGCCGGCACGGGGCGCTGGCGGTAGGCGTATTCAAAACGCTGCGCGGCCTCGCTCCATTCCTGGGCCGAAAGGTGCTCGTGGCCGGCGAAGTAGCGCACCTCGGGGTTGGTGAAGTGCCCCCACAGGCCGACCCCGGCGATCAGCACGATCACCGCCGCAAAGGGCAGCAGCGGCGTGCGGTCCAGGGCCTGCCCCCGGGGTGCGCGGCGGCGCATCAAGCCGGCCGCCGCCAACGCCAGCAACCCCAGGCCGCTGACCCAGGCCCCCAGGCGCTCGCCCGGGGTCTCGCCGTACACCAGCTCCACCCGCTCGCCCTCGGGTACGATCAGCATGAAACAGGGCTCGGCCAGGAGCACCGCCTCGCCGCCCAGGCTGTGCCAGGCCGGGTGGTAGGACATGCGGATCAAGTGCGGTCGCCCCGGGGCATGGGTCTCAAACACCAGGCGCTCGCGCCCCATCTCCAACACCCTCGGCGCGGGCTCGGCGCCGGGCTGCAACGGGGAAACCACGGGCAAGGCCTGATTCGGGGGCAAATAGACCTGCCGCTCGGCATACGGAAAGTCCAACCGAAAGCGCCGAAAGGCCTGTTGCAACCAACCCTCCCGCCCTTGGGCCACCAGGGGTTGCTGCAACGCCTCGATCATCGCCACCGGCTCGCGCAGACGCAACAGCAGGAACGGCGGGGCCTCCAGCAACACCTCGAAACGCGGATCGCGGCGGAACAGGGCCTTTTTCGCCGCGGAGCGCAACAACAGGGTGTCGGCGTACAGCTCCCGCATGTGGCCCACCGCCTCGTCCACCGAGCCGCGCACCGAAGGAAAGCGCGACAGCGGCGACGACGGCGAGTGCGAAATCTCCGCCTGGAGCTGGTAGATGAAGGGGCCGCTAATGGCGGACTCCATATACAGCCCCTCCAACACCGGCCGGGTCCCGAACAGCGGCAGGGCCTCCAGATTGCGGGTGGAGCCCAGGTCGTTGTTGGCCGGGTCGTGCTCGAAGGCCACCCGCGGGGCCTGCAACGGCCCCTCCAGCTCGGCGACGATGCGCTGAAACGCCGCCCAATGGGGTTTGGCCTCGTAGCCCTCCAGGTTCCACCGCGACCAGTCGCGCACCTGCTGCATCTCCGCCTGCCAGGCGAAGGGCAGCGCAATCACCGCCGCCAAGGCCCACAGCATGGGCTTGGGAAACCAACGCCACAGGGCCCAACCGACGGCCGCGGCCAGGCCCACGGCCAAGGCCCACTCCACGAACGGATAGAAGCGGATCTCGGCCAGGTGCAGGCGCGGGGCGAGTACGAACAACAGCGCCGCCAGGGCCGCGATGGCGAACAACGGCAACAACCGCGGGCGGCTCTCGGGCGCCCGCCACAGCAACAGCGGCAACACCAGCAGGCCCGCGGCCAAGGGCCAGAGGGTGCGCGGCCACAGCACCTGCGGGTCGGCGATGCGCATCACGGTGTCATTGGGGATGGTCCAGGGCAGGTTCTCGGCCAGCGGAAACAAGAAACCGCCCAGCAACAGAAAGGCCAACGTATGCACCGCCAGCACCCGATACAGGGCGCGCCTGGGGTCGCGCGCGAACAGCGGAAACAGCAGCGCCCCGAAGCCCGCGGCCAGCAGGCCGTAGCCATGGCACAGGGCCACCGCCACCTCCAGCAGCGCCGCCAGAATCCAGCGCCGGCCCCCCTGCTCCAGGGCCCAGGCCAGCGCCCCCCAGAACAGGACCGTGAACAACAGCCCCCAGGCATAGGCGAACTCGCCCGCCAGCACCGCCAGCAGATTGCCGCCCCAAATCGAGGTGGCGGTGGTGAACAGGAAGGCCGTGGCGCCCAGGACCCCGAGCAACCGGGCCGGGACCGGCCAATGCAGGCGCCCGCCCAACCAATAGGTGGCCAGGGGCAACAGCACCGCGGGCGCCAGGGTGATCCATTTGAAGGCGATGGCGGTCCCGGTCACCGCGCCCAAGGCGGCGATCATCAGAAACGGCAGCGGGAAGTAATAGCGAAAGGCCGGAAAGCCCATAAAGACCTCCGGCAACCAGCCGGAGAGCTTGCCCTGGGCCAGCCATTCCTGAAATACGAAGGCGTAGAACAGGTGCGAGCCGGTGTCGCCGCCGGTGGTCAGGGTGTCTTCAAACCACAGCCCGATGCGCAGCTGCACCGCCACCAACACCGCCAACCCGCAGGCCCCCGCCCAGCCCCACAGCCGCTCGCGCCGCAGCACCGCGTACAGCGCCGCCGCCAGCCGCCGCGGCCCCCGCCGCAGGGCCAGGCCCAAGAGCCCGCCGCCGAGCAGCGCCGCCCAAAGCCCGGCCCAAAACGGGATGCCCGAAGAGGCCTCCGGCCCCGCCAGCGCCCGCCCCGTAACGGCCCAGCGGATCACCCGGCTGTGGCGCACGCCATCGGCCACCCAACCAAGCTCGGCCAACTGCGCGTATTCCCGGCCCGGCAGGGGCCGGCCCCGAGATGGCCCGGCGGCCCGCAGCGGAATCCGCTCGGCCGCGGCGTGCAACACCTTGGGCAGGCGCCAAAACGGCCCCGCGGTCGTGACCAGCCCCGCCCCCGCCAGATCGGCCCCCGCAGCGCCCCAGCTCAGCCGCCCGTCATCGATTGCAAGCCGCGGCGCCGAAACCGGGGCCGCCGACGGCTGGTCCCCAAACCCATAGCCCAGCGCAAAGGGCGCGTTCAGCCAGGCCCCGCTCTTGTCCCGAAACAACACCTCGGCCAACAGGTGATAGCGCCCTGGCCAGGGGTGTTCCGCGGCCAGGTCAAAGCGCAGCTCATGGGATTCGCCCGGGTCCAGCATGGGGCCGAGGGGATAGGTCGCGCTGGCCGCGCCGGAGCGGACCCGCAACTGGGGCTGAAAGACCGCCTCGCCCGCCTCCAGGTGCAGCGTCAACACCCCGCTCAAGGCGCCTTCCATCGCGGTCAGCGTCGCATCGAGCCGAAACCGCTGCTCCGCGGCTTGCACGGCGTTGAAGGCGAAGAGCAACAAAAAGCACCCCCAGAGGGTGCGAAGCATAGGATGCATGGGGGGATCCCACCGAAAATCAATCCACTGCGCCGCCCAGGCCAACCGCCCGGCGCGTCTGCTGCGCGCAGCGCCCGCGGGCGACCGCCCGCAACCAAAGGCGCAGCCGAAAGCCCGATTGTACCCGCGAACGCCCCACCGTGGGAGCGGATTGCATCCGCGATAACCCGCAAACACCCCGCCCGTGGGAGCGGATTGCATCCGCGATGACCCCGCCAAGCGCGTGGGATGGGCAAAGGCGCTCCCCGGTCATGCGTCTTGATCGCGATCTATCAGCGCCGTGCCCATCACCGGCGCCTCTTGATGGGCGTTAGGCTACCCGACGACCCGGTTTTGGATGCGTCACCCCTTGAGCCGGACCGCGACGCGGTCGAGCCGGCATTCCCATGCGGCGCATGGGAACGAGAAAATGGTGCGTTACGCCCCGCCGGACCCGACCGGCGTAGCCATAGCCCCGACCGTGGAGGCCGTTTCGGCCCCCGCGGCGGCTTCTAGGCGGGGCTAACGCACCCTACGCCCTAATCGCGTTTAAAAAACGCGCCCACCCGAGTCCGGCTAATCGCGATTAAAAATCGCTCCCACCCGAGTCCGGTATGGGCGAGGCCCGGCAAACTCGCGTTTGACACGCCAGGCCCCCTTGCCACGCTCGGGCGCGCGGCGAGGCAAAACACCCGTGGGAGCGGATTGCATCCGCGATAACGCCCTCTGACCCGGCGCCAACGCCCGGGACAAGCGCCTAGATGGGCAAAGGCGCTCCCCCGGTCATTCGTCTTGGTCGCGATCTATCAGCGCCGTGCCCATCACCGGCGCCCCTGATCGGCACTAGCCTCTCTGATATTACTCGGTATAGTCGCAATCCAGGTCCCACGTCTGATTCTTCGTCGAATCGAAATCGCTCGGGGTATTGTCTGCGCATACCGTGGCACTGCATGTATCTTGGTTAACGCATGCATCTGTACTGCTGTTGGCCTTTATACCGTGGCTGCCATTTTTGTAATCGCAAGCACAAACGCCAGTGAGCGTACCACCCGCCACGCAGCTCAGAGCCAAGGAGGTGTCGCTCGAGTAATCATCCGAAGGGGACGTCACGGCACAATAGGCATCCTCCGACTCTTCCGCCGCCACCTCGAAGGTTCCTGTCCATGGCGATGTCCCGTAGAACATACAACTACCCACCGCCTCAATATCACCATTGTTTTGCGCTATCGCCTCACCTAATCCGCAATCCCATTGCCCATCGCTGGGGGTGATCGTACCTGTGTCGTAATTTGCGTTCGGCATAGTGACCACAAAGCTCACCGTAAAGGTCGGCTCGCCCAGCACGGTTCTAAAGCCTTGCGCCGTCCCGCAGGTGTAATGGGCCTTGCTGGCGTTATCACCCCACGCCACATTGGTCGCATTATCGACAAAAACACGACCGATGGTGGAATTGGAAAGCGTAGCATTATCCCCGAAGGCGTTCTTCAGGTCCGATTCCACATCGGCACAGGTATCCTGACCCGTAAGCTTCGCCAACGCAAAATGATGGCACTTGTAAGAGGCGTTAATGCCCTCAAAGTTTTCGATGGTATAAGGAATACCATCACTGCACAGCTCTTTGGTGCTGGCATTATCGTCTACAAAGTAGAATTTTCCGGTTTGGTTATTGCAGATGGATCCCCCGTTACCCCTATAGGTGACAAGGCGGTGCCCGATATAGGAGCGGGCAGGCGTCGGGGAAACTTGAGCGTCGGTATCGCCCAGGCAGATGTCCATCGCCTCGCCCGCCTTGAAAAACAAGCCGAGCTTGCCGTACCAACCGCCATTATATTGCCCATTTTCCGGCTCCTTGTCGTTTAGAGTCTTGGAGGGGCAACCGGTGGTGTTGTCCGAGCCATCGTTGTTGGTGCAATCGCCGCCGAAATAGCAGATATATTCCTCCCGGGCATAAGCACTGGCGTTATCCCCATTAAAGGGGAAGGCGCAAAAAGCCGGCTCCGAACCCTCGATATCCAGCTTCTTCGAAGGCCTTTCCTTACCGCCATGATTGTAAATGGTGCCGGTCACATGGTGCAGCGTACCGTACACCGTGAGCTGAAGATCGTACTTGTAGGGGTCATCCTCCGTGCCGCTGCCTTCAGCGACCGTCAGCACCTCGTAGCCTTTATCGGTCTTTCGGGTATAGATGTCGTCCGATTTGTCATTCGGAGTGCCCATATCGTTTTCCGAATTGACATCGTCATATTCCTCCGACAGGTTACTGCTATCCTCTTTTCCCGACATCCCCGGCCCTAAGAGACCCTGATTACCGCCAGAGCCCTCGTCATCGTCCTCCCCGATGGTTACGGTGGCGGTCACAATCGGATCGATATAATAAACAAAGGTATCCAGGGCGACCTGCTGGGTGTCGTTATCCGCGCCGGCCCATTCCACGGAGACCGCCACATGCTTCAGGTCGGGGTCCGTCGGGTCGTCCTCAATGGTGTAGGTGCAGGCGAATTCGGCATTCGTACCCTCGACGACGCTGCCGTTGGTCGCGTTATCCGGGTCGCTCTCCGGGCAATCCAGTGCGGTCGACTGTTCCGCCAAATCGTAGACATAGCCCTCCGTGCTGTTATCATCATGGATGATATAGCCCCGCAGCACCTCAAGCTCCCGCCGCGCCAGCTCCATGGCCTCGGCCCGGGCCTTGCTCAAAGAGCCGCCCGATAACAGCTTGCCTTGCAGGCCGGCCAGCGCGATCATACCCACGCCGACCACGACCAGGGTGATAAGGATCTCGATGATCCCCCAGCCCTTTTGCCTTTGAAAATCAGATTTGGAAGTCATTGCAGGTTCTCCTGAACTCGAAACTGTTCTATACAGACAACGCCGAGATGAATTAGAGGGAATCCGGCGCCCAATCGCGCCAAGTGCCGGCCGAGGCCCCGATCAAACCCGAGCCAATGCTGCCGAAGGCGTTGGGATCGTACACAAAGGTTGGGTTGCCGCCGCCGCCAGAAACGATTTCCGCCTCAGAGACGACCATGCCCTGAACGATCGCACCGCCCGCAAAGCTCATATTCCCGACGGCATAAATCAGTCCGCAGTACCGGCCGCCCGCGCCGAAGCTTAGTGTGCCGTTCACCACAATTGAAACCGTCTTTTCGGGATCAATGATCTCGCCTTTGGTATTGGCATTAATCGCCGTACCGTCTGACAGCGCCCTACAGCCGACTGTGCCCCCGCCAATACTATAGTCACCCTCAATCCAAATCATCCCGGATTCGGCTTCAAGCTCAGCGTTCGTTACCGTATTATCGAAGACCGTGGCCTTTTCTTTATAGGTTGCCCTATCGTACCTAAAGAACTCGGCCCAAAACACGTCTGGTGAGATAGCATCCAGGTTCGGGTCGTTATCAAGGATATCGGCGTTCACGCCCAGGCTGCTGTTCGAACTCGCCCGGCTGTAATCTGCCGGCGCATTAGACTCTGGGCTCGCCCCGGGATAACCGCCGTCATTACCGCCCACCTCGGGATAGGTCCGCTGATAGACGCCGGCTTCGTAGTCCACCGTGCCTTCTTCCCCATCAAGAAAGGCGTATTCGGGCGCGGCCGTGTAGGTCGCCATGCTGCCCGACGCATCCACGGTTTTGGATGTCCAGATGGTGTTGTTGGTGTACCGATTAATTACGTTAATGTTACCGGTTGCATTCACCCCGCCGCGGGAGGCGACGGAGGCCCCAGGGCCGTCTCCGGGCACGAGCGGAAGCTGCATAATTGTGTTTTGCAGGATCCGGATGGAGGAATTGTCGTCGCTGTAGCCTACCGCGACGATGCCGGCGCTATCCACGCTTGCAGCCGGGGTGGTGCAGTTGAGGGGGGCCGCATCGTAATTGGCATCCGCCGTATCGCAGAAAAACATCCGCACCGCCCGACTTAAGGTCATGTTGTCGCCGGCGTTGCTCCAGGGGGCGGCTTGGGTCAGGTCGCTCACCGCACCTTCGTTGGAGACGTAATAGGCGGCATAGTCCATAGCGGCGGTGGCCGCGGTGAAGGCCTGTTCGTCGCGATACTCGGCGGCCGAGATGTTTTGCTCCATCACCGCGCTGCGCCCGGTGTAGAGCGTGATCAAGGTGATCGCGAATAGCAGGATCAGGGCCACGACCAGCGTGGTGACACCCCGTTGTTTGCTCTTAAATTGGATTTTTTGTGGACTTCTCATCACGCTCACCCTTGCGAGTTATTCGATAAAGATCCGGTCGTTCCGAACCCGCACCGCAGCTCGTGTTTCTTTACGTACCGTCGGGTCCGACTTCACCTGACCTTCTAAGGTAATAGTGACCTGCCGGACCTCCACCATACGGTCGCCCGGCGAGGGTGCCACTGCGGCCGGTGAGTAAATAGAAGGTGAGGTCGGCGTATAATCCTCACACGGAAATGCGGTCACGTTATCGCCCATCTCTTCCCAATAGTCTTCGGTCGCGGCATTCAGGCACTTGGAGCCCTGCACCTCGAACCGGAGCGCCGTCACCTCGACCACGTCGGGGTCTGTAATCGACTCCCAGGACCCAGCGCTTGCGCAATCGGTGTAACAGGCGCTGCTGTTGTCAGCCGCCCCGGCTCCCGTTTCGCTATCGGGGTCGCAGCTCTTCCGCATCGAAATCGAGCCGTTATCATTTAATCGAAACCCATTGCGTTCACTCGTGTCGATGGTGCCGTTATCATTCCGGTCATAGCCATACAGCAAGCAATCCAAGGCGGGTATGTGGAGTGCGCCGAAATGATGATTATTAACGACCGTACCGCCGGTCCGCCCGCCGCCGCCCCACCCGAATGTGGTCCACGCTGGGCTATAGCCGGCCCGCCGGAGTTCGCTGGTCATCACCTTCATGGCCCCGTCCAATTCCTGGTTCAAACGGGCGGACGCGATGATGTATTGATTGCCCTTCAAGGTGCTGCCGAATATCTGCAATACACCCGCCATGACGATCAGCCCGAGCAGGATGCTGATCATTAGCTCGATGAGCGACATCCCGGCTTGGGGTCTGTAAAGGCTTGCCTGTTTCATGTTCAATACCTACCTTGTCCGCGCCTGTATTCAGTCTCTGCCTAGCATTCCGGATAGCCGGGGACCGTTTTGTCGTCCACAGGCTCGGTGCAAATCCGCACCCGCCCCAGGCTGCTGACCACCACCCGCACTTCGTAATTGTCGGTGGTTAAGCGCACTGTGCCGGCAGCAGAGTCGAGGCCGCGCAGCGGCGTGAACACCGTCGTTTGACCGGAGAAGTTGGGGATCTTCATCTCCACATGACCGCCTAATTCGTTGCTGTCGAACCGCGTCAGGTAGGGGTCATCGGTGCCGCTGCCGCTGTAGGTGCCGTTGTCGTTGTCATAGTCGATCTTGCAGGCGCCGGCCGCGGTGACGTCGGTCAGGGTTGGGTAGCACCCTCTGCCAGTGGCGTTGTCGGTGACGCCGAAGGACCAAGTCGTGGCGTTGTCCGTTTCAAAGGAGACGTATATCTTCTTGGAGCGCTTGACCGCCTCCATGCGCGCCAGGGCGAGCTGCTCATACACATGCTGAGCCGCCCCGGCGGCGCGCCGTTTTTCAAGCATGTCCTGAAAGCTGGGGATGGCCAAGCTCGCCAAGATCGCGGCGATGGCGACCACCAACATCAGCTCCAACAACGTAAAGCCTTTGCATCTAGTCATCTTTGCGCTCCTCTCATGTCCGTATTATAGTCACGATCTAGCCAAGATTTTTTCCAACGGTCAGGGTTGCGCCGCCGCTCGTCTGGAACTGGCGGCTAGGGCGGCGCGGTCGGCCCATAATCCTATCAGAGTTCAGTCAGAAGAGGAGTCAGACATGATTAAACCATCCCAACAACGTGGGTTTACGCTTATCGAACTGATGATCACGGTCGCCGTGGTGGGGATCCTTGCCGGAATCGCGATACCCGCCTACAAAGAGTATGTACAAAAAAGCCGTCGCGCCGAGGCTATAGCGGGGTTGCAAGATTTGCGGTTAGAGCAAGCGAAATATCGCGCTAACAACCCTCAGTATGCGGGCGACCTAGCGACGCTCGGCTGGACGGATTTGGCCACCGATGCCTATGTCTTTTCTGTGGAAAGTTCATCATCGACTGCCTTCCTCATCACTGCCAAACCGGATTCCAGCACCTCCACCGGAGCAGACCAAGCTAACGACGCTGATTGCCTGGTTTTCGCCGTCAACCAAGATGGGCCAACTACCGACGGCGGTGGTAGTGACATCGCAACCTGCTGGAAGCAGTGACCGCGCAGCCACGGCGTCGCTTTTAGCGTGCCGTGCGCTGTATTGGCGCCGCACAGGTGTAAGCCATATTTGCTCCGTCGCCACCTGCTGGCGGCAATGAGACGGTTGCTCGTTCCCGAGGTTTCCTTGGGAACGCATGTCTTGCAAGCTCTAGCTTGCCGAACGGCGCGGGGGGCGCAGCCGCCGGCATGCGGCACCCCGAGCTGAAGGAACCCGCGGCAAGGATGCGCCTCGCAGCACTCGGCGTTCCTGGAAGCCGTTGCTGCCGATCATTGCGCGTCGGCGCTCGGCCTTTGCGGGCTGGCTGGACACCTAACTTGAAGGCCTCGGCGGATCTTTGCCGCGCAAGCCCGCCCGCCGATTATCGGCGCCCCGGGTCGGCCTGGACCCGCCAGAGCTGAAATACCCCAAAATCAATGAGTACCGGACTGAAATAGGCTGTTTGGGCCGCTGTTTGGAAGAACAGTTGGCCAAAGAGCGAGTCGCCAAGCCAATGGTCATAGAGTACCGCCCGACCGCCGTCGTAGACGGTTAATGCGGGCGATTCGGGCCGCCCCGCGTACTTGCGGATTGTCACCTCTCGCCCTTGCGCCTGGGAGAGCGATGCGATTGAAATCGGCTTGTTTTGCAGTTTGCCCGCGCCGGTTGCGATATCGACCCAAAACTTGCCGGCCCCCAGTTGGTTTTCTCCCAGGTCGCCCACTCCGGGTATGCGCATTGGTGTCAAGGGATGCACGCCGCTCTGGCTGGCCAAGTCCCAACTGCCATACCAGAACCACCAATAGCTGAGGGCCTCCATATCTCTATCCAGCACGAGGTATAGGGGCCTTGAGGCCTGGGGGAAGAAAAAGGCGTTCCAGTGTTCGCTCTGCTTGAATGCCGGGTTTGTTGGCGCCAGCCCTGCAAAGATTTCCGAGGCCGAGTCGGGCCCTGCGCGCATTACCGCCTGGATCAATCGAAAACCGGCCGCCTTGTTCCCTCCCAGTGCAGCGTATACTTTTCGTACCCCGGCGCCGCCTCGCTCCGTGAAGAACCGCATAAAGTTGGCTGCCGCCCTGGGGCTGGCGGCCGTTAGCGGATAGCCCAAATACATCAGGCGCTCCCCGGGGTGAAAGGCGCCGTCGGCCAGGGTTGCACGATTCCCCCAGTACATGATCGGGTAGGCGTAATCCCACCAGGCCCACACCACCGCGTCCGGCTCGGTGTGCGCCCGTAATTCGCGCAGGTAACTCACCATTTCCGGCCGGGGTTTTGGCCACGACGTTTGCTTCCAATTCGTCTCTAACGCCGGAACCGCCGCGCCAACCGCCAGCAGCGGGACCAGCACCGAGACCAAAATGCCGCCTCTGCCAAGCCGCCAAAGCGCCGCCGCCAAATAGCCGATGCCGAGACAGATTAGCGGTACGAGGAAGATGGTAAAGCGCTGGGAGAACTTGAACGCGAGAAGGCCCAATACGACCAGCCCGCTCAGATACAGGGCCTTTCGTAAATCGAAAACCAACAGGGTGAGGCCCATAACGCCCGCAACAAAGGCCAGGTCATGGCCTACGGTCATCTTGGCGAGCGCCTGCATCGGCGCCAGGCCCTGCTCAGAAACCGAGGCCCCAAGCCGAGGGAAGACGCCGGAGTGGGATTTCATCACATACTGAAGCTGAGAAATGCCTTTAATAATCAGGTCGGCGAAGACCTGAAAATGCACGGTTAGTAGATATAAAGCCAGACCTGCCAACCCGGCCCAGGCGACGACCGCCTCTCGCCCCGCGGGTCTGAAAAAGAGGGCTATCGCGATTGCGAACGGCGCCATGGAAAGCCACAGGGCCGCTGGCCGCCCCATGGGCCACCAGGCGAGGTACAAGAGGGTGCAAATCGCCCAGCCGGCGGCATACCAATAGCGGGTTTTGGTCTGGTTGCGGCCAAAGCCGAGTGCAAACCAGGCAACCAGTACGGAAAACGCGACGTTCATTCCGTCGGTGTCGATCCAGCCGATGTTGGTTCTGTATCTTAGATACGGCGACGCCACCACGAAGAGGACTGCGATCAATCCTGCAATCCAGCCGCCGAGTGATCTGCCGAACAGCAATACACCGAGGGCGATGAAGACTATCGTCATCGGCATTGCCAATGCGGCAAAGTGGTGTAGCGGAAGGTCAGTGACGGCGCTCCCGAAAGCCAGGACGGTCGATAGGAGCGATGTGTCTTGTTCCGCTATTTCATCGGGGATGCCCCTGAGGGTTTGAAACGCGGATGCCTCGCTTCCGTTTAGTATATCGCGCGCCTGAGAGAGGTAAAAATAGCCGTCGTAGGTCGTGGTGTACGCCTGCTCGCCAAAGGCCAGGCCCTTTTGCGGAAGCTGGGTCCATTCCGAATAGTCCTGATAGCGCAGCAATAGCCCAATGATCACGAGCAGGAAAAAAAGCCACCAACCCACCCGCGGGTTGATGTCTTGGTAGTTTTCATCGAGTTTGAATAAGGTCAAAAGGCCCCCTAAGCCGAGACAGGTGGTGGTCCCGCTTTTAACGACAGAGATCGCCCTGCTTTGAATCTTCCCTTGCGGGGCTCAGTGGCGGCCTGAGAATCGAAGCGCCTACTGCGGAAACGCCCTTGTTTCTGGTCATTCGTCTATTTTAGCTAAATAGTGCCCGCTCTTCATCTCAAATGTGCGAATAAAGCTACGCAACGGCGCCTTGCTACGGTTCCCGTTTCTTGGGCGGTCTCGGCGCCACCCCGCGTTTTTACCGACGCGGTGAATACTTGCGTAGGCTATTGCTTGTTTTTCATTTTTTCCAAAAAACCCTGAAGCCCAATTTCTTCAAAGTCTTTCAAATCCTCTGGATAGATCACCTGATCGCCCATCACCTTAGACTCGACTCCGAGCTCCTTCAGTCGTTGCGCATAGGGGTTCACGGGCCTAACACCCGCCTCTTGAGCGACCTCGTCCGTGTGATCGACTGCGCCCAGCGTCGGCGCCCCGTCTGTCGATATCTGTTTAATGACCTGTTGTAATTCGCCCGGCGACGACAGCTTTGATCCTTGACCCAAATCAGGGCTGAGGTCAAGCTGCGGGAGATACAGGTAACCCAGTAACACCAAGCCCAGGAGCGGTGATTTCCTGACCGCCCAGCCGGCGCCTCTCAGCAGACGCTCCACCGGGGTGTAGGAACTAATGGCGCTAGCGGTCTTGGCGAAACTACAATATAAACAAACAGTTGCGAGATTTTGTTGGGGTCGGGCTCCGGCTTGCGCTACGATAGGGTTGTTTCGTGACAAAATCCTATCAGAGGAGCCCGACCATGAAAGATTTTAAAGCACCGTCGCTTAGCAAGCAAATCCGAAATATAAAACGCAGCTTTCTTCAAGTCACAGGTGTCCCGGCGATTGCGGCTTTAAGCACAAAATGGCTGGAAGAGTTAGCCGACTCGTTCAAGACGCGAAGCGACACGATTTATACGCCGTTGGTGGCCTTTCGAATGTTTTTGGGTCAAGTATTGAGCGACGACGGTTCCTGCAAAGCGGCAGTCGCGCGCTTTGCGGCCGAGCGCATCGCCGACGGAGCAGCGCCAGTCAGCGCCAACTCGGGACCCTATTGCGCGGCGCGCGGACGATTGCAGTCGGGGATATTGAAAGCCGGTGTGAACGAGACCGGGGCGGCGACGCAAAAGGCGGCCGAGTCGTGGAAATGGTTCGGCCATTCCGTGGTGAT
>JAABTK010000024.1 GCA_011389885.1 Gammaproteobacteria bacterium | reverse complement strand
TCGGCGCCCCGGCTTTCGAGTAAAAAAGTCGGATCGGATGCGCCGAGTGCCGCGAGGCGCATCACAAGGCCGAAGCGATGCGCCTCGTTCCTCGGCACACCCTACACCCTATACCATACGCCATGAGCGCGTTTTTTTTGACCCCCAAAGCCAGGGAGCCCCATAACCGCAGGAATCGACTGATTTCGACAGCCTAGCCCCCTCCCCTCTTCGGACCTCCTCCCTGCAGGAGGAGGGCTATTAGGCCTGCGCACAAATAACGGAAATAACGCCATTCAGGGACGCAGCGGGCGCGGGGGACCGCAGAGGAGAGCGCGGAGGGGGTTTTGCTTGCTCGCCCCCGAGGTCCGCGGTTGCCCAAGCCCTGCTTGTGGAACCGCGTCTTGGAAGCCCCAGCCTCCCGGGCCGTTCGGGAAGCTAGAGCTTACAAGACAGGCATTCCCAAGGAGACCGAGGGAACGAGCATGAAATCGAAATACCTCCCTGCGCGCTCCGCGGTTCTCCGCGTGCTCTGCGTTCCGGGGGCGCCTGGGTTGTTTCCGATACTTTGGCTTGGCTGGTGGCTAGTGGCTAGTGGCTGGTGGCTATCAGCGCCTTGCCCATTGAAGGCGTCCGTGATGGGCACGGCGCTGAAAGGTTGGTGGATTTTTGAGGGTTTGCGGGAGCGCCTTTGCCCATCCTACCGCTATGATGCGCCTCGCGAGACTCGGCGCATCCCACACGGTTTTATAATCCGAAAGCCGGGGAGGCCGAAAACCGGGGGATGGGCCGTTTTCGCCGGCCTAGAAACGACCTCGGCCTCGCCGCTTGCGATGATAGCCGAGCTGTTGGGCCTCTGGCCTTTCTTAGGTCGGAACGATGATCCATGCCGCCGATTCGTATGTGGCACCCCTTGTCACCGCGGCCCCTCGCGTCGGTCCTTTCTTGGATGGGATAGAGGTACGCGGTTACCCGAAAGACTAGGGTCTTTGCGGAATGAAGGGGAGGTATTCTTTCTTACCTGTGCAAATCGATGTCAAATCTTACTAAATTCCTTTATTCTTTCAAAGAACGCATTCAGCCATAGTCTACCAAAAGCTTCATTCATGTGGGTTCGGTCATCCTCGGGATGCGTTCGGTCGTCCAGTCTATTCCCTACGGAAAGCCTCTTGCTTCTTTTCGTGTATACTTGGTCGGTGAAGTGTCCATTTACAATGGTCTCGTACGGCTGCGGTATCATTTCGCTGTTTGCGGGGTTGTATACATAGCGGTTCAGCTCGGTTATTCCGTTTGTGTATTCTTCTGAGACTCTGTTTTCGACTTTGCCGTCGGCGGCAAGCAAGGGGTTATGCCCGACATATATCTTCTTGTCGGTGACGCCTCTCAGCTTTTCCAGAACATCGAAAGATATGGTGTTCTGGACATGATCTTTCAATGCATCTTGCATCACCGCGCGAGAATAGCGGTTTTCACATTTTTCGAGAAAGGGTCTCGCCTGGAGTGCGTATATCAAAAAACAGTCATAACGGTCCGGTTCAATCCGGGACTGTCCTGCGGAGGTGAATTTGAAGGCCCTTTTTAGTGCCCAGGTTTTTGGCGCCAGCCGGTTTCTTTTTACGCGGAGATCCCTCAGGCGGGCTCCGCGTGCCGCGAAAAACTCGAGGGCGAGGCTGGGATCGGGGTCGGCATCCCAGGCCCTTTTCAGCGCCCCCACATGGCTGTTCCCGATAATGCATATCTTCATGTCGGGTTATTACCTAAAGGAGGCAAGGATTTCTTCATCACAGACCTCTTCCAGCTCCGCCACCCGCTGCTCCGGTTTTTTGCTTGCCTCGGAAAAGACTCCGAATTTCCTTTCGAGCCCCTGGAAGAAATGCTGCATCACAAAATTAACGCCGGCGCGGGTCACCGTACGCTGATTGGGCTCGAAAAACTGGCCTTTAAAGACCGGGCTATTGATTATCTCATAAGACGGAAAATAGTCCACATCCTGTCTTTCCGCGGACAACTGTCCCGCGACGGCGCGGAGGATGGATTTGGACTCCATGGTTGCCACCAGGACGTTATTTTCGGTTTTGGTAGCGGCCAGCGGAACCGGCGAGACGGTGAGGATGAAACGTAATGGCGGATGCGCCTTACGCATTATTTGAATCACTTGTCTTAGGTTTTGTAATATTTGTGCGAATTGCTGATTTTTAAAGGCGTGCCGCGCCGCAACATACTCGCCTGCTGCGGCTCCTGGACAAATAGGGTATTCATACCCCTGTTCTGTATTAAACCAGCTTTCGGTCAGGCCAAGGGTGAAGACAAAAATATCTGAGGCTTTAATGCATTGCCGAAAGGACTGGATCGCATGGCGGCGAGACTGCACGGCTTCTTCAATGCTTTCAAAGCCCTCGGGTTCTATTCTGGGCCTAAAGGGATCATAGTATCTACCGTTTTCTTTCCACACCTCGTCGGGTGCCGGCTTTAGGTTCAAAGCCCATTCGGTCCATTGCTTTAGAAGCGACGTCGTGTAGATATTTCCGGTTCTGGCGGAAAAAACATTGTAGTTGTATTTCTTTGCGTTTTCTGATGATAAGCTGGCCGGCGGTCTTTCCGTTGCCAACCAGTGAAATCCCCTTTCCTTCAAAGCGCTGCCAATGTGCTGAGCAAAGCAAGAGCCGAAGGTTGATATCTTGCTTTTCTGGGTAATTTTGAACTTCGGATCCCAGAGGTCTTCGATGTCGGCTATCGACTTGGAGGCGACAGCGGTTTTCCAGAAGTTTTTTTCGGGTAGCGTTTGGTAGGGGTTATGCACTGGATGCTCCTTGGTCTGGTTTTTACCGCGATTGGATTGGACCTTGCTCAGTTTAGGTATTTATACTTTAAGGTGAAACGGCGGAGCTTTTCTAACGATGCGGGAGGGCCGGAAGAATGGCGGCCGCGAATTTATATCGAAATCATCTCTGCGGCCTCTGTGTTCCGAAACACACCTGGGGTGAATTGTTGCCGATACTTCGACGCAGTTGTACTAGTACAGCTGTTCACAAGTAGCGGTAACAACCGTGGGACCGGATTGCGTCCGCGATGACTGCCTCTGATCCGGCGCATACGCCTGGGCCAGGCCGCTGGCGCGGCTGATCGCGGTTGCAAATCGCTCCCACAAGATATGGAGTGATTGATTCGTTGTTTCCGTTACTTAGGCGCATTTGTACTAGAATGCGACACCGAGGCCCAAAGCACCGTATATGTTTTTCGATTCGATTTCGTATTGCCCTTTTGCTTCGACGAATAGTCGTTTGGAAAACCATTTTATCGCTTGGGACGCTAGGCGCGTCTCTGATTCATCGAAGATTCTCTCGGCATGCGCCTCGAATATGATCGTTTTGTCTGTTTCAAAGTTTAGTTCTATTCCGATGGCGCCGGTATAACCCCAATCCTCGTTATTATCGACATTGACACCCGTTTGCAGCGTACTTGGGTTTACAAACGAGGCTTCGTGGCTGTTTTTGCCATAAATCACCCCTAGCCCCATAAAAGGATTGAGATCGCTTTCCGGGGAGAATGAAAAATAGCCGATGCCATCGACTCGGCTTCGTTCATAGCTTCCGGTTACGGGGACGCAATAGCCTGGAACCTTGCAGGTTGTATGACTGCCGTCTGCTTCAGCCCGACTCATTTTTGCCACAAAATCCCATTGACGGATTATTGGAAGGCGAATATTGGCGCCATAAATAAACATGTTGTCGGCAAAGTCGCTTAACTCGCCGTCACCGAGCCAAATCGTACCGGCGTCTAGGCTGAGATAGCGCTTGCCGAAGACCTCTGCGATAGTGGCGGAACTTAGGGAGAGTGCCATTAGCCCGATAATAGTTGCCGACAATATATTTTTCATGGGTATGCCCCTGTTAGGTTTTTACGGTGAAGGTTTTCGCAACAACATGGTTCTACGTCTTGGCGTGTGTGCGCCAGAGCGCACAGCCCGAGGGCTGTACTCCAACGGTCCGGCTAAAGCCTCCCCTCCCCAGGGGGGAAGGTTTTCTGATATGCGGCCGCCAAGGCCAGGCTTTTTTCGCTAAAGTCACCGCCATACGGTAGCATGCTTGAGCAGTGCGGACCGGGTGGCTTCGATGAGGATTGCGACGATAAAAACCGCGGCGAGCGGGTGGAGTAGCGAATATAAACGAAAGGCGTGGACGATGGAATAGGTTTTCCATGCGGTGATGCTCATTACGGTGAGTGCAAGGCATGCGAGGGGTGCCAACACGAGGGGATTTAGGCTATTTGCGTGCGCTTGGTGGGCGAGTAGCGGGAGAAAAAACCAAGGGCAGAGTGTGAATACGAGGACAGATGCCGTCCAGGAGGCCAGCAGTGCGGGGTTGCGGTTTGAGGCATGGAGGTAGATGCGTTTCCAGCCGCGCAGTATGCCGGATAGCGATTCGTACATTCGGGTTCCATAGATTGCCGTGCCAAAGGCGCACTGGGTGAGGGCCTTGAGGGTTTTCGCTTGTTGCATTAGGGCGAAGTCTTCCAGGAAGGCGTTGCGGACCTTTTTGTGTCCGCCGATTTGGTGGTAGAGCGGCTTGTGGATTAGGAGGTATTGTCCGTTGGCGAAATGGAGGGGGTGGTCGGGGTTGTTGGTGCATTCAATGGGGAACCACAGCCCCATGAAACCCATGGCGGTCGGTTGGATGAGTTTCTCGAAAAAGCCCTTGGCGATGCAGCGGGGCAGCAGGGTCAGTAGGCTGAGCTTGCCGGCGAGGGCGTGCCCAAGCGCGGCGGACAGGCTGAAAGCTTCGTGACGGGTATCGGCGTCGGTGAACAGGTACCATTCGCCCCTTGCGTGGGGGGCTGCTTGGTGGAGGGCGTGGTTTTTCCCCGTCCAGCCCGTCGGGGTCGGGGCGCTATTGAGATAGCGGAGGCTTGGGCGAGGGCTGCCGGTGTCATGCGGGCCATCGATTAAGACGGCGCCGAGGGATTGCAGGATCGATTCGGTTTGATCGGTGGAGTTGTCGTTTACCACGATGATTTCGTAGTTCGGGTAGTCTTGTTGCAACAGACCCTCGATGCATTGGCGGATGTTCGTTTCTTCGTTCTTGGCCGGGACGAGGATGGAGGCGAATGGGGCCTGTTGGCCCGGTTCCCGCCCTGCGGCGTTTGGCCTTATGAAAGGCGCGGTGTTTAACGTGCTCAGCGCCCTTCGGGTACGGTTCAACCATACGGCGAGGGCCATCAGGTAGAACCAAAAGAGCGGTTGCTGGAGGGATTCCATGGTTGTTTTGAAAACGGTTAAGGGCGATTTCGGTCGGCCGGTGTTTTTGATGGGGCCTGCAACAGGCGCTCTAGGTTTCGAGCCAAGGCCTGGGGCATGGTGGGGGCCAAGGCGCGGGTCTCAGGGGACAAGAGACCCTGGCTTTGTTCGGCATCGAAGCGGATGCCCGCGCCGGAAATGATGTTGTCCCGGCGATCGCTGGGGAAGAGCTTTAGGTAGGGGAGGATGTTGGGTGTTTTACCCTCCTCTCGCCATTGTTCCATTTCCCGGGTCCATTGGTTTAATGGCACAAAGCGGACCGCGAAACCCAGGGGGAGCGCTTGTTCGATGATTTGGCGCAGGGTGGTTTCGGCCGTATCCACTAAGTGGAAGATTTGGTCGATGGAGTGGGCGTGTAAGGACAGTTCGGCGATTGCTGAGGCGACGAAATCCACCCGGGTCAAGGGCATCGGGAATTGGGAGTCGGGCGCAATCCCGGTTTCGACGCTGGATTGGACGACCCGCCACAGGATGTCGTGTTGCGAGCTGATGCCGCTGCATGCGTCGCCGATCACCAGGCCGGGGCGGTAGATGGCGGTGCGCAGGCCGCGTTCGCGGGCGTGCAGGACCAGCTTTTCCGCCACCCATTTGGTCTCGGAGTATCCGCCTAGGAGGGCGTCCGGGGCCTCGGGCAGGGCGCCTTCGGGGATGATTCGCGGTTCGGAGGTTTCCGCCTCGGGTGCGAACACCGCGACGGTGGAGGTAAAGTGGAGGAGCTTGGAGGCCCCGGTAGCGGCGAAACGCAGGATATGCAGCACGCCTTCGACATTGATGGGGCGTAGCTGGGCGTAGGGTAGAAGGTGGTTGATCGCGGCCGCGTTGTGGTAGACGGCCGTTACCTCCCGGGCTATTTTCTGGTACGTTGCCGGGGGCAATCCGAGGCGCGTTTGACTGATATCACCGGGGAGGATGCGGATACGCTGGGTCTGGGATTGGGGAAACTCCAAACCATAGTGGTCCAGGTTTTGCTGAATCCGCTCCAGGCCGGCGGCCTCGTTCTCACTGCGCACCAGGATGTAGATGGTTCCGGTGGTGCGCTTTAGCAGTTCCCGCAGCAGGTAGCAGCCAAGGAATCCGGTGGCGCCGGTGAGCAGGATGGGGTCTTCAGGCATGAGCGGCCGCGGCAGGGCGTCCGGAAACCGAATGTCATCCGGCAATTGGGCGTCTTTTTGTAGCTGGGCGAGGTGGGTGTCGGGGGCGCCTTCGGGCTCGTTTTCGGCGGCCTCGTTCGCAGCGGCTTGCTCGGAAACATCGCTCTGCAATAGGGCTAGCAGGGAATCGACCAAGGCGTCGAGGGTCATGGGGCGGCCGCCGGAGCTGGCCAGCAGGCCGCTTGGCAGGCTGAGTCCGAGATTGCTTTCGAGGGCGCTGATTAGCTCCACGAGGGTGAGTGAGTCAAGGCCCAGTTCATCCAAGGGTTTGGTCGGGTCCAGGGTGGCGGCGGATACCGCGAGCATGCGGCCCAGGGTGGCGCGTAATTGCGCCAGCAGGTAGCCATGACGCTGGGCCGAGTCGAGTTCGAGTAGCCGCACCAGCCATTCGCTGTCGGCTTCGTCGTCAATGAAAAGGTCTTCTTCGTTGCTTCGCAAGCGTTCGAAACGTGCGCTTGCGGCGAGAAAGCGGGTCTTTTGCAGCCATTCGCCCCAAGCGGTGCGGGTCAGCACCAAATGGCCTTGCTGCAGGCGACCTAAGGCGTGGCCGAGGGCGGCTAGCGCCTCGGCGGTTTCGAGTCCGCCAAAGCCCATGCGGTCCATGTATTCGCCGAGCCGCTGGTTGCGGGCGACGTATCCGGTGTCGGTGATGCGGTCCCAGCCTACCGCCAGCGCGGGGCGGTTTTGCGCAATGCGGGCCTCGGCCAGGCCTTCGAGGAAGGCGTTGGCCGCCACATAGCCGGCTTGGCCGGGGTTCCCGATTAGCGCGCTAATTGAGGAGTATAGGACAAAGAACTCCAGCGGGTCGTTTAGGGTCAGCTGATGGAGGTTCCATCCGCCTTGGGCCTTGGCATGCAAAACCCGGCGCAAGCCTTCGCCGCTGCACTGGAGCAGCCTTTCATCTTGATAGACCGCTGCGGCGTGGACGATGCCGCCGATGGGGGCGCTGCTGCGGGCCGCTTGCAGGGCCTCGTCCAGCGCCGCGGGGGTGCCGACATCGACGGCCAGGGCTTCGATCCGCACCCCGCGCTTACGCAGCCTTTGGATGGCCGCCTCGCTCTCGGCGTCGGTTTGGCCGCTGCGGCTGAGCAGGAACAGGCGTCGGGCGCCCCGTTCGGCCAGCCATTCGGCGGTGGCGAGCCCGAAGCCGCGCAGGCCGCCGGTGACGAGGTAGGATCGATCCGAACGGCAACGGAAATCGATTTGCTCCGCGGGAATGCGCGCGACGAGCGGGGCCTGCGGCAGGCTTAACACGATCTTGCCGACATGGCGGGCCTCGGCCATGTAGCGGAAGGCCTCGACCGCCTCGGTGAGCGCATAGGCCCGGTAAGGCAGGGGGCGTACGCCGCCGCGGGCGAACAGCCCCTGCATTTCGTCCAGGATCTCGCCCGCCTCGCCGCTCGCCATCATTCTGGCTAGGTCGATGGCGAAATAGGACAGGGCATTGCGGAAGGGGCTCAAGTCCAAATGGCCGTGCTCGTAGATGTCGCGTTTGCCGATTTCTAGGAATCGGCCATAGGGGCGCAACAGGGAAAGCCCCTGATGAATCGCCTCCCCGGCCAGGGAGTTGAGGACGATATCGACGCCCTCGCCGCCGGTGCATGCACGGATTTCGTCGGCAAAGTCCAGGGTGCGGGAATTGGAGACATGCTCCACGCCCAGGTCGTGCAGCAGGGTGCGCTTGGAATCGCTGCCGGCGGTGGCGAACACCCGGGCGCCGGCCTGCTGGGCCAGGTGAATGGCGGCCAGCCCCACGCCGCCGGCGCCGGCATGAATCAGCACCCGTTCGCCGGGGCGCAGGCGCCCGAGACGAAACAGGGCGTAGTAGGCCGTGAGGTAGGCGATTAGGATGGTGGCGCCTTCCTCGAAGCTCCAATCCTCGGGCAGGGGCAGGACGAGGCCGGCGCGGGTGACTGCGGTGCCGGCGAAGCAGGCCGGGGCAATGGCGATCACTCGGTCACCGGGCCGAAGGCCGCTCACCCCGGGGCCGACGGCTTGGATTAAGCCGGCGCATTCGTCTCCCAGTTGGTGCTCATCGCCCGCGTCCGTGGGGTAGATGCCAAGGGCCTTCATGACATCCCGGAAGTTGAGCCCGGCCGCCCGGACTTCGATTTCCACTTGGTCTTTTGCGAGGGTTTGGCGTGGCTCGCGGAATACCTGGAGTTGATCCAGGCTGCCGGCCCGCGCGGAACGCAGGCGACACCGATAAGCCGGATCGTCCGGGACCAGGGCGGTCCTCGGCAGGGCTTCCAGGTGGTGCGCAAGCCGGGGGATGTAGCGGGCTTCATGCCGAAACGCGACTTGCTCTTCGCCGTCGTCCGCCCCGAGCTGGCGAACCAGTTGGGCGATCTCTGCCGCATCCGCCTCGGGGGAGAGGTCCAGGACGCGGCAGGCCGGGCGATCCAGCTCGGACATGGCCACTCGGGCCATGCCGGCCAAGGCCGCGTGGGTCGGTTGGACGCCGTGGGGCGAACGTCCTGCTGAAAAACCGCCGTGAGTGATGACAGACAGCGCGGGCGGGGCGTTCAAGCGGTCGCTGTCGCCGAGGGCTTGCAGGATCTGAAGCAGCTCATAGACCGCGGCCCCAACCTCGGGCATTGCGGCCAGGTCTTGGGCCGGGGCTCCAAGCGGGGCGAGATAGAGCAGCCCGGCGACGCCTTGGAGCTGGGCGGCCAAGTCCGGCAGGGCGAGAAACCCTTGGGGGGTGAGGCTCGTGGTTGAATCACCCAGGTTTTCAAGTGCGCCTTCGATGCGTGCGGCGGCGGGATGATCTGTATCGCAGAGCAGCCACCAAGTGCGCGCCTGCACTTTGTCTTTTTGCGCCGGCGGGGCTATGGCGTGTTGCGTAGCCGCCGCCCTGGCCAGGGTCCACTCGACCCCGTCGCGGCGGATCTGTTCGAGTTCAAACCCCTGCTGGCGCAGGCTATCGCCCCACGCCTCCGGTGTTGGGTGCGATGCGGCAGGCGTTGCGTGAAGCAGGGCCTCTAGGCGTTCCGCCGCGGGGGGGCGGTCGAGCCGCCGGGACGCCAGCAGGTGGCCGCCCGCGGCGATCCATCCGCTGACGCGGGTTAATGCCTCGCCGGTCAGCAGCGCCGGATCGCGCGCCACTATCAGGTCGTAGCGGGTGTTGCCGAGGTCGGCCCAAGGCGTGCAGTAGATATTGGGTTGGGCCGAGAGGCGCTCTTCGGCCAAGCGGAGCGTGGCCGATGAGGGGTCGCAGCAATGATATTCAAGGGTGCAAGGCAGCAGCTCCTGATGCAGCAACTCGGCGGCCAGGGCGCCGGTGCGCGCCCCGAGCTCCAAAAGGTTCAGGTGTCGCCCTTCGGGAAAGGCCGCGAGCAAGCGACCGATCACGCCGGCCATGGTTTGGTTGTGGACGCACCAGGTCGAAGACCCGCTATCGTAGTGCTCCAGCGTGGCGCCGGCCCCCGCCGCCGCCAAGGCATCCAATGCCGGCGTCTCGCCCTTAAGGGCCGCGGGGAGGTGGCTGAGCCGCCGCAGGAGGTCCATTTCTGCAAAGAGCTTGGGGTAACCGCGGAGCAGGGCGGCCCAGTCCGGGGCCTTTCCCCCTGTCGCCAAGGTTTGGGCGCGCTCGGGCGGGGTTGGCGCCGTCTCATCCCCCGACGACAGGGCGGCGCTCAGGGTCTCGTTGAATGCGGCATCCAGTGCGCGCCACTCGGCCCCATGGCGCTTTTTGTTGTTTCGGTCGCTGTTCGGAAGACAGGGTTCCAACTCCAACTCCAACTCCAATGGAATGGGGCGTATCGGGATGCGCGCATCGTCTTCTAGCGGGCGTTCTTCCCATTCGGTGTGGTACCAAGAGCCGGCCGGGCGCCTGTCCGCCATAGCACGCGGGCGTTGATGCAGGCCCTTGAGCGTGCAGCCTTGCATGAATAGCAGCGGGGCGCCGTCGGCGGCAAAGGCCTCGATGTCACAACGGATCTGCTCCGGCGAGCGCTCGGTAACGCGCACCCTCGCCCAGGCCTGGTCTCCGGCGGCCGTCGAAGTGATCACCAGGCGCTCAACGGCCACCGGCACATAGGCCGCCAGGGCACCGGCCCCCGCCAGCGCTTCATCTCCGGCCACGGGGGGCGCCAGGGCCGCGAACAGCGCCTGGAGGCAGCCGTCGAGCAAGGCGGGATGAAAGTGATAGCGTTCGCCCTCGATAATGGCCTCGGCGGGGAGGCGCAACCGGCACAAGGCCTCGCCGTCGCCGCTCCAGGCCTCCTGAATGACGCGAAACGCCGGTCCGTAGTCCAGACCGGCCGCCTTTAGCGCTGAATAAAGGCTTTCGGGGGCGATGGCGGCCGGAAAGCCTTGGATCAGCAGGGTTGGGTCTTCAGAAGACGGCAGTCGTCCGCCGGGCCTGATCCGTCCTTCGGCATGGCGCGTCCAGTTGGGTTCGGTCGGTTTTTCGCTGCGGCTGAAGATGGCGAAGCGGGTCCCTTGATCGAAGAGCTTCAGGTGCAGTCGGGGCGGATTTTTCCCGGTCCCAATGGGCAGCATGGCCAAGAAGCGGACTTCTTGCAGGGTGCGGGTGGGGCTTTCCGGCAGGATTTGCTCGGCCATCGCCAGCGCGCCCTCCAAATAGCCGGCGCCCGGGAAGACTGCGCGCCCGCTGACCGAGTGGTGATTGAGGTAGCTATGGTGGGTCGAGTCGAGCACCATCTCCCATGTCGGATCGGGGCTGGTCAGGCGCCGCCAGAGAAAGGGATGGGGGCGTGAATAACGATGGAATTCGGCGGATTGCAAGGATTCGCGCCAGTATTCCTTGCGCTGCCAAGGGTATTCGGGGAGGCCTGCATCCGCGCTTCCGCGCCCGCCGAGATACGCCGACCACTCTACAGCGACCCCGTGACAGTGGAGTTGCGCCAGGGCGATAGCCAAGTTGGCGAGGTCCTGGCCGTCGCGACGCAGGGTCGGCCAGGCCAGACCTGTGGTTTCTTCGGTATTCAGGCACTCCCGAATCGAATGCGCCAGCGCCGGGTGGGCGCTGATTTCCAGGAAAACCCGAAACCCGTCTCGGACCATTTTCCGGATGGCGGGGGCGAACCGCACCGGCTCCCGAACATTGCGCCACCAATAGGCGCTGTCCAATGAGGCGTCGGTAATCTGTGCGGCGGTGACGGTGGAATACAGCGGGGTTTCGGGCGCCGCCGGTCGCAGATCCGACAGGCTGTCCAGCAACTGTTCGCGCGCGGGGTCCATGAAGGGGCTGTGAAAAGGATACTCCACCGGCACGAAGCGGGCGAAAACGCCATCCGCCTCATAGCGTTCGAGGATTTCCTGCAATCGATCCCGCGCGCCCGCCAGCGCCACACTGCACGGGGCGTTTACCGCCGCTAGTGCGAGGGTCTCGGGGTAGGCGGCCACCTCTGACAGGGCCTCCTCTTCGGTGATGCCGAGCGCCAGCAGGGTGCCGCAGCCGTGGGCCACCGCCATGCAGCGGCCGCGGTGAAACATCAGGCGAATCCCCTGGCTTAACGTCAGGGCGCCGGCGGCCCATGCGGCCGCGGCCTCGCCTACGCTGTGGCCGACAACGGCCGCCGGCGATAACCCCCAGTGGCGCAGCAGCTCGGTCAGGCCGGCTTGCACGGCGAAAATGGCCGGCTGGGCAATCGCCGTTTCATGGAGCCGGGTGCTCGACTCGTCTCGCAGCAGTTCCTGCACCAGAGACCAGTCCGCCAGATCGCGCAAATGCTCGTCGCAGGTCTCGATGACCGCACGGAAGCGGGGCTCATGCTCCCAGAGCTGCCGCCCCATGCCCCACCATTGCGGGCCTTGGCCGCTGTAGACCAACACCGCGCCCGGGCGCTCGGCGTCATCCGCCAGGCTCGCACAGATCCGGGGCGATTCCTCACCGTTCTCCCAAGCCGTCAACCCTTCGAGGATGGCGTCCCGGTGCGGCCCGACCAGCGCCATGCGGTGGGGCAGGTGGGCGCGCCGGCTCGCAGCGGCTTGGCAAAACCTGACGAATGCGCGCGGCTCATCGAAAGCCTGCGCGCTCAGGCGCGTGCGGTAGCGTCGGGCCAGGTCCCTCAAGGCCTCTTCCGAGGCGGCGGAGAGCAACAGCACCGGGTGCTTTGCCGCGTCTTCGGCCTCTGTAATCATCGCCGCCGACGGGCGCGGCGGCGCCGAACTGAGCACGGCATGGGCATTGGCGCCGCCGAAGCCGAAGGAATTTACAGCCCCCAAATAGCGCGGGCGACCGTCGGCCTCGCGGACTAAAACCGGGAGCGGTTCGCGCTGGGTGACCACCCGCAGCTTGAGCGTTTGGAAGTCGATGCTCGGGTTGGGGGTGTTGAAATGCAGGCTGGGCGGCGCTTCGCGATGAAACAACACCAGGGCCAGCTTGATCAATCCGACCACCCCGGCGCCGGACTCCAGGTGACCCACGTTGGACTTGACCGAGCCCACCAGGCAGGGGGCTTCCGCAGCGCGGCCTTCCGCCGCCACCTCCCCCAGCGCCCGGCATTCAACGGGATCGCCAACGGCGGTGCCGGTGCCGTGGGCCTCTACATAGCATATCGTTGCGGGATCGACCCCCGCCAACTGCCAGGTCGCGCGCACCAGGTCCTTTTGGGCGTCGCCATTGGGCATGGTGATGGCCGAGGTGCGCCCATCCTGGTTGAGACCGCTGGCCAGTACGGTGCTGTAGATGCGGTCTCCCGAGGCGATGGCGTCCGAGAGGCGCTTCAGGACCACCACCCCCACGCCCTCGGCCCGCACAAAGCCATCGCCGCTGGCATCAAAAGACTTGCAGCGCCCGTCTCGTGACAGCGCCGACAGGGACGAAAACGCCACGAAGTTGTTGTGGGTAATTAGGCAATTCACGCCGCCAACCAGGGCGCTCGTGCATTCCCCGCTGCGCAGGCTCTGCACGGCCAAATGCAGCGCCGCCAGAGACGACGAGCAAGCGGTGTCCACGGTGAAGCTGGGGCCGGTCAGATTGAGGCAATAGGAAATGCGGTTGGAGATGATGCTCTGTGCGCCGCCGGTTGCCGTAAAGGCCCCTGCGGAGCATAATTCTTGGGTGTCGAACTGGATGTCTGCGTAATCGTGGGTGGAGGCCCCGACAAAAACCCCCACCGAGGAGGGGCTTGAGCGGTCCAGGGCCAAGCCGGCATCCTCCAAGGCCTTCCAGGCGCTTTCGAGTAAAAGCCGTTGTTGCGGGTCCATTTGTTCGGCTTCGGATGCCCCAAGGCCGAAGAAACCGGCGTCGAAGGCCCGGATGTCGTCAAGAAAGCCGCCCCAGCGGGAGTAGGTGCGGAACCGGCCTCTGCCAAAGAAGGCGTTGGCGGACCAACGATCCGGGGGCACTTCACACACCCCGTCCACACTGGCGCAAAGCATGCCCCAAAATTGTTCCGGCCCGTCCACTCCGCCGGGCAGACGGCAGTCCATGCCGACGATGGCGATGGGTTCGGAAGTGCTTAAGGTGGATGTCATTGTGGTCTCGAAAAGATCTCTAACGCCGTATGGGCCGGATCGTTTGAGGGGGGGTAGCCTTTGTTCTGGTGCAAGTCAAGTCGCCTGAGATACTTAATTGAAAATGCGTCGTCTATCACTCTATCTTTCGCCTGTGATTCGCTAGCTGGAAGCCGGATTTTACGCCAAAACGTCTCGGAAAGGGCATGCCCGACCAGGCTTGACGGAATTCAGAGGTTAACCGCCCCAACCCATCCCACCCGGCCAGGCCTTGATCATCGTCCCGCTCAGCCTATGCAATCACGGCTCGGGCGAAAGATCAAACTATTGATTTTTAACGTATTTTAGACCGATTTACCTTGTTTTACTTATGTTATTAGGCGGAAATCACGGACCAGGGTCCGGAAGGGACTGATTCGGATGCGGCATGCATCGGCTAGCGCTCCACGCAACCCCCGTTAGCGCAAGGCTCGTATTTTGGCAACCATACACCTGCCGATCATACTCCAAACCACTGCCCGCCAACATTTAACCAGCTGCGCATAATCATTTGATTTTAGCGCTTCCGACGGTTAAGAGCAAATCGCAGGAGCGGCTTCTACAGCCTTGCATTCAGTGGCCGAAGCAATTAGTTTCTTGGTAAAGAGACTGGCACAGCGGAGCGGGGGGTGAGTCGATGTACCTTTGTCATGTAGAGAAGTTGGTTTGGCGGCAGGCCGGACAGCGCGGCGGTTATACGCCGGTGGGCTTTGATCTGGAGGTTGCGGAGCCGCCTCGGCCGGGGGGCGAGCTGCATCTGGGGCGATGGTTTTCGGGGCCTTTGACCTTTGTGGTGTGGGATCTGGACGCGGAGCGTTTTGAGTGTCGGGTGGCGGATGAGGAGCCCCACACGGATTTGGGGGAGCATTTCGACCACGATTTTCTGCTGCAAAACGCGCTTTGGGAGGGCTGGCTGCGGGTGCATGGCTGAACGGGCGCATTCCTGCGCCACGAAAATACAGGCATATAGCCGCAACCGAAGGCGTGGGCCGGATAGGCGCACCCGATGTCCGCCGCTTAAGCGGCGGCGGCGCTTCGCTTATCCATTCGTTTCTGCGGGCGCGGCGCCTCGGTGGGTGGGCTTGGGCGGATAAACCCGGAGACACGCACAGCCCGAGGGCCGTACCCCAGGCGGCTTGGCGGCGCTGGGGCGTGGGATGCGAAAACCCGCGCTGCGCTCTCCGCGGTCCTCTGCGGTTTCGGCGTACCTGTGAGCCGTTGGTGCCGTTGGTTACGCGCAGGCGTGTTAGTGCATGGCGCCGCCGTGTTGCATAGGCATCATGCCCATTTGGACCTTGCGCACCGGGGCCTGCAAGGTGGTGCGGCTGCCGTCGTCGAACTCCAGGGTGAGGTCCACTGCGGTGTCGGGTTTCAACGCGCCGGTGAGGCCGATTAGCATCACATGCAGGCCGCCCGGTTGCAGTTGTACGGACTGGCCCGCGGGCAGGTCGATGCGCTCGATTTTGCGCATGCGCATCATGCCATTTTCCAGGGTGTGGGTGTGCAGTTCCACCACTTCGGCCGCCGGGCTTGCCGCCGCCACCAGGGCTCGATCGTCGGCGCTGGGGTTGCGGATGGTCATAAAAGAGGCGCTGTTCATTTGCCCCGGCGGCACGGCCCGTACATAGGGGTCCGCCACTTCGGCCTGATCGGCGAAACCGGCCGCGGACAGCCCGGCGCTGGCCAAGGCCAAGCCCAAGGCGCATGCGCCTGTGGATAATTTGGAAAGCATGGTCGTTCTCCTGTGGTGGGGGTTGGTTTAATCGGATTCGTTGGCCAAGACGCGAAGTTCGGATGCAATCTCCGACGCATGCGCGCCATGCCGCAGGGTCCGGCGCAGGCGCCCGCGCTTGTCGATTAGATAGAGATCGGCCGAGTGGTCCACCATGTAGCCCATGGCGCTGTCGGATTCCACCCGGTGATAGGCGGCGCCATAGGCCTTAGCCACTTTTTTCAGGTCTTGCGGGTCGCCGGTGACGCCGCGGATGCTGGGGTGAAAGAAACGGCCGTATTCGGCGAGTTTGAGTAACGTATCCCGCAGCGGGTCCACGCTGATGAAGATCGGCTGGATCTGCCCCTGCACCGCCTCGGGGAGGCTTTCAAGCGCCATGGCCAGCATGGCCAGGCTGGTGGGGCAGATATCCGGGCAGGAGGTGTAGCCGAAATACAGCACCAGCACTTGGCCGCGAAGGTCCCGCGAATCCACCGCGCCGTCCGCCGATAGCAGCACGAAGTCTCCGCCCGCGGGCTCGGCCAGCGCCGCGGGGGCGGGCGAGCCGGCGCCGCCCTGGGGCTGCCAGAAAAACAGCATGGCGAGGCCGAGGGCGAGCAGCCCGACGATCAGGATCGCCGGCACGAGTTTGTGCGAAAGCTCTAACCGATCCATTACTGCGGCCCCTCCCCCGGCTTGTAGGTCCAAAATCGATACGGCGCCGCGGCCAGGCCCTGCGGGGTCTGGACCATCACCCGCGCCTCCCACTGCATGGCGTCGCGCACACAGACCGGGAGCGTCCCCCGGCCCTCGAAAACGCCCGGCCCCGCGGCTTGCAGTAACGGCCGGTTAAAGCCCATGTTCATATCCACCCCCGAAAAATCCACCCGCACGGCCTGCGCCGCCAGCCCCTCGACGCGCACCTGAAGGTGCAGCGGCTTGAGCAGCGCAATGGCGCTGGGTTCGATGGCGAAGGTGATCCGGCCGCCTTCACCCAGCGACGAAGTGCAGGGTCCGGCGCGCAGGTCGCACTGGGGGTCCAGCGCGGCCGCTACCGCGGCCTGCGGAAAAACCACCGGCCACAGGCGCCAAATCGCAATGCCTGCCGCCAGCGCCGCCGCTAAGGCCACGCCGGCCCATAACCCATGCGTTGTCTTGATCATAATGCTCGGATTATGCGCATGTTGAGGAAAAGATGCAGTCGGGATTTCGCGGCCTGGCGCCCTTGAGACGCGGTCGAGCCGATTTGGCCGAAAAAGTGCGGGTTATGCCATAGCGAATGCGGCATAGGCCTCACTCCCGAAGATGTCCACAAAAAAAGGGGACGCGAATCGCTCGCATCCCCCTTTCTATCGGGCTTTTTCGCCCTGCGCCTGCAGCGCGGGCTCAGGGCTTCAGCCGGGGCTTACTCACCCAGGCTTTGCAAGTACTCGGAGATGGCCATGGCTTCTTCGTCGGTCAGGTTGGCCACCATGGGCTTCATTGCAGCGGTGAGGCCGTTGGTGCGCTTGCCGTCGCGGATGTCTTTAATCTGCTGCGCGGCGTACTCGGCGTTCTGGCCGGACAGCTTGGGGTAGTTGGGCATGATCGGGGTGTCGGCATCGACGCCGTGGCAGGTGTTGCACAGCTTTTCGGTGTACAGGGCCTTGCCGTCGGCGGCGTTGGCGGCGCCCAGGGCGCTCAGGGACAAAATAGCGATGCCGGCCAGGCTGGCGAGAGCTTTCTTCATGGTTGCATATCCTCGTGGTTGTTAGGTTGAGCACCCCAACCCCGGAGCAGGGTCAGGGATTCGGGATTCACGGCGCTCCAAAATGGCAATAATACCTGACTCCCGGATTCAACCCAATGAAAAATATCAATCCGCCCATTCAGCCGCTCCGAGCCGACTGCGCCAGCGCCTTGGCGGTCCGCCCGCCGACCCGGCGCGCCGCGTCGTTGGACGCCGCGATGGCCGCAGGCCGGATTCATTATAGCTAGCGGTTGGCCGCCAACCAAGGCCGGGGCGGGCGGCTGCCGACGCTGCACCTTGCGGAGGCGCCGAGGACTCGGCCGCGGAGACGGTCGGTGGGTGTTTGGCCGCATCCGGGTGCGGCATATCCCGCAATTCTCGGGGCCGACCTGCGCTTGGCGGCCCTTTGGCGCGAAAACCGGTGTCGGCCGCGGACTAAGCCGCGGCTTCTTGGGTAGACTTGCGGGCCAATTATCCAGCCCGATGAATCACCGAGGAGCCCGCATGCGCCATTTGACCCTAATCGGTTTTACCTCCCTGACCTTGCTCGCGCAGGCGGTTGCGGCCGAAACCGCGCCCGCCGCCAGCCGCACCCTGGGAACCGTTGTGGTGGAGGACACGCCGTTGCCGCTGCTCGGCGGTAATCGCATCATCCCGGAGCAAGGCCGCGGGGTGGCGGCGGACGGCGGCGACCTCCTGCGCCAGGTCCCCGGGGTGTCCGGCAGCCGCCTGGGCGGCAAGGGCATTGATCCGGTGATCCGCGGCCAGTCCCAGACCCAGCTCAATGTGCTGATCGATGGGGCCTATGTGCATGGCGGCTGCCCCAACCGCATGGACCCGCCGGCGGCCTTTGCCAATATCGAGGCCTACGACCGGGTGACCGTGCTCAAGGGCGTGCAGACCCTGCAATACGGGGCCGGCGGGGCCGGCGGCACCGTACTGTTCGAGCGCGGCCGGCCGCAGTTCGGCCCAGGCGAGACCTACAAAGGCAAGGCGGCGGCCAGCTATACGAGCAACGGCGACCGCTACGCGCTGTTTGGCGACCTCACCGCCAAGGCCGGCAAGTTGGACCTGCGCCTGCTGGCCAGCCGGAACGAGGCGGAAAACTACGAGGACGGCAACGGCGACGAGGTGCGCACCGGTTTTGAGGAATACGGCGCCACCCTGGTGGCCGGCTATGAGCTGGGCTACGGCAGCCGGGTGGAGCTGAGCCTGGAGGCCACCCGCGGCGATGAGGTGCTCTACGCCGGCGGCATGGACGCGCCCCAGGACGACAACGACTCCATTCGCCTGAAATTCGACCGCGCTACGCATCACGGCCCCTTTAGCGCCATCTCGGCCGAACTCTATCGCACCGACGTAACCCATATCATGGACAACTACAGCCTGCGCGACGCCCCGATGATGATGGGCATGCCCATGCTGATGTCCGTGGCCTCGGACTCGGTGACCGACGGCGGGCGGCTGTCCGGCAAGCTCGATGCAATGGGCGGGCAGTGGATGCTAGGCCTGGACTACCAGGGCAACGAACGCAGCGCGCTGCGCTATTCCAACCGCAGCATGGCTGGCGCGGCGATGGCGCCGACCACCCTGGACTCGTTGATGTGGCCGGACGCCGAGATCAGCCAAATGGGGCTGTTCGCCGAGGGCGAGTGGTTCTTGGATCACGGCGCCCTGCTCAAGGGCGGCCTGCGCTATGATCGGGTAGCGGCGAGCGCCGACCGCGCCGCCGAGATGCCCGCCATGGGCATGGGCCGTATGAGCGCCAATGGCCTGTATCAGACCTACTACGGCGCCACGGCCGACGACCACGACGAAAACAACTGGGGCGGGCTGCTGCGTTACGAGCTGGAGTTCGAGCAAGGGACCTGGTTCCTCGGCCTGAGCCGCGCCATGCGCACCGCGGACGCCACCGAGCGCTACATGGCCGCCAACAACATGAACCCCGGCGCGCGTTGGGTGGGCAATCCGGGGCTGGACCCCGAGGCGCATAACCAGGTGGAGCTGGGCGTCTCCTTCGGCCGCGGCGACTGGACCCTGGGCGGCGTGGCCTACAACAACTGGGTGAGCGACTATATCCTGCGCGACACCGCCCGCGGTCAGGCCGGCATCCTGCAAAGCGACGGCGCGGCCATTTACCGCAACGTGGACGCCCGCCTCAGCGGCTTCGAGCTGGACGCCCGCTGGCGCCTGAATGATCGTTGGGGCCTGTCCGGCGCCCTGGCCTATGTGCGCGGCCGCAACACCGATGAGAATCGGGATCTGGCCCAAATCCCGCCGTTGGAGTTCACCGGCACGCTGGATTATCAGGGCGGCCCCTGGGCGGTGTCGGCGATCCTGCGCGCGGCCGCGGATCAGACCCAGGTAGACGACGACCCGCTCAGCGGCAGCGGCCTGGACGTGGGCGAGACCGGCGGCTGGGGCGTGCTGGATCTACGCGGCAGTTATCGGCTCAACCCGCAGGCCAGCTTGGACTTCGGCCTAGACAACGTGTTCGACAAGGCCTATGCCTATCACCTGAACCGGGCCAACGCCTTCGAACCCGAAAGCGTTCAGGTGAACGAACCGGGCCGCAGTGTTTGGGCCAAGCTGAACCTGAGTTGGTAGACTGCGCGCCAATAACGGAAGCAAGGACGCTTGGAAACACAGAGGGCGAGTAGCCAGACTTGGAAAAAACTTAACGAGGAGATCATGCCCATGTTGTAAGCGATTATCAGAAAACACACTGAATCCAACGATTGAACGGATTGGAAACGGTTTCCGAAGCGATGACTTCCGACCCACCCTAAGGCTCCATGAAGCCCCCACGTAGTCCTGAAGCATCGCACCGGATGGCCGGTGGTTGAAATCTCCAATGTTGCTGATTTGATGCCGTCTTGCGGACATCCCATGTGACAGGTTTGAGCTACCCCATCGGTGAACATCCCGGAAAACGGAATTCAATTACAATCAATCGACGCCATGCGAAATACGCCGAAATGAATGGGCTATTATACCCTTCATTTAAGACGGTAAGGATTTCGCGTGGAAAATGGGAGTGCTTTTTCGTTGAATATAGTGCTTGACTTGCTTATGACAGGGTGCGTTAGGCGCGCCATCCACGAACCCCGAATCCAACACCCCAATTGCCGCGCGCCGTAACGCACCATCTCCATCCCGGCACCGACACCCCGACATCGGCTATGGTGCGTTACGCCCCGCCCGGCGGTTCGGGGTTTGACGCCATAACTCGGTTTCCGGGGCGTTTTGAATGCGGGCGCCTTGAGATAGGCGGGACTAACGCACCCTACGGCGCATCGTTCCGCGAGCTACTGGGATCGGTTGTGTTCGGTACTGGCGCGTAACTGGACGGGCACAAAAAAACCCCGCTTAGGCGGGGCTTTTTTATGGGGCCGCCGGGGCGGCCTTTTGGCTTCTTTCGGTTATCGGGTGTAGAAATCCACGCCCTCGGCATCGCCGCGCAGGATCAATGCCGGACGCATCTGCGGCCGGAACTGCAGATCCTCAGCCATCGGGGCCACTCGATACCGGCCTTCGTTCACCGCTTCGAAGCGATAGACGCCGAACTCATCGGTGGTGGCGGTCTCGCCGTTGCTCAACCTCACCACGACGCCGGCCTGAGGAATCGGGGTCCAGGGGCTGTTGCCGAAACCCGGGTTTTGCGGCTTGCCCGCATCATCGGGTTTGCCTACGTTGTCGGGCTTGCCCGCATTGTCCGGCTTGCCTGCGTCGTCGGGCTTGCCCGCATTGTCCGGCTTGCCTGCGTCGTCGGGCTTGCCCGCTTTGTCTGGCTTGCCTGCGTCGTCGGGCTTGCCCGCTTTGTCCGGCTTGCCTACGTTGTCCGGCTTGCCGCCCGCGGCTTCTTCTTCACCCTGAACGTCCTCGACTTCTTCTTCACCTTGGACGTCCTCGACTTCTTCTTCGCCTTGGACGTCCTCGACTTCGCCTTCACCTTGGACGTCCTCGACTTCTTCAGGACTCTCGGCGACCTCATCCGTGTCATCCGAGGCGGCCTCTGGGTCATCCTCTGGGCGGCCGGCGGTGGCGCCTTCTGCGGTTTCGTCTTGGACGTCACCCGGCGCTGCGGTGTCATCGTCCGTCACAGGCGCGTCCTCTTCGGGAAGGCCGGCCTCATCATCGTCCTCGCCCCTGCCATTGCCATTGCCATTGCCATTGCCGCCGGCATTGGCGTTGGCGTACCCACCGGCATTGCCGTTCGCGTTTCCGGGGTGGTCCTCGTCTTTCTGCGGGTTACGCCGTTGCGCCGGGGCGGTCACATCGGCGTCATCCTCAACGGTTTCCGTGTCGTCCGCCGGGCTCTCGCGTTCCAGCTTATACAGGGTTCCAGAGATGGAATAGGTGTTTAGGTCCACCGCGCCATAGCCGCGCAGGAAGCCTTGCATCGGTTCTTCCGCGTCACCATACGGAACGCTCAAATCGGCGAAAAGCTTGCCTTCCAGTTGCGGGGCGAAGCTCACCTCCACCGCACAGGAGGCCCCGGCTTCCAGCTCAACGCCTGAGCAGTTATCGGTCAGGATACTGAACGACTCGGGCGAGATCACCGGACAACCGATGGCCGCGCAGGCGGCCCGGTCGTCTCCGCTGACCGCGATGGGGCCGATGCTCAAGGGCGCCGCGGAATCGTTGACCAGGGCGAAGCTCTGAACTGCGGCGTTTTCTCCCAGCATCCCTTTGCCGAAATAGTGGTTGTGCGGCACCAGCATTAGCGCGGCGTCGCCGGCGTCCTGATCGACATCATCGACATCATCGATATTTTCGATGGGATCTTCCCCGTCGGCGACGCCGTCCAGCGGGGCCTCCTGGGCCCACACGGCACCCGAGAGTCCGAGCAGCAGGGCCGCGGCCATCGTCGCCGCGCCACGCTGCAGTGTTTGTTTGGTCACTTTCATGGTCAAATCACCTTTTGTTGTCCACAGATTGGCGGTTTTTCGGAACCCCCATCGGTCGTTTTTCCGTATATGAGATAGATTAGACCCTGGCCGGAATCGACGCAACACCGCTTGATCCGCGCAACCGACCGTCTATCCTATAAGCCTGGTACGGCTGCGCACAAATAACGGAAACAACGCCATTTAGGGACGCAGAGGGCGCGGAGGGCACCGAGGACCGCGGAGGGCGCGGAGGGGGTTTGGCTTGCTTGTTGTCGCGCTCCAGGGCGGGATGCCTGTCCGCCGCTCCGGCGCCGCCTAGCCGCCTGGAGTACAGCCCGCGGGCTGTGCGGTTCTGCGTGTGCTCTGCACTCCGAAAGCGCCTGGGTTGTTTCCGATACTAAGGCGCGGCTGTACTAGCGCCTCCTCCGAAAAGCGAGATCGAGGGCCATGAATCAGGATTTGCAACAGCAACTGGAGCGCTTGCAGCGGGCCAACGCCCGCCTGAGCGCGGACAACGCCGAGCTTGGCCGCAAGCTGAAATCGGCTCGGCGCAAGAAGAAAGACCTGGAAAGGCAAATGGCCATTCGCACCGGGGAGCTTGCAACCAGCGAGGACTGGTTTCGGGCGTTGGCGGAAAACGTGCCTAGCATGTTCAGCTATGTAGACCGGCGCCAGATCTACCGCTACGTCAACCGGCAATACGAAACCACCATGAATCGGCCAATGGAGGCGATCATCGGTCGGAGCGTGCGGGAGATTATCGCCCCGGAAAACTATCGCGCCGTGGCGCCGCACATCGAAAAGGCGCTGGCCGGCGCGCCGCAACGCTTTATTGGCGACTTTTCTTTCCCCGCCGGGGCGCGGGTGATGGACATCCGCTATGTGCCGGATCGGGACTCTGCCGGGGCTGTGCAAGGCTTCTTCGCGCTGGTGCATGACATCACCGAAATCGATGCCCTGGAACGCGCGCTGGACGCCACCAAGCAGCGCCTGGAGGGGATCTTCCGCACCGCCGCCGACGGCCTTCTCACCGCCACCCCCGATGGCCGGGTGGAGGATTTCAATCAAGCCGCCACGGAGCTGTTCGGCCTGTCCGCGAAGCAAGCGCGGCAACGCCCGATCGGTGAGTTGCTGGCGCACCCGGACCCGGACGACGCCGAATGGCTGCGACAGGCCTGGCGAGCCGCAGGCGCCGCCCGCGACGCATTGCCCACCGTGGAGACCCTGGGCGGCGACGGCGCCGGCACGCCGCTGGAGCTGAGCATCCGCTGGATCGCGGACCTGGGGCTTTATGTGTTGGTGCTGCGCGACATTAGCGAGCGCCGCCGGCTGGAGCAAGAGGTCATCGACCTCAGCACCCAGGAGCAGGAACGACTCGGGCGCGAAATCCACGATGGCCTCGGCCAGCAGCTTACGGCCCTCAGCCTGATGGCCGCCGGCCTGGCCAAGCGTTTGCAAAGACGCGACGTGCCGGAGGCGAAAGACGCGCTCGAGTTGCGCCGGCATTTGGAGCAAACGCTGGCGGATGCGCGCATCCTCTCCAGCGGCCTGTCTCCGGTGGAGATCACCCCCGAAGGCCTGCCGGGGGCGCTGCAAGCGCTGACCGACCGCGTCTGCGCCGCCACCGGCATCGATTGCCGCTTCGAGCATACTGGCGACCTGCCCTTGGAGGAGCCCGAGCAGGCCGCCCACCTGTATCGCATCGCGCAAGAAGCGCTGAACAATGCGGTCAAGCACTCGGGGGCCCAACGCATCCTGATCCGGCTCCACGGAGACGCCCGGCGCTTGACCCTCAGCGTGCAGGACGACGGCCGCGGCCTCTCTTCGGCGGATCACCGCAGCCCAGGGCTCGGCCTGCACATCATGCATTATCGGGCGCATATCCTCGGCGGCCGCCTGGCGGTGGAATCGGCAGCCGGGGGCGGCATGCTGGTGCGCTTTAGCTTCACCGTTTGAGAATGACCCGCGGATTATCGACCTTCATTCGATGACCAAAAATGGACCGAATCAGCCCATCATCCCTCCGCCGGCTCCGGCCCAAACCGCAGCTTTTGGAGTTCTTGCTCCAGCTCGGCTTGGCTCAGAGACTCGAAGCGCTCGGCATCAAAGGTAGTTAGGGCGCCGGCCATTTCGCACCAGGCATAACCGCCGGTCCAGGCGGCGTGTTGATAGCTGCCCTGAAAGGGCCGCGGCAGGCAGTACAGGCGGCCCGGGCGATAGATCAGGTTGTAGGCGATGTTGCGGTCATGCAGGCGCTGAATCAGCCCCCAGGCCCGTCCCTGCTGATCAAAGGCCTCGCAGCGGCAGGGATAATCCCGCCCGCCGCCGTTGTGGCGCCAGCGCTTGTCCTCCGCCGGCAGCCCCGCCTCGGTGACGAAGAACTGAAAGTGCAGGTGGTTGACCGAGGCATAGGCCCCATAGCTGTTGTAGCCGAAGCCCGCCTCCGGCAGGGACTCGCCCAGGGCCTCGGCGAGCGCCCACAGGTAGGCGTGATCCGCCTGGCGCAGGTACTGAGGCAGGCAGTCTTGCGGCGATGGGGCCAGCAGGCCGTGCAGGTCGGCGAAAGGAAATTTGTTGTACAGCAGCGCGGCGCGGCGGCCCAGCAGCTCGCCCTGCCACAGCAACTCCCGTTGCAGGAACGGCTTGTTGAAGTGAAAGCCGTCGGGGTCGAAGGGCCGATAGAGGCTGGCCACTACCGCATGGCTCATGCGCGGCGGACGCAGGGCGCGCAACGGATTGTATTGCAGCGCCCAGGGTCCCTCGCGGCGAAAGCGGGTGGTCTCCAGGCGATCGAATCCCACCGCCAATAGCCGTTGCAGCACCGCCCGATCATCCGGCGGGGCCTGCAAGGGTGCGCCGGAGCGCGACCGCGCCTCCAGCTCGCTGAAGCGCGCGCGAAGCGGCTCCTTCAGGCGGCCCCAAATACGCGCGTCGTAGGTGGCATTGGCCAACACCAGGATGGCCACGCCGAGATCCGGGTGCGCGGCCAGCATGCGCGCAAGCCCGGCCTCGAAGCCAGCGCGCAGGGCCTCCCGGGAACGCAACAGGTCGGGCAGCGGGTGAGGGTTCAAAAGACTCATGGGTGATCAACAAGGGGCGCAACGAATAGCCCGGGGATTAAACCCGAAATGGGCCGTGAACGCCAGAGGGGGGGCGCCTTGGAGGTTGCGGCCTTAGCCGGGCTTGGGGGCTTCGCTCGCAGCGGAGTCGGCCGCCGCATTGGCCGCCCCTGCGCGCTTACGCTTGCGTTTCTCGGGATGTCGGTCGAAAATCCACGCCCTATGATCCTTGATATCGCTTTTATCCTCGGGGCCTATCTGTTCGGTTCGGTGTCCAGCGCGGTCATCGTCTGCAAGCTGATGGGCTTGCCCGACCCGCGCACCGAGGGCTCAAAAAACCCCGGAGCCACCAATGTATTACGCATCGGCGGCAAAAAGGCGGCGGCCGTCACGCTGCTCGGCGACACCCTTAAGGGCGCGCTCCCGATGCTGGCGGCGGTCCTGATGGAGCTGTCGCCGGCCGCCTTGGGCGGCGTCGGGCTGGCGGCGTTCCTGGGGCATTTGCACCCGGTGTTTTTCGGCTTTCAGGGCGGCAAGGGGGTGGCCACGGCGCTGGGGGTGCAGTTCGGACTGCATTGGATGGCGGGCGCGGCCGTGGGGCTGCTATGGCTGGCCACCGCCAAGCTCGGCAACATCTCCTCGCTCTCCGCCCTCACCGCCATGGCCCTGGCCCCGGCGGTGATTTGGCTAGTGCGCCCCGCCTGGGAGCTGGTGCTAATGCAGCTCCTAATCAGCGCCCTTCTATTCTGGCGCCACCGCACCAACATCCGCCGCATCCTCAACGGCTCCGAACCCCGGATCAAGCCATAAAGCGCTCAGTGCTCGGAACTCAGAACCAAGCACCAAACACGCACCACGGACCGCCCAAAACTGTTGGCCAAAAACCATGTAACTCATTGTTTTAATTAGTTTCTATGCGATTATTGGACGGTTTCTCCGAAGTGCCGGCTCGTAACCTATTGGCTTCCGGTGCGTTTTGGTTGGAGCCTTTTCCCTGAGACCTCATTTATAGTCCAACAAAATTGGCCTTTTTGGGGGCTTTTCGGGAGGTCTGAACCACCAACCACTAACCACTCACCATTCACCACTCCCGCCAGGCGGCCGCATTTCTTCCAGCGGCCAGCGCGGGCGGGCGCCGAAGCCGAGGCCGCTGCGCTCGCCCGCCTTGAGGCGCAGCCAGCCGGCGTGGGCGATCATGGCGCCGTTGTCGGTGCAGAATTCGGCGCGGGGGTAGTCGGTGCGCACGCCTTCTTTTTGCATCGCCTCGGTCATGGCCGCGCGCAGGCGGCGGTTGGCGCTGACCCCGCCGGCCAGCACTAGGCGCTGGCATCGGGCCTGTTTCACGGCGCGGCGGCATTTGATCACCAGCGTCTCCACCACCGCCTGCTCGAAGGCGCGGGCGATGTCGGCCCGACTCTGCGCGGAGATTTCGCCCTCTTCCCGGCGCACCGCGTCTAGGGTGTTCAGCGCGAAGGTCTTGAGGCCGCTGAAGCTGAACTCAAGCCCGGGCCGATCGGTCATCGGGCGCGGAAAGCGGAACCTGCCCGAATCCCCCTGTTCGGCCAGCCGGGCCAGCTCGGGACCGCCGGGATAGGGCAGGCCGAGCAGTTTGGCGGTCTTGTCGAAGGCCTCGCCCGCGGCGTCGTCCAAGGAATCGCCCAGCAGTTTGTAGCGGCCCAGGCCGGCCACCTCCACCAATTGACTGTGACCGCCGGACACCAGCAGCGCGACGAAGGGAAAGGCGGGCGGATCAGGCTCCAGCAGCGGCGCCAGCAGGTGGCCCTCCATGTGGTGAATCGCCACCGCGGGCACGCCCAGGGACCAGGCCAGGCTGCGCCCCACCGCGGCCCCCACCAGCAGCGCCCCCACCAGGCCCGGACCCGCGGTATAGGCCACGCCGCCGATTTCGCTGCGGGCGATTCGCGCGCCGTGCAGCAGCTCTTGGATCAGCGGCAGGGTCTTGCGCACATGGTCGCGAGAGGCCAGCTCGGGGACCACGCCGCCGTATTCGGCGTGGGTGGCGATCTGGCTGTAGACGCGGTGTTCCAGCAGGCCGCGGTCGCCGTCGTACAGCGCCACGCCGGTCTCATCACAGGAGGTTTCGATGCCTAAGGTCAGCATAGGATTTGCAAACGCGCTCCGGTTGGGTACAATTCCGCTTTTACTCTAACCCGAAATCCCGTTTTGAGGTAGTCGAATGCCCAATGTCCGCGTGAAAGAGAACGAGCCCTTCGAGGTTGCGTTGCGTCGTTTCAAACGTTCTTGTGAAAAGGCCGGCGTGCTGGCTGAGGTGCGTCGTCGCGAGCACTACGAAAAGCCCACCGCCGAGCGCAAGCGCAAGGCCGCCGCCGCGGTGAAACGCCACCAGAAGAAGGTGCTGCGCGAGAATCGGCGCTGGGAGCGCCAGTACTAAGCATTCGATTCCATTACGTTTTTTCCTTTCCCTCCTGCTGTCGAAGCCATATACCATGCTGAAATCCCGTATTCAGGACGCAATGAAGGCCGCGATGAAGGGCGGCGACAAGCCGCGCCTGGGCGTGGTCCGTCTGATCATGGCTGCCATCAAGCAGCGAGAGGTGGACGAGCGCATCGAGCTGAACGACGAGCAGGTGCTGGCGGCGCTGGACAAAATGGTCAAGCAGCGGCGCGACTCGGTGACGCAGTACGAGCAAGCCGGGCGCACCGAACTGGCGGACCAGGAAAAGTACGAAATCGGCGTCATTCAAGAGTTCCTGCCCGAGGCGCTGGGGGAGGCGGAGATCGCCGCCCTGATCGACGAGGCCGTGGCCGCGACTGGGGCCGCTTCGATGCAGGACATGGGCAAGGTGATGGGCATTCTCAAGCCCAAGTTGCAAGGCCGTGCGGATATGGGCGCGGTCAGCGCCCAGGTGAAGCAGCGGCTCGGCTAAGCTCCGGGGGCGCAGCGGAAGCAACGCCATTTAAGAACGCAGAAGGCGCAGAGGACCGCAGAGAGCGGATGGGCCAAGGCGCGCCCCGGCGGTCATTGGCCGTGGCCGCAATCTAACCGCCCCGCGCCCTTCAAAGGCGCCTCTCCAGCTTGAGAACCCACGTCTTGGGACCTCTGTTTTCCGAGCCAGTCGGCAAGCTAGCGCTTGCAAGGCAGGCATTCCCAAGGAGACCTTGGGAACGAGCATGAACCGTGGGAGCGGATTGCATCCGCGATAACGGCCTCTGGTCCGGGGCCAACGCTCGGATCAAGCCGCTAAGGCGGCTAATCGCGGTTGCCAACCGCTCCCGCAGGCGATGGATCGATTGATTGATGGTTTCCGACACTTAGGCGCGGCTGTACTCGATCCCGCTTCTTCATAGCCCTCCTGACTCCGCAGAAACGCCCATGGCCGGACTCATCCCGCCGCAATTCATCGACGACCTGCTCGATCGCACGGATATCGTCGAACTGGTGGGCAGTCGGGTGCAGCTCAAGAAGTCCGGCAAGGAATTCCAGGCCTGCTGCCCCTTTCACGACGAAAAGACCCCCTCCTTCTATGTAAGCCCCGAGAAACAGTTCTACCACTGCTTTGGCTGCGGCGCCCACGGCACGGCCATCGGCTTTCTGATGGACCATGATCGCATGGGCTTCGTGGAGGCGGTGGAAGAACTGGCCCAGCGCGCCGCGGTGGAGGTGCCGCGGGAGGGCGCCGCCGCCCCGCGCGGGCCGGACAACCGGCCGCTCTATCGGTTGCTCGAAGAGATAGCCCTGTTTTACCAGGATCAGTTGCGCCAACCCGCCAGCCAGGCCGCGGTGGATTACCTAAAGGCGCGAGGCCTGAGCGGCGAAATCGCCGCCGAGTTCGGCATCGGCTTCGCACCGCCGGGCTGGGACAAGGTGTTGAAGCGCTTTGGCGCCGACGATGCCGGGCGCAATCAACTGATCAGCGCCGGCATGCTCTCGGAAGGCGACAAGGGTCCCTACGACCGCTTCCGCAATCGGGTGATGTTCCCCATTCGCGACCGCCGCGGGCGGGTGGTCGGGTTCGGCGGCCGGGTGCTCGACGACGGCAAGCCCAAATACCTCAACTCCCCGGAAACCGCCCTATTTCATAAGGGGCGGGAGCTGTACGGGCTGCACGAGGCGATTCAGGCCAACCGCAAGCTGTCGCGACTGCTGGTGGTCGAAGGCTATATGGATGTGGTGGCGCTGGCCCAATTCGGGGTGCGCAATGCCGTGGCCACCCTGGGCACCGCCACCACGCCGGATCACCTGGAGCGCATCTTTCGCGCCGTGGCGGAGGTGGTGTTTTGCTTCGACGGTGACCGCGCCGGGCGCGGCGCCGCCTGGAAGGCGCTGGAGACCGCGCTGCCGATGATGCGCGAGGGCCGCTCGGCGCGGTTTCTGTTTCTGCCGGAGGGCGAGGACCCGGACACCCTGGTGCGCCAAGAGGGGGCCGATGCGTTTCGCCAGCGGCTGGATCAAGCCCCCAGCCTTTCGACCTTTCTGTTCCAGCAACTGGAAGACCGGGTGGAGATGGAGACCGCGGACGGCCGGGCGCGCCTGGCGGAGCAGGCCAAACCCCTGCTCGGCAAACTGCCCCCCGGGGTGTTCCGCGACCTGCTGCAACAGGAGCTAAACCAAAGGGTCGGCGTCGCCGTGGCGCTGCCCCAGGCCGCAGCCGCGCATAGGCCGAGCCCGAAACCGCAGCCGCGGCGCGCCCGCGGGCCGGCCGCGGCGGCGGCCAATACGCCCCTGCGCCAGGCGCTCATCCTGCTCCTGCAACGCCCCGATCTGGCCGGCCTGCCGGAGCTGCCCCAGGAATGGCGCAATTCGGGCCGCCAGGGCATTGAGCTGCTGGATCAGTTGCTCGACCTGTGCGCCGAGCAGCCGGAACTGCGCACGGCGCAACTGGTGGAGCGCTGGCGAGACCACCCGGCCTATCGCCACCTGTCGCGCTTGGCGGCCAGTACCTTGTCGATCCCGGACACCGGGTTGGAGCCCGAGTTTCGGGACTCGCTGCGACGCCTGACCGAGGAGGCCCGCCTGGAGAGCCTGACCCGAGACTTCGAGCAATTGGAGGCCAAGGCCCGCGAGCAGGGCCTGAGTGATCGGGAAAAGACCATTTATCGCGCGCTAAGCACCGAGCTTGCGCGGCGCAAGCAGGGCGGCTAAGGGCGGCGCAGGCCCTTGGGAACGCAGAGGGCGCGGAGGACCGCGAGGCGGCGGAATGCGGGGTGCGGCGCTGATCCTTGCAATCGCAACGCCTCTCTGCGCCCTTTGCGGTTCTCCGCATGTTCTGCGTTCCGCAAGCGCCTGGGTTGTTCCCGATACTTAGGCGCGGCTGTACTCGCTTCCCAAACCATTCGGCAAGCTTGAGCTTGCAAGACAGGCGTCACCAAGGAGACCTTGGGAACGAGCATGAAATCGAATCCATCTCTGCGCCCTCTGCGGTTCTCCGTGTGCTCTGCGTTGCGCGAGAGCGGCTGGGTTGTTTGCGTTACTTGTGCGGGGCTGCACTAGCGCCGCCGCGCCTTGGAGCGTCGCCAGCGGCGGGGGTCTAAATCCTCGCCAACGGCGGCGGGCGGCGCGTCCGGCGGCTCGGAATCCGCCGTTTCCGCTCCGACCCCATATTCGCCCGGCCCTTCGCCGACGACGAGGACCTGTGGATCATCGGCCACCGCGTCTCCCGCATCGGGGGCGTCATCGGGCCGCTCCTTGGCCGCGCTTAAGGAGATCGGCGGCGGCAAGTCTTCGCGCTCGGTGTAGCAATAGAAATCCCCCAGGGTCTCGGCTTGGGGGGATTTTGCGATCTGCAAGTCGTCGATGTAGACGCGGTAGGCCTTCACCGGCTCCAGATAGCCCTTCACCCGGGTGGTGATCGGCTCAAGGTCCAGCCGCACATCCCGAAAGTTCTCCAAGCGGATGCGGCTGTGGGTCTCGTGGGTGATCATCACATGCCCCACCTCGCACACCGTCTCCATGCGGTTGGCGAGGTTGGTGGTCTCGCCGATGGAGGTGTATTCCAGCTTCATGTCGCAGCCGATGGCGCCCACGATTACATCGCCGCTATTGATCCCCACTCGCATCTCGAACACCGGCAGGCCATCCTCGCGCCGCTCTTGGTTGAGCCGCCGCAAGGCGCGCTGCATCTCCACCGCACAACGCACGGCCTGGTCGGCGTGGTCTTCGTAGTAAATGGGTGCGCCGAACATGGCCACGATGGCGTCGCCGATGTATTTATCCGGGAAACCGCCGAACTCCTTAATAATAGGGATCAGGGTCTCGAAATAGAGATTGAGCTGGTTCACCGCATCGTTCGGCGCCAACCACTGACTGATGGTGGAAAAACCCGCGAAGTCGGTGAACACTAGGGTGCAGTCGGTCTTCTTGCCGCCGAGCACCAAGCCCTGACGGCCGGCAAGGTCGGCCAGCTCCTTTGAGAGCAGCTTTTCCAGGGTGGAGCGGAGGTTCAGGCGCTCCTTCTGGCCGAGGGTCATGGCGTTAAAGCTCTCGGTCAGCTCGCCCAGCTCGTCGCGCTTGATCAGCGGCACCACATAGTCGTAGTTGCCGGTGGCCACCTCGCGCGCGCCCTTGGCCAGCTCGTCGATGGGGCGAGTGATCATGCGCCCGAGCAACGAGGCCACCAGGCTGCCGAGCAGGATCACCAGAACGCCGATTACGGCCACCGCGAACAGCACTTGAATGATGGTTTGCTTGACGCTGCTGGCGTCGAAGTCGATGGTGAAGATGTTGTAAACGCCGGCGACTTCCTCGGTCCTCCAGACGCTGAACCAGGCGCCCCATTCGTCCTCGTCGAAGCGCGGCAGCATCCAATTGTCCGGATCGTGCTTGGGGTTGTGGCCGAACTCCTCCCGCCCCTCCAGGGCCGAGCGTCGCCAGAACTCGTTGTCCGTGATCTCGAAAGGCTCTCCCGGATAAGCCGGGAGTTCCCACCATTGATACCCGTCCAAGAGGAAAACGATATTATCTTCGAATACGCCCTCTTTCCTCCCGGTATCCAGCATGATGTACGCATCAGCCAAGTTAAAGGGAATCTTCTCCGCAATCGGCTTGACATCCATCAAGGTCTGCTTGTAGCGGCTGAAGATTTCTTGAACGCCAGGGTCTCTGGCGAAGGCCTCCAGCCAATAATCCCGCGACTTTTCCAGCAGCCCGTAATCGAACTCGTTGGTGTCTTGCCCTTCCTCCTCAAGCGCGACAAGCACATCCTCTTCCGGGGCCAGCTCGCCATCTACGATCAGCATATTGAAAGATAGGTAGTGGTAGTCCCCCAGCTCGTCGTATGCCCCCTGAGTCTCCGGTAAAGTCCGCATCACGAAACGACTCAAGCGCTGGAGTTCCGGTTCCGTGAAGGACCCTCTAATTCCGGCCAACAAGCTCTCTCCGTTCGCGATCAGCTGGTTCAGATGCTGAATAGGCCGGTAAAATTCGACTGGGAGCACAAACACGGCAATAAACGCGACCACGCCCATTACGTAATAGAGCAACTTCCGCCGAATCGGGATATAGTGAATTTTTTGCTTATTCTTCGTCATCCGCTTCACGAGTTCGCTTCAATCTACACAAGGCTAATCCGATGCGCTCACAGCGCATCGATGCGGGGCACACAAGCGTGCTTTTTAGCTGTTATCGCCGGAGACGAACCATCGGTCAGCAGTGCAACATAGCCTCGTCCCTCGTCCAAGACAAAGCTCGACCCCGACGGCCTTTACAAGGTATCCTTAGGGCGACCTCCGGAGTCTGTAAGCCTCACTGAAAACGCCACCAACCTCCGGAAAATCAGGACGGACATCATGACTAAACCTCTGCTTGAGTATAGTGCATCTGCGGACTTCAATCCAGCCTGCCGAGAATGCCCGGCGCGATGCTGCACCACGGCCACCTGGGGCTATGCCCCATCTCCCTTGAGTCCGCAGGAGTTCAAGCGCCTACAGGTCCGCACGGGCGACAAACGCTTCTTGGATCGATTCGACCACTTTCCCGTGATACGCACAGAGACAGACGGCCGATGCACCTTCCTGGACCCAAAAACCCACGAATGCACAGTGTATTCGGACCGTCCTTTTGACTGCCGCGCGTTTCCTTTCGATTTTTTCTCTGTTAATGATGAAGAGGCCTACTGGGTGCTTTGGGATTGCCCCTATTCACAGGCCCTCAGGGAGGGCGAGATCGAACAACACCTCCAACAACTGGAAGAGAAGTATGGTGCGGAAATGAAAGCTATTTGGCATTATGGCAACGAAGACTATGCCGAGGCTGGCGGCGCAGGCGGTGACGAATCGCCGCTGGAAGGGCAAAAAAGCCACAAGGCCTTCCGCGTCCTCAGAAAAGTCAAGCTGCGCCCCGAAGAATAGATGGCCGAGCCGAGAGCACAACCCGCCCCGCTGGGCGCTAGGCTGGGCCGAGCGTTCTCCATCCGCCTGTACAGCGTGCTGGGGGTGCAGGAGGAGGAGCGCAGGCCGGTGTTTTTGCTGTTCGCCTTTTCCTTTTTCGCCGGCCTGGCGGTGGTGTTCTACGAAACGGCGGCCTATTCGCTGTTTCTGTCCCGCTTCGACGCCGACAAGCTGCCCTGGATCTACATCGGGGCCTCGCTGCTGATCATCCTCTGCGGTTCGCTGTACATCTACGTCGAGCAGCGCCTGCGCTTCGAGCACCTGTTGTTGATCACCTTCGGCGGGCTCGGCGTGGGCGTGCTGTTGCTGCTGATCCTGAATACCCTGACGCCGGGCGCCTGGCCCACGATCCTGGTGGCCCTGTGGTCCGATACCATCGCCATGCTGGTGGGTTTGGCGTTTTGGAGCCTGTCGGGGCGCCTGCTGACCCTGCGCCAGGGTAAGCGCCTGTTCACCCTGGCGAGCACCGGCGAGGTGATCGCGGGCATCATCGGCGGGGCCTCGATCGCGCTTTTGGTGCGCCTGATCGGCACCCAATACCTGCTGCTGGTGACGGTGTTTTCGTTCATCCTCTGCGTCATCCTGCTGCGGGTGATTTCGTCGTCTTACCCCAAACGCCTGTGCCGCTCGGAAGAGGAATACGACGCCCCCGAGGCCGATGAGGAATCCCTGGCCGAGGGCGACCGGGGACCGGAAAGGCACGCCTGGAACAGCCGTTACATGATGCTGTTGGGCGGTCTCGCCGGCTTGTCCCTGTTCGGTTATTACTTCGTGGACTTTCTGTTCTACCAGCTGGCGGCAACCCGCTTTCCGGACGAGGAGTCCCTGGCCGCCTTCCTGGGCCTGTTCTTCGCCGCCGTCGGGGTGGTGAACCTGCTGTTCAAGACCTTGGTGGCGGGGCGGCTGCTCAACCGCTTCGGGATGACCTTCGGCCTGCTGTTTCTGCCCTTGCTGGTGTTCGGCGGCTCGCTGATCGCGTTGAGCGTCGGCCTGGCCTCGACCGAGACGGTGCTGTTTTTCAGCCTGGTGGCGATGATTAAGCTGCTCGACAGCGTGGCCCGCATTTCGGTGGACGAGCCGGCGGTGGTGCTGCTGTATCAGCCGCTGCCGGTGCATTTCCGGCTCTCGGCCCAGGCCCGCATCGAGAGCCTGGGGGAGCCGGTGGCGGGCATCGCCGCGGCCGGGTTGATGCTGTTGGCGAATGCGCTGTGGGACGTGGCCGCGCTGCAAATCCTGTACATGCTGCTGGCGGTGGTGGCGGCCTGGGCGCTGATTGCGGCGGCCCTGCGCAGCGAATACTGGGTGATGCTCGGCAAGGCGTTGTCGCGCCGCAACCTGGGTGAAGGCGCACACATGGCGCTGGATTCGCACTCCTTGACCATGCTGGCCAAGCGCCTGGAGTCGCCGCATATCGGCGAGGTGCTGTATCTGCTGGATTTGTTCGAGCAGGAGCAGCACGAATTGCTGGAGGAGGCCTTGCGGACCTTGCTGATGCGCCAGGAGCGGGAGATTCGGCTGGACGTGCTCAAGCGCATCGAGCGCCTGGGGCTGTCGTCGCTGGAGACCAATGTGCGCGCCCTGATGAAGCGCACCACGGATCCGCGACTGCTCGGGGCCTGCATCCGCACCTATACCGCGATCACCTTTGCCGACATCGTGGACGAGATCGTGCCCTACCTCAATCACCCCGAACCCCTGATCCGCCGCAATGCCATGGTGGGCCTGCTGCGCAGCGGCGGCATTGAGGGCGTATTGATCGCCGGGGAGCGGTTCTTCGCCATGGTGAACTCGAACAACCCGCGGTTGCGGTTGCTGGCGGCCGAGGTGCTGGGCGAGGTGGGCATTCGCAATTTCTACCGCCCGCTGCTGAGCCTGTTTAAGGATCCCTACCGGCAGGTGCGCCAAGCGGCGTTCGAGGCCGCGGGCAAGCTGGGCAACCGCCGCCTCTGGCCGCCGCTGGCGGACAGCCTGGGCATTAAACCCCTGCGCCGCACCGCGGAACAGGCGCTGATCCAGGCCGGCCCCAGCGCCTTGCCCGAGCTTTGGCGACTGTACAATAGCACCGGGCAATCCCGTGACGTGCGCCTGAGCATCATCCGCATCTGCGCCCATCAGTGCAATGATGCGGGTAATCGACTGCTGCTCAACGCGGTGACGGACATCGACCAGCCGATTCGCCACCAGGCGTTGAAGTCCTTGCGCCGGTGCTTCTACCAGGCGCGCGACCAGCGCGAGCGGCAACAGCTCGAACGCACCGCGCGGATCGAACTCACGCATGCCGCCTGGATCCTGGCCACCACCAAGGACCGCCGCTTGGGGCGCCGGTTTCCGCAGCTGTTAAAAGACCTGCGCAACAAAATGCGCCTCATCCGCCAACGCCTGTTCATGGTGCTTTCGCTGGTGTACAACCCCAAGGAAATCCGCAAGCTCGAAAAGCACTACCACGCCGGCGACCGCGAAAAGCGCGCCTATGCGTTGGAGGTGTTGGGCAAGCTGCTGCTCAACGACCCGCTGGCGCAAGTGTTCGTGATGTTCGACGATATCCCCGATAGCGAGCGCCTGGAGCACCTGCTCGAAAGCCATCCGCTGGAGACCCGCAACGCCGGCCAGCACGTCAATGAGGTGATCGCCGGGCGCCACGAGGGCTTGTCTTTCTGGACCCAATGCACGGCGCTGTACGAGGTGGGAAAATACCGCTACCAGGATTACTATCCGGCAGTGCTCCAGGCCCTGCGTTCACCGGAAAAGGTGGTGCGCGAGACCGCGGTCTGGACCATCAGCCGCTTGCGTCCGGAGCAGGCGCTGGATATTGTCAAGCCGCTGCAACACGACCGCGCGGCCAATGTGCGCGCGGTGGCCCATTACATCGTCTCTCGGCACTGAGCCGCGACGCCGAGCGGGAGCCTCGCTATGCTACTGACCCTGGAAAAGGTGCTGATTTTGAAATCGGTGAGCCTGTTCCGCAACATCCCCGAAGAGACCCTGGCCGAGGTGGCGCTGAGCCTCAAATACGTGCGTGCCGAAGAAGGCGCCGCCATCGTCACCAAGGGCGAGCTTGGACGCTCCATGTACATCATCATCTCCGGCCGGGTGCGGGTGCATGACGGCGACAAACAGATCGCCATCCTCGGGCCGCGGGAGATCTTCGGCGAGCTGGCGGCGCTGAACCCCGAGCCCCGCACCTCCTCGGTCACCGCCGTGTCCGCCACGCACCTATTCCGGCTCGACTACGAGACCCTGCACGAGCTGATCTCGGAGCATGTGGACCTGGCCACCGGGGTGATTCAAGTGCTGTGCCAGCGCTTGCAATCCATGATGTAGCGGCATGCAGCCCAAACCGCCCCGAAATACCCGCCTGCAAAGGCGCCTGGAACGCCTGCGGCTGCAACTCGCCCGCCCCGACACCCTGCTGCCGCTGGCCATGGTGGGGCTAATCACCGGCCTGCTCGCGGGGGTGGTGATCGTGGCCTTTCGGCTGGCGGTGGAGGGGACCCAGGCCGCCTTCCTCGCCGCGGGCGACCCGGAAAACTACGAAACCCTGCCGCTGTGGCTGCGTTTTGCGCTGCCCGCGCTCGGGGGCGCGGCCATCGGCTACCTGTTTCACAAGCTGGCCAAGGGCGACACCGTGCTCGGGGTGGCGCGGGTGATGGAGCGCCTGGCCTACCATCAAGGCCATCTCGATCGCCGCGGCTTCGTGCTCCAATTCGTCGGCGCCGCGCTGGCCATCATCAGCGGCCACTCGGTGGGCCGCGAAGGCCCCCATGTCTACCTCGGCGCGGCCTCCGGCAGCCTGCTCGGGCAGTCGCTGAGTCTGCCCAACAACAGCATTCGCACCATGGTCGGCTGCGGCACGGCGGCCGGCATCGCGGCCTCTTTCAACACCCCGCTGGCGGGGGTGATCTTCGCCCTCGAAGTGGTGATGATGGAATACACCCTGGCCAGTTTCACCCCGGTGATCCTGGCCGCGGTGAGCGCCAACGCGGTGTCCATCGCGGTCTTTGGCGCCAGCCCGGCCTTCGACCTGCCCCACTTCGAACTCGGCTCGCTGGCGGAAATGCCGGCGCTGGTGGTGCTGGGGCTGGTCATTGGGGCGCTCGCCGCCGCCTTCATCCATATTTTGCAGTGGATCACCCGCCGCTCGGCCGTGTTGGCCTTCGGCTGGCGCACCAGCCTGGCCGGGGTGCTGGTGGGCGGGATCGCGGTGTTCGCGCCCGGGGTGATGGGCATCGGCTACGATACCGTGAACGCCGCCCTGCTGGGGGAGCTGAGCGTCGGTCTGCTGGCGCTGCTGGTGGCGGCCAAGCTGATCGCCAGCGCCATCAGCGTGGGCATGGGCATCCCCGGCGGGCTCATCGGCCCCACCTTCTTCATCGGCGCCGCCGCCGGCGGGCTGGGCGGGCTGCTGGTGGCCCAGGTGCTGCCCGGCGCGGTGTCCGACTCGGGTTTCTACGCCCTGCTGGGCATGGGGGCCATGATGGGCGCCACCCTGCAGGCCCCGCTGGCGGCCCTCACCGCGCTGGTCGAGCTGACCCAAAACCCGGCGGTGATCATGCCGGGGATGCTCGCCATCACCATCGCCGGCCTCACCGCCAGCGAAATCTTCAACAAGGAGGCCCTATTCGTCTCCCAGCTCAAGGCCAACGGCCTGGACTACAACGCCAGCCCGGTGATGCAGGCCCTGCGACGGGTGGGGGTGGCCGGGGTCATGAGTCGCAACTTTCAGCGCGTGGACCCGGTGCTGGCGCGCAGCCGCGCCGAGCAACTGCTCGCCGGCGGCCCCGACTGGCTGTTGATCGACGACCAAGGGCGGCCCGCGCTGCTGATGCGGGCGCTGGACCTGGTGCGCCACCTGCGCGAGGGGGCCGAGGGCGAACCCGCCGGCCCCGAGGTGGACCTGCGGGAGATCCCCGCGCGGCGCCTGCAAGTGGTCTCGGTGAACCTTCAGGCCAGCCTGCACGAGGCCCTGGAGACCTTGAACAAACAAGGCGGCGAGGCGCTGTATGTGGAGCGCATGACCGTGCCCGGCATTCGCCACATCTATGGCATCCTCACCCGCGAACAGATCGAATCCAGTTACCTGCCGTGATCTTAGCGCGCCGGCGGAAACCACGGCGGTTAGCAACGCAGAGGGCGCAGAGGACCGCAGAGGGCGCGGAGCAGTTTTTGCTTGCTGATGTTGCGCCAAGGCATGGGGATGCCTGCCCGGCGCTCCCGCCTTGCCTAGCCGCCTGGAGTGCAGCCCTCGGGCTGGGTGGCGCTCCGTGTGCTCGGTACTGCGCAAACGCCTGGGTTGCCAGTTCGTCAACGGAGCCTCGACCTCGGTTGGGGGCGGCTTGGGAGGCGTGGGCGGTCGAGCCTTTGGCCGGGCTGGGGGGCAGCGACAATACTTGCGCCGGCGCCGGCCTGTCCATGGCGCTGCGGATCGCGACGATGCCCCCAGGCCGCGCTTGGCGCAAGGATCTCCGTGCAGTCGGAAGCTTGCGCAGAACCACTCTGTGCTATATTGGTCCGGCCCGAAGCACGACTCTTCAGACCGGCCTTTCCCGATTCATTCTTGACTGTAAGGAGCCAACCGCATGAGCGACGACACCGTAACCCCACTGAATTCCGGCATCGAAAATAGCGCCGCCTCGACGACCGACATTGCGCAACTGATGGAGGAGAACCGTCGCCTGCAAGAGGAGCTAGACTCGGAGCGCAAGAGCGACCGCAAGGCGGTGCGCAAGTTCCGCCAAGAATCCGACCTCAAGCCCTATCAAGCGGAGCTGATTCGGATGCAGCAGTATCTGGAGCGCAGCGGCATGCGCATGGTGATCCTGTTTGAGGGCCGCGACGCCGCCGGCAAGGGCGGAACCATTCGCCGCGTAACCCGGTACATGAACGAAAAGCATTACCGGGTGGTGGCCCTGGGCAAGCCCAGCGTGGAGGAGCGCACCCAGTGGTTTTTCCAGCGTTATGTGCGGCAGTTTCCGCGCGGCGGCGAGGTGGTGTTGTTCGACCGCAGTTGGTACAACCGCGCCATGGTGGAGCCGGTGTTCGGCTTTTGCACCGACGATGAATACGCCAATTTCATGCGCGGCGTCACCGGCTTTGAGAAGGACCTGGTGCGCCAGGGCACGATCCTGGTGAAGCTCTATTTCTCGGTCACCCGGGAGGAGCAGGCCAAGCGCTTCGAGCGCCGCAAGAGCGACCCGCTGCGGCAGTGGAAGCTGAGCGAGGTGGACGTACAGGCGCAGGAGCGCTGGGACGATTTCACCAACGTAAAGTATGAAATGCTGCGCCGCACCCATACCACGCATGCCCCCTGGACCATCATCCGCTCCAACAACAAGCACCTGGCGCGGCTGAACGCGATTAAGGTGATCCTGAACTCGGTGCCCTACGAACGCCTCAATAACGAGCTGAATTTCGTGCCCGACCCCGAGGTGGTGGTGTCCGGCGCGCGCGAGTTGGAGATGATGGAGGCCCAGCGCCTGCAAATGGGCAAATTCAAGGACTGATGGACCACCTTTGGCTGATCTTCGCGGCCTGGTGCGGCTATTTCGCACTGCACTCGGCGCTGGCCTCCCTGACCGCCAAGCGCTGGGCTGCGCGGCGGCTCGGCGCTTGGATGCCCTATTATCGGCTGCTCTACAACGGGCTCGCCGTGGCGCTGCTGATCCCGCCCTTGTGGCTGACCTATGCCCATCGCGGCCCGCCGCTGTGGGCCTGGACGGGCTGGGCTGGGTGGCTCGCCGACGGTCTGGCGCTGGTCGCCGTCGGCCTGTTTCTGTGGAGCCTGCGCTTTTATGACGGCGGGGAATTCCTCGGTCTGCGTCAGGTGAAACAGGGCCAGCGGGCGCCCGAGGATCAAGAAACCCTGCATATCTCGCCCCTGCACCGGCATGTGCGCCACCCCTGGTACGCCCTGGGCCTGGTGCTGTTGTGGACGCGGGACCTGGACCCCAGCCAGTTGACGGCCACGATTGCCGCAAGCCTGTATTTCGTCATCGGCTCGCGGCTGGAAGAACGCAAGCTACTGACCTATCATGGCGAGGCCTATGCCCGTTATCGTGCGCGGGCGCCGGGCTTGATCCCGCGGCCCTGGCGACGACTGAGCGCGGCCGAGGCGCGCGCGATCGCACAGGACGCCGCCCGCCCCGAGGCAAACCACGACGCTTAGGGGCGCAGAGGGGGTTTTGTTTGCGCCTGCGGGGAACGATCGATGGGTCCCTTGTTGCCGTTATTTCGGCACGCCCGGACCCCCTTAATCTGCCGAGAGCGACGCCAAGACAACACTCATGAGTAACGAACCCCCGATTACGATCGATGAATTGATGCAAAGCAGCGGGGTCAAGTTCGGCACCAGCGGCGCCCGCGGCCTGGCCGAGGCCATGACCGACCGCGTCTGCTATGCCTATACCGCGGCCTTTGTGCAGTACCTGAAAACCCAGGGCCAGGCGGCCGAAGACAGCGCGCTGGCGCTGGCCGGGGACCTTCGGCCGAGCACCCCGCGCATCCTCGCGGCCTGCGCCCGGGCGGCGGCGGATCAAGGCCTGCGGCCGATCTTTTGCGGCCAAATCCCCACCCCGGCGCTGGCGTTGTTCGGCATCGAGGAAGGGATTCCATCGCTCATGATCACCGGCAGCCATATCCCCGACGACCGCAACGGCATTAAGTTCTACAAGCCCGCCGGGGAGATCCTCAAACCGGACGAGCAGGCCATTCGGACCCAGCGGGTGCAGCTGCCGGCCGATCGCTTCGACGCCGCCGGTCGGCTGACCGCGCCGCCCGTCGCGCCGCTGCACGACGACACCGCCTTCGTGCTCTATTTGGCCCGCTTCGGGGCCTATTTCTCCAGCAATCTGCTGCGCGGCCGGCGCATTGCCCTCTACGGCCACTCCAGCGTGGCCCGCGAGACCCTGGCCGCGCTGCTCGCAGAGCTGGGGGCCGAGGTGCTGCCGCTGGGCTACTCAGAGCGCTTCATCCCGGTGGACACCGAGGCGATTCGGCCCGAGGACGTGGAACTGGCCAGGCAATGGGCGCGGGATCCGGGCTTCGACGCCATCGTCTCCACCGACGGCGACGGCGATCGCCCGCTGATCGGCGACGCCGCGGGCCACTGGCTGCGCGGCGACATCGTGGGGGTGTTGTGCGCGCGCGAGCTGGGGGCGAGGACCCTGGCCACCCCGGTGAGCAGCAACACCGTGGCCGAACGCTGCGGCTGGTTCGAGCGCGTGATCCGCACCCGCATCGGCTCGCCCTATGTCATCGCCGCCATGCAGGAGGCCTTGGCGCAGGGGGCCGAAGGGGTGGCGGGCTACGAGGCCAACGGCGGTTTTCTCACCGCCTCGGTGCTGGCCGGACGGTGCGACACCCTCAGCCCGCTGCCCACCCGCGACGCGGTGTTGCCGATCCTGGCCGTGCTATCGGCCGCCTTCGGCCGCGACCGCACCATCGCCGAGCTGGTGGCCGAACTTCCCGCCCGCTACACCTACAGCGACCGCCTGAAGGGGTTTCCCGCCGAGATCAGCGGACCCCGCATCGCCGAGCTGGAGGCCGACCCGGCGGCGGTGGATCGTTTATTCGAGGCGAGGTTCGGACCGGTCGCAGCACTCGACGCCACCGACGGCCTGCGAATCACCTTTAAAAGCGGCGAAATCGCGCATATTCGCCCCTCGGGCAACGCCCCCGAGCTGCGCTGTTACAACGAGGCCGAGACCCCGGAGCGGGCGCAACAGATGAACGCCATTTGCCTGCAAACCCTGGGGCTATGGCGAACCCGGGGTGAGTTGTGAGTTGTGAATTATGAGTTGTGAGTTGTGAGTTGTGAGTTGTGAGTTGTGAGTTGTGAGTTGTGAGTTGTGAGTTGTGAGTTGTGAATTATGAGTTGTGAGTTGTGAGTTGCGAGTTCTGAGGGCTGAGTGCTGAGTTCCGGGGTCTGGGGTTTGAATCGAGCCACTATGCCTCGTCGCTGGGTCCGGCCGTCGTCGTCGCTCCATCGGCGGGCAGGATCTCCAGCGGCACGCCCTTGAGGTGGCGCTGGGGCCACAGGAAATACGCCCCTGCGGGCAGCGGATCGCGCCGCCATTCGTTCACTATCGCCGCGGCGACGGCGTCCAGTTGCAACCGATGCAGCGGTTTGCGGCCAGCCGGGGTCTTCACCCGCTGCGGCGGCGGCAGGAGGCCGCGAATCCACTCCGGAGTGCGGCCGCCCGGCACGCCCTGGCTGCAATAATCCCACAGGAACAACTGGCGCAACACGGCGTCCGCGGCCAACCGGGGTTGCAGCAGCCCGCCCAAGGCCTCCAGCCACACCGGCGGCCCGGGGCGCGCGCGCAGCATCCCGTCGGGCAGGTGATGCAGCATCAGCTCGAAGGTCTGGCTCAGGGCGCCGCCCCAATGCGCGTCCGTCAAGCGCATTAGGGTATGGCGCAACAACCCGCTGTTCCATAGCCGCTCCAGCAACTCCGCATAACGCTTGAGGCGCGAAATCTCGGCAAAGCTCAGGTGCGGCGTCTGCAACACCTCATAGGGCGGCTGCCGATCCCACAAATACCCCAGCGCCGTGGCCTGGCGCTGCAAGGGCGTGCCGGGCAGCAGCTTCAGAAACCCCAGCTGCAAGTGATCCGGATAGAGCTTGAAGGTGCGGTCCAAGGCCGCCGCGCATTGGCGGGCCCCCTCCCCCGGCAGACCTACGATTAGGTCCAAATGCAGCGCGTGCCGGCGCATTCGGGTGAGCCGCCGGATGTTCTGAAGCGCCAAGGGCGCATCCATGGCGCGCTGGATCCGCGCAAGCACCCCGGCGTCCAGGGTCTGAAGCCCGATCTCGAACTGAAACCGCCCCGGCGCCGCCTGCTCGAACAACAGCATGGCCTCCTCGGAGATGCGATCCGGGTTCAGCTCCAAATGGAAGCGCAGGGAATCGCCGCTATCCGCGAAGCGCTGCAACAACCCGAGGGTGCGCCCCTTGCCCAAATGGAAGCTGCGGTCTAATAGCTTTACGGTCTTGTCTTTGTGGCGACCGATCACGGCCAGCTCCCGTTCCAAACGCGGCAGCGGGATCAACCGCAGCCGCTCCTCGGCACTGGAGCAGAAGGTGCATTTGAAGGGACAGCCGCGGGAGGTCTCCCAATAGATCAGCGGCCGGTCGAAGGCGATCAGGCCCAGCTCGAAGGGCGAGGGCAAGGCGGCCAAGTCCGGCGGTCGCGGCGGATTGCTTCGGATCCGCGCCCCGTCCCGGCGCCACAGGCCGGAGACCCCCTCGGGTCCGCCGACCCCGGAGAGCCGCCAGCGCAGCAGGTCCCGAAAGGCCTCTTCCCCCTCGCCCTCGATCACAAAATCCAGCGCGGCCTCGGTCTCCAGCAGCTCTCGGGCGCGCGGGCCGGCCTCGGGGCCGCCAAACACGATCAGCGTCTGCGGCGACAACTGCTTGATCAGGCGGGCCAGGTGCAGGCAGCGCTCGATATTCCACAGATAGGCGGAAAAGCCCGCCACCGCCGGTCGGCGCGCCAACACCTGCTCCAGCACCCAGCGGGGATCCGCTTTCTCCAGCGGCTCCAGGCGATGAATTTGCGGGAAAAAGGGCTCTTCCGCACAGGCCGCTTGCAATGCGGCCAGGGCCAGCGAGGAATGGGAATACCCGGCATGAAAGGTGATCAGGACGACGGCGCTCATAGGCGGATTGTATCTTTAATTCCGGCCGATTCGGCCTAAAATGTTTGGAAAGCCAGTCAACAACCACCGAAGGAGACCGCCATGCCCATGACCCTCACCTCCCCCGCCTTTCAACACGGCGCACAGATCCCGACCCGGTTCGGTTGCAACGGCGAGGACATTTCGCCGCAACTGGACTGGGACGGCGTACCCGCAGGGGCCAAGAGCCTGGTGCTGATCCTGGACGACCCGGATGCGCCGGACCCCGAAAGGCCCGAAATGACCTGGGTGCATTGGGTGCTCTACAACCTGCCGCCGCAGACCGCCGGACTGCCCGAGGCCGTGGCCCCCGAGGCCCTGCCGGCCGGAACCGGCGAAGGCGTGAACGACTGGGAACGCACCGGCTATGGCGGCCCCTGCCCGCCCATCGGCCGCCACCGGTACTTTCACAAGCTGTATGCCCTGGACACCGAACTCGAAGGGCTCGACCGACCTACGAAGGCGGAGCTGGAGGCCGCGATGCAGGGCCATGTACTGGCCGAGGCGGTGTTGATGGGGACGGTTCCGAAGGGGGAATGACCGAGTGCGCCGGCGCACCAATAACAGAAACAAGGGCTTTTAGGAACGCAGAGAGGGCGCAGAGAACCGCAGGGAGCGCAGAGATGCCTGTCCGCGCTCCAGCGCCAACTAGCCGCCTGGAGTACAGCCCTTGGGCAAGTGCGGTTCTTCGTGTGCTCGGTACGCCGCAAGCGCCTGGGTTGCCAGTTCGTCAAACGGAGCGTCAAACGCGAGTTTGAAACCGTCCGCGGTCGAGCGGAAAATCGCCGCAGGGTCAAACTCGCGTTTGACACTCCAGGATCTACTCGCGCAGGCGTTAGCCGCGGACCGCCATCGAGTCCGGCCTCAAATACCGGTTCGCGCCTTGATCTCGGCCCACAGCCGTTCGTAGGCCAGGGCCGCCGGGGCGTGGGCGTCGTAGGCGTTCAGCGGGGTGCGGTAGATGCCCATGCGCTCCACGTCCGAGGCGTAGGGGATGGCTGCGTCCAGGGTCTCGGGGAAACGCTCGGGAAGCTCCTGCATGACCTTTTGGTGCATGTTCTTGCGCCGGTCCACCATGGAGAAGAAGGGCATTAGGTTGAGGCCCGCCAGATCATGCTTTTGAAAGAAATCCTTTAACTGCTCGTAGGTGCGCACCGAGAGGGTGGTGGGGATGGTGGGCACGACCAAGCCGTCGGCGGCGCGAAACACGTTCTCCGACACCAGCGAAATGCTCGGCGGGCAGTCGAGCACCAAAAGATCGTATGCGTAGGACAAGGGCCGCAATAGCTTAATCAGTTGCTGCGCGGGCTTTTTCGCGTCACCCAGGGTTAGGTCCATATTGCGATAGGAGAAGTCCGCCGGCAATAGATCGAGGTTTTCGTAGTCGGTGCCTTTAATGTGCTCGTCGGCCTCGGTCTTGCCCTTAATCAGCTTCTTGCTGCCGCCCTTTACGTTGGGCTTAATGCGAAAGTAATAGGTGGCCGCGGCCTGGGGGTCGAGGTCCCAGACCAGGGTGCGATAGCCCTCGCACGCCGCAAGATAGGCCAGGTTGACCGCGGCCGCCGTCTTGCCGACGCCGCCCTTGATGTTATAGATGCCCAGGATTTTCATCGGAGCGTGCCGCCGGGGAGAAAAGGGTTTTGAAAAGGCGCCGATTCTTGCTTTCGGAAAAATCCGCAAAACGCGCGTCAAACTCGCCGCGCGCCGCCTGCTGACGGCGCAACAGGCCGTCCACCAACATGCCCATGGCCAACAGGGTGTCGGCCGGGACCTTGCCTTCGTCCGCCATTTGATGGGCCAGGTCGCGCAGCTTGTCGGCCTGCACCTCCAGGTCCTGGAAGCTGCCCAGGGCGTCGAGCAGGCGCTTGAGGCTCTTAATCAGCGGCTTGATCTTGGCCTCGGTATACAGGCTGGAGAAGAATTCGATCAGGTAACGCAGCTTCTTGCAGTCCTTGCGCAGCTCGTGCAAGCGCTCCGCGGGGGAGTCCGGGGTCAGTGACGAGCCGTCCTGCATCACCTTTTTGTACGACCTCCAGATCCGCTGACCGGCCACCTCGACGATGGGCAGCGCCGCCTTGGGGGCCTGCGGACGCTTGGGCGGCGGCGACTCCAGGAATTGCCGCCAGGTCTTGAGCAAGGTGCGAAAATGCGGGGAATTGAGGTCCTTCACCAACTGCCGATGGGCGCTCTTTTGGTGTTCTTCCAGGAAGCGGTGCAGCGGGTCGAGATCGGCGCGAAAGCGCTCGGGCAGCGCCTTGCGGTAGTCTTCGAACTCCAGCAGATAGACATGCATGTCGCGGGTGGGGCCGGTGACCTGCCCCACCCAGCCGAAGCCCTCCTTGTAGCGCTGCACCACCGCGTCCTCGAACACCCCCTTCACCTGGGTCAACGCCGAGCGGGTGCGGCGCACCGCCACCCGCAGGTCGTGCAGGAACTCGGAATCCAGGTCCGCCTTGGTCCCGGCGATGTTCACCTCTATGGTGTTCAGCAGGTGCAGGTGAATGGCCTTGGCCGCTTGATCGGCCCGGGTGTTCGGGTCGAAACTGAAATTCAGCTTGGAGGAGTACTCCACCGGCTTGCGACCCAAGGCGGTCAGGGCCTCTGCCAACGGGTTCTGCTCGGGGGCTTTGAGCTGGAGTTGCGCCAGCGCCTTTTGCACCTGCGCCAACGGCTCGGGGTAGCCGCGCACTGGCAGCAGGCGCAGGCGGTTGTCGAGGGCCTGGGTCTCGCCGCCCATCGGCGGCCGCGCCTCGCTGCTCTCAAACAGCAGGCGCAGCACCGTTTTCTCCTCGTCGTCCAACACCCGAAAGGTGCGGCGGCTGACCCGCACCTGCGCCTGCGGCAGCAGGGCGCGCATCTCCAGAAGCGGCGCAATGCGTGCGCGCAACGGGCTCGGCGGCAGATCCCAGGCGAAACGCGGAACCTCGCCCGGCAGCGGGTAAGTCACCGGCGGCGCCGCCTCATCCATGGGGGTCCAGACCAGCCGGCGCGCGCCCGCCTCGCGTTCCTCGTGCAGCAGGCCGCCGGCCAGATAGAGCCGCCAGTCGAAGCTGTCGAAGTAGACCGAGTCGAGGATCCGCTCGTGCTCTGCGGCGAGGTTGAAGCGATCGCTCAGGGCGCCGACGATCTTCTCGGGGTCCGCCTCAGGGTCGAGGCGATGCTGTTGGGCTTGTAGCTGGCTGTTAACCGGCATAGCGGCGGTTCCTGGCGGGACAAGGAGGCAGAATCATAAGCCCGTCATATTACATGTTTTATCGCCCCGGATTAAGGTGAAATGACAGTGGTAGCCAGGACCGCCCCCGCGGTTACGCCGCCGCGGGTCGCTGATCGGCCCATCAACCCGCCGCGCGCAACACCGCCGCCAGCATCGCGGCCTAACCCCATACCCCCCCGAGCACGAAGAAACGCATCAACCCGGATTTAAAGAAAATCCCGTTTTTCGCATACCCCCCCGAGCACGAAGAAACGCAGGCCCTCCCCAGCGCCGCCGCAGGAAGCGCGAGCAAGGCCATCGAATTCCCTTTGGACCCAACCCCTTGGCCCAAGTATAGTAATCGGTTGGCTTCAATCGGCGACGACTCCCCCATGGACAAAATCCTAATCCGCGGTGCGCGGACCCACAATCTAAAGAACATCGACCTCGACCTGCCTCGGGACAAGCTCATCGTCATCACCGGGCTCTCGGGCTCCGGCAAGTCCTCGCTGGCCTTCGACACCATCTACGCCGAAGGCCAGCGGCGCTATGTGGAATCCCTGTCGGCCTATGCCCGGCAGTTTCTGTCGATGATGGAAAAACCGGACGTGGACCACATCGAGGGGCTATCGCCGGCCATCTCCATCGAGCAAAAGACCACCTCCCACAACCCGCGCTCCACCGTGGGCACCATCACCGAGATCTACGACTACCTGCGGCTGCTGTTCGCCCGCGCCGGCACCCCGCGCTGCCCCGAGCACGGCGAGCCGCTGGAGGCCCAGACCATCAGCCAAATGGTGGACCAGGTGCTGGCCCGGCCCGAGGGCGAAAAGCTGATGCTGCTGGCGCCGGTGATCTCGGAGAAGAAGGGCGAGCACCTCCGGCTGCTCACCGAGCTGAACGCCCAGGGCTTCATCCGCGCGCGCATCGACGGCGAGGTCTACGAACTGGACGACCCGCCCGAGCTGGAGCTGCACCGCAAGCACAGCATCGAGGTGGTGGTGGACCGCTTCAAGGTGCGCGAAGACCTCAAGCAGCGCCTGGCCGAGTCCTTCGAGACCGCGCTCAACCTGGCCGGCGGCCTGGCGCGGGTGGCCTGGATGGACGACCCCGAGCGCCAGCCGCTGTTGTTTTCCGCCAACTACGCCTGCCCCCGCTGCGGCTTCAACCTGGAGGAGCTGGAACCGCGCATCTTCTCCTTCAACAACCCCGCCGGGGCCTGCCCCGCCTGCGACGGCCTGGGCCACGAGCAGTTTTTCGACCCCGAGCGGGTGGTCAGCCAGCCCCATTTGAGCCTGGCCGGCGGCGCGGTGCGCGGCTGGGACCGGCGCAACGCCTATTACTATGCACTAATTAAGGCCCTGGGCCGGCACTACGGCTTTGATCCGGATACGCCCTGGGCGGAGTTGGAACCCGCCCAACGGGAGATCATCCTCCAAGGCAGCGGCGACGAACAGATCGAGTTCAGCTACCTCAACGAGCGCGGCAAACCGGCCAAGCGCACCCACCCCTTCGAGGGCATCCTGCCCAACATGCAGCGGCGCTACCGCGAGACCGAATCCTCCGCGGTGCGCGAGGAGCTGTCGCGCTACCTCTCGGTGCATCCCTGCCCCCAGTGCCGGGGCAGTCGCCTGAGCACCGCGGCGCGCAACGTCTTCGTGGCCGAACTGACCCTGCCCGAGGTCACCGCCATGCCGGTGGGCCGGGCCCTGGCGTTCTTCGAGACCCTCGATCTGCCCGGCAAGCGCGGCAAGATCGCCGCCAAGGTAGTGCAGGAGATCGCCCAGCGCCTAAGCTTTCTGGTGAACGTGGGGCTCGACTACCTGACCCTGGAGCGCAGCGCCGACACCCTCTCCGGCGGCGAGGCCCAGCGCATCCGCCTGGCCAGCCAGATCGGCGCCGGCCTGGTGGGCGTGATGTACATCCTCGACGAGCCCTCCATCGGCCTGCACCAGCGGGACAACGACCGCCTGCTGGCCACCCTCGACTATCTGAGAGACCTCGGCAACACCGTAATCGTGGTGGAGCACGACGAAGAGGCCATCCGGCGCGCGGATCATGTGGTGGACATCGGCCCCGGCGCCGGGGTGCATGGCGGCGAGATCATCGCCCAAGGCACGGCCGAAGAGATCGCCGCGGTGGAGCACTCCCTCACCGGGCGGTACCTCAGCGGGCGCGAGCGCATCGCCGTGCCGCCCCAGCGCGTGCCGCGCAACCCCGAACGCAGCCTCTGGGTGCGCGGGGCGCGGGGCCACAACCTCAAGGCCGTGGAGCTGGAGATCCCGGTGGGCCTGCTGACCTGCATCACCGGCGTCTCCGGCTCCGGCAAATCCACCCTCATCAACGACACCCTGTACCCGATGGCCGCCAACCAGCTCAACAAGGCCCACCGCGACGCTGAGGCCCACGACGCCATCGAGGGCCTGGAGCAATTCGACAAGGTGGTGGACATCGACCAAAGCCCCATCGGCCGCACCCCGCGCTCCAACCCCGCCACCTACGCCGGCCTCTTCACCCCCATTCGCGAACTCTTCGCCGGCACCCAGGAGGCCCGCTCCCGCGGCTACACCCCGGGCCGCTTCAGCTTCAACGTCAAGGGCGGCCGCTGCGAGGCCTGCCAGGGCGACGGCGTAATTAAGGTGGAGATGCACTTCCTGCCCGACATCTACGTCCCCTGCGATGTCTGCAAGGGCAAGCGCTACAACCGCGAGACCCTGGAAATCCGCTACAAGGGCAAGAGCATCCACCAGGTGCTGGGATTCACCGTAGAAGAGGCCCTGCCCTTCTTCGACGCCATCCCGCCGCTAAAAAAGAAGCTGCAAACCCTAATGGACGTGGGCCTCTCCTACATCAAGCTCGGGCAAAACGCCACCACCCTCTCCGGCGGCGAGGCCCAGCGCGTCAAACTCGCCCGCGAACTCTCCAAGCGCGACACCGGCGCCACCCTCTACATCCTCGACGAACCCACCACCGGCCTGCACTTCCACGACGTGCGCCACCTGCTCGAAATCCTCCACCGCCTGCGCGACCACGGCAACACCGTGGTGGTGATCGAACACAACCTGGATGTGATTAAGACCGCCGACTGGCTCATCGACCTCGGCCCCGAAGGCGGCGACGGCGGCGGCGAGATCATCGCCGCGGGGACGCCGGAACAGGTGGCGGAGGTGGACGCTTCCCATACCGGGCGCTATCTCAAGCCGATGTTGTGATCAACCGATTGGCTCAGGGGGAGAAAAATGAAATTCGAGGTGTATTGTGACGAAGCGAACCCGGATGTGCTCACGTCAGCGAATCCGCGTGCGCGATACCTAATGATCGGCAGCCTTTGGTTGCCCGATCATCTACGTAACGAACTCAAGGCACGGATCACAGCTCTGCGCCAGCGGCATCATGCATGGGGCGAGATCAAGTGGAGTAAAGTCTCGCCGAATCGGCAGGATTTCTATCTGGAGCTGGTGGATCTTTTCTTCGCCTATGGCGATAACTTGCGGTTTCGTTGCATCGCCGTCGATCAGACCCAGCTCGACCTGGCGCTTTACGATAACGACGATGAGCTTGGGTTTTACAAATTCTACTATCAGCTGCTTCATCACTGGGTTCTGGACTTCAACAGCTACCGAATTTTTTGCGACATCAAGAGCAATCGCGACCCAAAGAGATTGCCCGTCCTGGCGCACTGCCTATCGCGTGCCAATCTCACATCGCGAATCGAAAATATCCAGTCGTTGCCATCGCATGAGGTGGTTCTTATTCAGTTGAGCGATCTCCTGCTGGGCGCGGCGAGCAGCCGCCTCAATCAGACATTGCGCCCAGACACGGCCAAAGCGACAGTAGTCCAGCGCATTGAAACTGCACTAGGGCATAAGCTAGCGGCGACCCCCAAAGGCGAGGAGAAGTTCAATATTTTCAAGATTCGCCTGCAAGGGGGCTGGTGATGGGATTGCCGCCGCTCGTGCACTACGCAACGGCTGCCGAGTACCGTGCTCATTACGAGCAAACCTACTGCCGAGGAATTATTCATACCTTTGACGGCATCCGCATCTATTTCGCCGCCACCAAATTCGGGCATGTCTTCTACGAAAGTACCGCGAGGGATGGCCGCAAGGATCGATTCTCGATGGTACGCGCCCAACGGATCGACTGGATCAAGGCAACGTTGGAACACCCGCAGGCTATGTTGTTCGAAGGCTGGGACAGCAAGGCGCGCCAGAACGACGCGAGCCGCCGCGTGGCAGTGGTGCATGAGGACTTCGTTGTGGTGGTGGCGATGGGGTTGAAGCAAGGTGGTTCGCTCAAGGCAAACCTCGTGACCTGCTACCAAGCTGACAACAGCATTGGTAAGATCAAGGGCTCCCCGGTCTGGTCTCGGGAGGCCTGTCTGCGCAGCCTGCTGGACGGCCGATGAAAAATCGTCCGGAAACAAAAAGGCCGCTGATTCGCTACGCGGGTTCAGCGGCCGAAACCTCGATAGGTTCAAAGCCGATGGGCAGTGAACTCAGAGTGATATTCTACAGTGCGAGACAGGGGCGTCAAGAAGATTGCCATGACGGAAACCCGTCGGATAGGGTGCAATGACTGAGAACGAAGCCCAAACCCGCGCTCGACATATCGACGCCGATTTGGCCCGGGCAGGCTGGTCCGGGCCAAGGCGCGGGCCGCTGGAAGAGCTACGCCTCAAGATCAAAGAGCCCGGAAACGAGTATGATGATCTGGGTATTGCCGACTATGTTCTGCTCGACAGCGCCAGAAAACCCATCGCTGCCGTTGAAGCCAAGCGCAGCAGCC
>JAABTK010000023.1 GCA_011389885.1 Gammaproteobacteria bacterium | reverse complement strand
ACCGCCCATGCCGGACATGCCGGACATGCCGCCCATGCCGGACATACCGCCCATGCCGGACATACCACCCATGCCGCTCATGCCGGACATACCGCCCATGCCGGACATACCACCCATGCCGCTCATGCCGCTCATGCCGGACATGCCGCCCATTCCGGACATGCCGCTCATTCCCTCTTGGCCGGGGTAGAAGTAGATTTCACCGGCGGGGGAGATCTTGAAGTAGCCGGACATTCCGCTCATGCCGGACATGCCGCCCATGCCGGACATGCCGGACATGCCGCCCATTCCGGACATGCCGCCCATTCCGGACATGCCGCCCATGCCGCTCATTCCGCCCATGCCGGACATGCCGGACATGCCGCCCATGCCGGACATGCCGCCCATGCCGGACATGCCGCCCATGCCGGACATTCCGCCCATGCCGGACATTCCGCCCATGCCGCTCATGCCGGACATTCCGCCCATGCCGCTCATTCCCTCTTGGCCGGGGTAGAAGTAGATTTCACCGGCGGGGGAGATCCTGAAGTAGCCAGCCATGCCACTCATGCCGGACATACCCGACATGCCGCCCATGCCGGACATACCCGACATGCCGCCCATGCCAGACATGCCGCCCATGCCGGACATCCCGGACATGCCGCCCATGCCGGACATCCCGGCGAGGGCCGATGAGCCTGCGAACATCAGGCTCACCGCGGCCGCAACGGCCAGTTTCTTAAAGCTTTTCAGGGTTTTTTTCATGGTCATCCTCCAAATTTGGATTTATGCTTCAGTGTGATCGCGTTTGGGTTTACATCGGAAAACGGCCGAATCAGCGCCGAGGCGCGTGCCAGCCGCGCAGATCATAGGGTGGCGTCATCCCCGGGCGATCAAACGGGGTGTGCCAGTTGCCTTGATCTTCGAGAAAACTAAGGCTTGCCGGATGAGGCGCAGGCAAGCCGGTAAGGGCCTGCTCGTACCAAGCGCCATCTTTGGATACCGTGCGGATTTCCGGCGCACCCGCAGGACGCTGGGACGGATCCAGGCCGGCGATGGGATAATCTCCGGCTTGAACGGCGGCGGCCAATCCCGCCAGGACGAACAGGCCGATAGGAGCGTGCTTACTGGATTGATTCATAGATTCCGAATCCGCTGTTGTCTCTGGTTGCACGGGACCGGGGCGATGCCCCCCGGCCTTGGAAGTCGAATGTAGCAACCCGTATGCCAAGCCTGATCAAAGCCGCCCAGCGATGGGCCTAAGCGGTATTTCAAGCCCCCAGGGGCGCGCCAGGACGCCGTTGCAAAATCGAATACCTGCCAACTTGTCAGGAGCAAACGGCCTTCGATGACCCCGGTTTGATTTCGAACCGATGCGGCCGCCTTCAAAGCCGCGCCAGTTCTGCATCGCGTGGCTTTTCTTTGGTAAATTGACGCGTCTGCCAAACTGTCAGTACCCCACCAGCACCCGGCCGTCCGCCTCGCGGATCACCAGTTGGCGGCGCAGCTCGAACGGGGGCGTTGCATCCACGATACTGACCACATAGAGATTCAACACCCGCCGAATACGCCCCACGGTCACGCCGTCGTCCTGCTGGCTCACCCAGGCCGCTGCCAGGTCGCGGGCCTTCTGCCAACTATCCACCGGCAAGGTGACATCCGCCTGTACGGTCTGGCCGCAATCGGGGGCCGCGGTCGCGGCCGAAGCAGGTTGCGTTGAGGGATTCGCCGCATCGGCTGGCGGGTACAGCAAGACCGCCCCGGACGGCTCCTCGTCGATCCGCCAACCATGGGCTTGCAAGCGCTGGCGGGCGGCCGGGCTGAATTTCTCTGGGGCGGGCGCCGGAACGGTTGCGGGCGTGCTTGCGGATGACGCGACGGCCGGGGGGTAGAGCAACAGACCGCCGTCGGCCCCCGTCTCGACCCGCCAGCCGGAGGCCTCCAGGCGCTCGCGCGCCGCGGCGCTCATGCCCAGCACGGCGGCGGGCTCCAGCGCGGGCGGCGGTTCGGGCGCGGCCGAGGGCACCAGCACCAGGCTGCCGTCCGCTTCTTCGGCCACCGACCAGCCGAAGGGCGTGAGGCGCTCCCGCATTTGCGTCAGATCCGCGGCGGCCAGCACCGAGGCATAGGCCATGGCGCAAACCCCCAGCGCCAGCCGGATAAAACCGTTGGTCTTGTTGTTGTGCTTCATTTTCCGAGTCTCTCCTCGCAAAGAACGGGCCCCGTACGGGCGTCGGCACTGATTAGGCCGCGCACCGCAGGCGGGGCGGAAGGGTGGCGTACCAATTGAACTATGCAAGCCCTGCGCCACGGCCTTAGGATACGCCTTCCCGGGCTCGGCGCCGCTTGCGCATGCCGCTAATGTTTGCCGGCGCCGCCCATGGCTGACAAAATGTCAGAGATTTTTTTCATAAAATCGTAAACTGCGACTACGCCTATGCCTGCGATGGTTGTGCGCGGCCGTTCTAACCTCTATTGAAGGAGCCTGTGTATTGAGCCCGTTTCCGGTTCTTCGACGACCGCGCCTGCGGCGCCTAGGCGCCAAGTTCGCCGCTGGCACTGCGGCCGGATTGGTGCTGTGTTCGCTGCTGTTTCTCTTATTGTTCGTCAGCATGTACAGCCAGGAGATTGGCCGCATGCGCCAGGAGGCGGCGGGCCAGGTGAACTCCCTGCTCCAGGTGACGCTGGAAAACGCCATGCTGAAGCGGGATTTGCAAGGGCTTGAGCAGATCGTAGACCGGCTGGGGGCGCAGCCGGGGGTGGAGCGGGTGATGATCGCCAACCCCTTGGGGGAGGTCCGGTTTTCCAGCGACGCATCCAGGCTCGGGCACATGCTGTGGGAGGGCGCGCTGCCCTACACGGCCCCCGAGGCCTTATTTATGGCCGACCCCGCCGGGGGGGATTTGCTACGCAGCATCAACCCGGTGCCGAATCGCACCCCCTGCACGCCCTGCCACGGTTCGGTGGCGACGAAGCCGTTCAACGGCGTGTTGTTCGTGGATTATGCGGCGGCCCCGTTGCGGGATCAGGCCTTTCGCACCACCCTGCTGTTAATGGGCGCGGGGGCGGTGGTGGTGGTGGCCACCCTGATCGGGGGTTGGTGGTTCATGCGGCGTTTTGTGTTGCGGCCGGTAGAGCGCCTGAGCCGGGCCAGCGAGGCCCTGGCCGGGGGCGATTTGAGCGCCCGCGTGGCGTTGGCGGGAAACGATGAGCTGGCGCAGTTGGGGGCGGACTTCAATGCGATGGCGGCGAGCCTGCAGGCCAGCGTGAATGAACTGGAAGAAGAGGAACGATTCCTGCAAGCCTTGATCGATACCATCCCGGACGGGGTGCGTATTTTCGACGCCGAGGGCCGCTTGGTGCTGGCCAATCGCACCTATTGCGCGCAGTTGGGGCTCGATCCGGGCTGCATTCTGGGGCAGCGCTGTTGGGAGTCGGCCCATGGCGCGCAAGAGCCCTGCGCGCCCACCCTCAAGCCCTGTCCGTTGGACGAGCTGGCCGCCGCGGGGAAGGCGCAAGAGATTCGCTTCGTGGACCGCCATCGGCGGGCCGATGGGGCGCTGCTGGAGGTGGAGATCACCGCCGCCGCCGTGACCCTGAACCGGCGCGGACGGCCGCAGCGGCTGATCATCGAATCGATTCGCGACCTGGAGGCCCAGGTGCGGTTTTCCCACGAACAGAAAATGGCCGAACTCGGGCGGCTGTCGGCCGGCGTGGCGCATGAGATTCACAATCCGCTGGCCTCGGTGCGGCTGGCCTTGGGCAGCCTGCGCTCGGATCCCGAGGCCGCGAGGGGCTGCTCGCCGTTGGTGGCGGATTACCTGCAACTGGTGGATCGGGAGGTGGATAAGTGCATCGATGTCACCGATCGCCTGCTCAAGCTCAGCTCGCCGCCGGGGATCGAAGAGGAGTTGGTGGACCTTGGGCGGGCGGCCGAAGAGACCCTATCCCTGCTGCGCTGGGAGGCGAAGCAGGCCAGCGTGCAGCTGGAGACCGCCTGGCCCGAGCCGCCGTTGCGGGTGTTGGCGGCGGACAGCGAAATGCGGATGGTGATACTCAATTTGGCCCAAAACGCCTTTCACGCCATGCCCAAAGGCGGGCGGCTGCGGATTCGGGGCGAACGGGCCGCGGGCACGGTGCGCGTGGTCATCACCGATACCGGGGCCGGCATCGCGGCGTCCGAGCAACAGCGGATCTTTTATCCGTTTTTCAGCCGCCGGGCCGACGGCTCTTCGGGTTCCGGGCTGGGGCTGTTTATCTGCCGCTCCATTTTGCGCAGCCGCGGCGGCGCACTGGAGCTGGAGAGCGAACCTGGGCGGGGCAGTTGTTTCACCGTTATCCTGCCGGACGCAGACCGGCCCTGATTGACCCGGAATCGAACCATGGCGCAAAGCAAGATCCTATTGATCGAAGACGATGACACCCTGAAGCAGCTGCTGATCCGTATCCTCGCCAATCACGGCTTCGCGGTGGATGGGGTGCAGAGCTGGGCCGAAGCGGACCGTTACCTCAAGGCCCGCGACCCTAAGCTGGTGATCGCCGATATGCGGCTGCCCGACGGCAACACCCTCGAACGCCTGCCGGATCTGGTGGAGGACGTGCCGGCGGTGATCGTGCTCACCGCTTTCGGCTCGGTGAAGAACGCCGTTGAAGCGGTTAAGGCCGGGGCCGCCGAGTATTTGGTGAAGCCGGTGAGCCATGAGGAACTGCTGTTCAATGTCGAAAAGGTGCTGGCAAACGCCGCCTTGCGCCACGACCACCAGTTCTGCCGCCAGCGCCTGAAGGCGCGCGAAGGCTCCATGTCGTTTATGATCGGCGCCGGGCAGGCGCTAGAGCGGGTCAAGGAGCTGATCGAGGCCGTGGCCCCCTCGGACATGACGGTGTTGATTCAGGGCGAAAGCGGCTCGGGCAAGGAGCTGGTGGCCCGCGGCATTCACGAACAAAGCGCGCGCGCGGACCGCAACTTTGTCGCCGTGGATTGCTGTACCATTCAGCAGACCCTGTTCGAGTCGGAGCTTTTCGGCCACGAGCGGGGGGCCTTTACCGGCGCGGATCGACAGAAGAAGGGCCTCATCGAGGGGGCCGAGGGCGGCACCCTGTTTCTGGACGAAATCGGCGAAATCGAGCCGCCGATTCAGGCCAAGCTGTTACGCGTGCTCGAAAGCGGCAAGTTCCGGCGCCTAGGCGGCAACAAGGACCTGACCTCTAATGTGCGGGTGGTCGCCGCCACCAACCGCAACCTCGAAGAGATGAGCCGCGAGGGGGGGTTTCGGCCCGACCTGTTCTATCGCCTCAACGCCTTTACTATCATCACCCCGCCGTTGCGCGAGCGGCGCGACGACATCCCGTTTTTGGTCGAGCACTTCATCCGCAACCACGATTTTTCCCGCCGCATCAACAAAACCGTGGCCCCGGAGGCCATGCGCACCCTGGTGGCCTATGACTGGCCGGGCAATGTGCGGGAGCTGAAGAACGTAATCGAGCGGGCGATCATCCTGTCGCGGGAAAAGCGCCGCATCGACATCAACCACTTTGGCCTCGCCGACGCGCAGCCGACGCGCGAGGCCACGCTGTCGTTCACCTTTCAGCAGGACCCGAACCTAGAGGAGCTGGAGCGGGCCTATTTGGAAATGCTGCTTAACAAACACTCGGGGCGGCGCTCAAAAGTGGCCCAGGTGATGGGGGTGTCCGAGCGCAGCGTCTACCGCATGATCAAGCGCTTCGGCTTGGCCGAGGCGTTGTGAAGGCGCAGGGGTTTTTCGTCTCCCACTGGGCAAAGGGCCTATGATACGATTTGAAGTACCGAATCAACAGCCGTTCATAACTACTGAGCCAACGTGGAAAACGGACCTGACACCGCCACCACTGAAGAGATCTTCGAGCGCATCGGGCGTTTCCTGCGCGGCGGTGAAATTTCGGATTTCCTGCTGCGTCGCATCGAGACCGACGCCGAGCGCCTGAAGGCGATCGATCCTCCCGGCGCCTACTCGGCGCTGGGTGTGATTGCGGCCCTGCGCGGCGAGGAAAAACAAACCCGGCGCTGGCACCAGGCGGCGCAGAATGCCGCTGGCGGCCGCAACCCGGATATCGCCAACAATTACGCCGCCTCCCTGCGGATCCTCGGTCGGGTGGAGGAGTCTCTGGAGATCAACCGCAAGGCCGCGGCGCAAAACCCCGGCTCGGCCGAGGCCCTGGGGCGCTATATCTCGGGCTGTTATGTCACGGGCCGCTTCCGGCGCGGGCAAAAGGCCCTGGCCATGGCCAAGCGGCCGCTCAGCGACGGCCCCCGGCGCGTGGCGGACGCCACCCTGCAGATCGCGCATTGGCTGGACTTGCAGCAGATCCCCGACAGCGACCTGCTAGTCTGGATCGATGCCTGTTTCGCCATCACCCGCGGCGCTGGCGGCGGGATTGCCGAGGGCGGCGGCGCGCTGACCATAGACGGCGCCGACCAATGGCTGAGCTTTTGGGTGGTGGCGCCGGTGGACGGGGCCGAGGCGGCGCGCATGTGCGGCGAACTCGACCGCGCGATCCTCGACCGCCCGGATGCCGACCGCCTGATCTCCTATCCCCTGGTCATCGGCATCCGCGCCCGATGAGCCGCAGCTAGGCGTCACCCCAATGTCACTCGAAGCCAAGCAATTTCTCGATTCGGCCCGCGCGCAGTGCGCGGGCGAGACCGAAGTGGAGCACCGCAACTGCGCCAGTCGGGCCTATTACGCGGCCTTCCACAGCTGCCTGAAATGGGTGCAGCCGCTGGCCGACAGCCCTGCGGGCGCGGGCTTGCACGGACGCCTGATAATCCGCCTCAAGGGCCGAGCGGACACCCGGGCCGCGGCGCTGATGTTGGCCCGAACGCGGGATTTTCAACTGGAGGCGGATTACAATCTCGACAGCCATTTTTCCCGGCAACAGGCCTGCGAGGCGCTGGAGTTGGCGGCGGCCGTGTTACAAGCAATGGCCGAAATCCGGCGCTGAAACGCTCCCCGCCGAGTACAATGACCCCCCGCCTTTGGCGATTTCTGTCCAACAGGAGACCTATCATGAAACGCATTTTTCTCGGCCTCTGGCTGCTCGCCGCCGCACCCTGGGCCGCCGCCGGCGACCTAATCACCCTGGAGAGCCGTTTCGGTTTCGCGGAGACCTTCGCCCGCCTCGAACGCATGGTGCAAGAGGATGGCCTGACCGTGTTCGGCGCGGTGGACCATGGGACCGCGGCGCGCGAGGTCGGCATTCGCCTGCCCAACACCCGGCTGCTGCTATTCGGCAGCCCCAAGCTCGGCAGCCGGCTGATGGAGGCGTCGCGCTCCATCGGCCTCGACTTGCCGTTAAAGGTGCTGGTGTGGGAAACCGACACCGGCGAGGTGTTGTTGCAGTACACCCATCCGGGCGATCTGCTGGGCCGCTACGGGCTGGATGACAAGGAGAAAATCGTCGGCAAGATGTTCGACAAAATGCTGGAGCTGACCGAAAAGGCCAGCGGCGTGCGCAAGACCCAGTGGGACTACTGATGAGCGAGGCGGCATTGGAGGCCGAGCTGGAGCACTGGCGCGGCGCCGCGGGGCCGGCCGGCGAGCGCCTGCTGGACGAGCGCGGCTTTCGCGAGCGTCTGTTGCAGGTCTGGGCCGCCAGCGAGTATGTGATGCAGCAGTGCCGGCGAACGCCCGAGCTGCTGCCGCGCCTGGCGGAACAACAACTGCTGTCCGCCGGCCTGCCGGCGGGCCGCATGGCGGCGCTGCTGGAGCAGGCGCTGACCGACGTGCCGGACGAGGCGTCTCTGCACGGCGCCTTGCGCCGCTTCCGCCGTGATCAGATGGTGCGCATCATCTGGCGCGACCTCGGCGAACTGGCCCCGCTGGAGGAGACCCTGGAGGACCTCTCGGCGCTGGCCGATGCCTGCATCGAAGGCGCGCTAGAGCGGCTCTATGCCTGGGGCGTGCAGACCCACGGCACGCCGCGGGACGCCAACGGCGAGCCGCAACGGCTGGTGGTGCTGGGCATGGGCAAGCTCGGGGCGCGCGAGCTGAACCTGTCGTCGGATATTGATCTCATCTTTACCTTCCCCGCCGCGGGCGAGACCGACGGTCGCCGCCCGCAGGCCAATGAACAGTTCTTCACCCGCCTGTGCCGCCAACTGATTAAGGCCCTGGGCAGCCAGACCGCGGACGGCTTCGTGTTTCGGGTGGATGCCCGGCTGCGCCCCTTCGGCGACGCCGGCCCGCTGGCGCTAAGCTTCGACGCCATGGAGGTGTACTACCAGGCGCAGGCCCGGGAGTGGGAGCGCTACGCCATGATCAAGGCCCGGGTGGTGGCCGGCGATCAGCAGGCCGGGGCCGAGCTGCTGGCCCTGCTGCGCCCCTTCGTCTATCGCCGCTATTTGGACTTCGGGGCCATTGAATCCCTGCGTGACTTGAAGAAGCTGATCAGCCAAGAGCTGCATCGCAAGGGCATGGAGGCGAATGTCAAGCTGGGTCCCGGCGGCATTCGAGAGATCGAATTCATCGGCCAGGCCTTTCAATTGGTGCGCGGCGGACGAGACCCGGAACTCCAAATCCGCCCCATCCTGCCGGTGCTGGAACAGATCGCAAAGAAACAGCTGCTGCCGGAATTCGTGGTGCAGGAACTCTGTGCGGCCTATCGCTTCCTGCGCCTGGTGGAAAACCGCATCCAGGCCTGGCAGGACCGCCAGACCCATCAACTGCCGGAGGACGAGGCCGGCCGCTTGCGCATCGCCCGCAGCATGGGCTGCGACGACTGGGCCGGCTTTTTCGCGCAGCTAGAGCAGCACCGCGAACGGGTGCAGGCGCACTTCGACCGCGTGTTCGCCGCCCCCCAGACGGAAGAGGACGCCGCCGAGCCCCAGCCGCTGGCGGAGCTGTGGCGTGAGCAGCTGGAGGAGGCCGCCGCCGCCGCGGCACTGCAACAGTCGGGCTACCCGGACCCGGCCTGGGCGCTGGGGCGCATCCGCCAATTCGCCCAAGGCCACGCCTGCCGCGCCCTGGGCGTGCGCGGCCAACAGCGTATGGACCAACTGATGCCGCTGCTATTGGAGGCGGTGGCCGGGGCCGAAGAGCCGGGGCCCACCCTGGAGCGGGTGTTGCGCCTGATGGAGTCCATCGCCCGCCGCACCGCCTACCTGGCGCTGCTGGTGGAGACCCCGCTGGCGCTGTCTCAGTTGGTGCGCCTCACCGGCGTCAGCCCCTGGATCGCCGATCAGCTCGCGCGCCATCCGCTGTTGCTAGACGAATTGCTCGACCCGCGGCGGCTCTATTCGCCGCTCAAGCTCGAGGGCCTGAAGTCGGATGTGGGCGAAATGCTGGATGCGGTGGACCCCGAGGACCTGGAACAGCAAATGGACCGTCTGCGCCAATTCGCCCGCAGCCAGCGCCTGCGGGTGGCGGCGGCGGACATCACCGAGGCCATTTCGGTGATGGTGGTAAGCGACTACCTGACCTGGATCGCCGAGGCCATTTCCGCCGAGGTGCTGGCGCTGGCCTGGAACCACCTCACGCGCAAGCACGGCCGACCCCGGGGCCTGCCGGTAGCTGGCAATGGCTTCGCGGTGATCGGCTACGGCAAGCTCGGCGGCATCGAGCTGGGCTACGGCTCGGACCTGGACCTGGTGTTCCTGCATGCCAACCAAGACCCCAACGCCATGACCGACGGCCCCAAGCCGACCGCCAACGACGTGTTTTACCAGCGCCTGGGCCAGCGCATGATCCACCTGTTCACCACCCGCACCGCCGCCGGCGCCCTGTTCGAGATCGATATGCGGCTGCGTCCCAACGGCAACGCGGGCATGCTGGCCACGCCCCTGGACGCCTTCGAGAGCTACCAGGAAGACGCCGCCTGGACCTGGGAGCACCAAGCCCTGGTGCGCGCCCGCGCCATCGCCGGCGACCCCGAGCTGTGCGCCCGCTTTGAAGGCATCCGCCGCCGCATCCTAAGCCGCGAACGCGAGCCCGAAACCCTGCGCAGCGCGGTGCGCGAGATGCGCGAAAAGATGCGCGCCAATCTCGATAAGAGCGACCAACGGCAGTTCGATCTCAAACAGGGGGCGGGTGGTATCGCAGATATAGAATTTATGGTTCAATATGCTGTTCTGAGGTGGGCCTGCCGCTATCCGGATCTGATGCAGTGGAGCGATAATATCCGGTTGCTGGAAACCCTGGAGAAGCACCGCGTGTTGCCCGCCGGCCAAGCCGGGGCGCTGGCCGATTGCTATCGCGCCTTTCGCGCCGCCCACCACCGCAACGTCCTGCAGGACCGCCCCGGAACCCTGCCCGCCCACTGGCTCGAAACCGAGCGGGCGCAGGTGCGAACGGCCTGGCAGCGGCTGATGGAAACATCGGCTTAAGAATGACCGAGAACCGAGATTGGAGCAGCAACCGATGCAGACCATGGCAGACCGTGACGGATTGATCTGGCTGGACGGCGAAATGACGCCGTGGCGGGATGCCAAAGTGCATGTACTCACGCACACCCTGCACTATGGCATGGGGGTGTTCGAGGGCGTGCGCGCCTACAAAACCGAACAGGGCACGGCCATCTTCCGCCTCGCCGAGCACACCGACCGGTTGCTGCGCTCGGCGCACATCCTGGGCATGAAGATCCCGTATGACAAGGCGACCCTGAACCAGGCCCAAATCGAGGCCGTGCGCCAGAACAACCTGGAATCCGGCTATATCCGCCCCATGTGCTTCTACGGTTCCGAGGGCATGGGCCTGCGCGCCGAAAACCTCCAGGTGCATGCCATGGCGGCGGCCTGGACCTGGGGCGCCTACCTCGGCGAAGAGGAACTGGAAAAGGGCATCCGCGTGCGCGTCTCCTCCTTCACCCGCCACCATGTGAACATCACCATGTGCCGGGCCAAGGCCAACGGCAATTACCTTAACTCTATGCTGGCCCTCAAAGAGGCGGTGGAGTGCGGCTATGACGAGGCCTTGCTGCTGGACGCCGAGGGCTATGTGATGGAGGGCTCGGGCGAGAACGTCTTCATCGTGCGCGACGGCATTATCTACACCCCGGACCTCACCTCGGCCCTCGACGGCATCACCCGCTCCACCGTGATCCAACTGGCCGGCGAGCTGGGGCTGGAGGTGCGCGAAAAGCGCATCACCCGCGACGAGGTCTACATCGCCGACGAGGCCTTCTTCACCGGCACCGCCGCCGAGGTGACGCCCATCCGCGAGGTGGACAATCGCCCCATCGGCAACGGCGCCCGCGGCCCCGTCACCGAGAAACTGCAAACCCTGTATTTCGATCAGGTGCATGGCCGCCGCGCCGAGCACCCCGATTGGTTGACCCTGGTCTGAGAGGAGCCGCATCATGGCCCAAGCCAACCGCAAACCGAAGGCCATCGAAGTGGGCAAGGCCGACCTGCCCCTGAGCTGCCCCGGTCCCAAGAGTGAGCTGTCGAGTCTGCACCCGCGGGTCTTCATTGCGCTAAAGAAACCCGGCGACAGCGCGACCTGTCCGTACTGCGGGGCGCTGTACGCACGGGTCGATTGAGACCGTGTCGGCGACCGCCCCGGCCGGGCTCGGGGAGCCGGGCCAGGACCGAATCCTGGTGGTGGGGCCATCCTGGGTGGGCGACATGGTCATGGCGCAAAGCCTGTTCAAGACCCTGCGCCGGCAACGCCCCGAAAGCGTCATTGATGTCTTGGCCCCGCCCTGGAGTCGGCCGCTGTTGAGTCGCATGCCCGAGGTGGCCGCGGCCATCGATCTGCCGGTGGACCACGGCCGGCTCGGCCTCGGCATCCGCCGCCGGGTGGCGCGCGGGCTGAGCGATTGCGGCTATGTCCAGGCCATTGTGTTACCCAACTCCCTGAAGTCGGCCCTGGTGCCGTTTTGGGCGCGGGTGCCGCGGCGCACCGGCTGGCTCGGTGAAATGCGCTTCGGCCTGCTGAACGACCTGCGGCGCCTGCCGCCGGGCGACGCGCTGCCGATGACGGTGCAGCGCTTCGTGGCCTTGGCCGCGCCCGCCGCCCACGGGCAGCCGCCCGAGATCGAACCGCCGCGGCTGCGGGTTGCGGCCGCCGCCGCCGAGCGCGCGCGCGCGGCCCTCGGTATCGCGCCGCCGCAAGGCCCGGTGCTCGCGCTCTGCCCGGGGGCCGAATTCGGCTCCGCCAAGCGCTGGCCGGCAGCGGCCTATGGGACCCTGGCCCGGCGGCGCCTGGAGGCCGGCTGGGCGGTGTGGCTATTCGGCGCCGACAACGACCGCGCAAGCTGCGCCGCGGTGCAGCACGCGGCCGGCGGCGGTTGCCTCGACCTGTGCGCCCGCACCAGCCTGGAGCAGGCGGTGGACCTGCTATCCGAGGTGGATGCCGTGGTCACCAACGACTCGGGCCTAATGCATGTGGCCGCCGCCTTGGAGCGCCCGCTGGTGGCGGTGTTCGGCTCCTCGGATCCGCAGGCCACGCCGCCGTTGAGCGCGCGCGCCAGCGTGCTGTCGTTGAATCTGGAGTGCAGTCCTTGCCTGCGCCGCAGTTGCCCTAAGAAACACACCCAATGCCTCAACGACCTCTCACCCGAGCGAGTGGACGCGAGGTTAACCCAACACCTACGAGGAGAACCATTGAATGGGAAAGAGTGAAAACGTGGTGTGGCACGACCACGCCATCCCGCGGGAAAAACGCGAGGCCCTGCACGGACACAAAAGCTTCCTGCTGTGGTTCACCGGCCTCTCGGGCGCCGGCAAGTCCACCCTGGCCAATGCGGTGGAACACAAGCTCTATGATTTGGGCTGCCACTCCTTCGTGCTCGATGGCGACAATGTGCGCCACGGCCTGTGCTCGGACCTTGGCTTCTCGGGCGACGACCGCACGGAGAACATCCGCCGCATCGCCGAGATCGCCAAGCTGTTCGTAGAGGCCGGCACCATTTCGCTCACCGCCTTCATCTCGCCGTTCCGCGAGGATCGCCACCGGGTGCGCGAGCTGATGCCGGAAGGCGACTTTATCGAGGTATTCTGTAAATGCAGCCTCGAAGTCTGCGAGCAACGCGACGTAAAAGGCCTGTACGCCAAGGCCCGGGCCGGTTTAATCAAGAACTACACCGGGATCTCCTCGCCTTACGAGGAACCCGAGCACCCCGAAATCGTGGTCGAGACCGACCATGAAACCCTCGAAGAAAGCGCCGAAACGGTCCTGAACTATCTCACCCAACGCGGGCTGATTACGCGCTGAGTCGCGCAATGCCCAAGGTCCTGATCGTCAAGACCTCCTCCCTCGGAGACGTGATTCACGCCCTGCCGGCGCTCACGGATGCGGCCCGGGCGCTGCCCGATGGCCGCTTCCACTGGGTGGCGGAAGAGGCCTTGGCCGAGATCCCGAGCTGGCATCCGGCGGTGGAACGGGTGATCCCCATCGCCCTGCGGCGGTGGCGGCGCGGGGTCAACCGCGCCTGGCGCAGCGGCGAGATCACGGGCTTTCGGGACAACCTGCTGCACGACGAATACGACCTGATCCTCGACGCCCAAGGGCTAATCAAGAGCGCCGCGTTGGCTGGCATGGCCCGCGGCACGCGCCTCGGATTCGACGCCATTTCGGCCCGCGAGTCGCTGGCCGCCCGCTTCTATCACCGCACCTTTTCCGTGTCGCGCGAGCTGCACGCCATCGAAAGGCTGCGCCGCCTGTTCGCGTTGGCGCTGGATTATCCCCTGCCCTGCGGCCCGCCGGTCTACGGGATTCAAATCCTGGCGAAAAAACCGGCCTCCGAACGCCCCTATTTAATGTTTTTCTACGGCACCACCTGGCAGTCCAAGCACTGGCCGGAGCCCTATTGGGTGGACTTGCTGCGCCTCGCCGGCGCCGCCGGTTACGAGGCGCTACTGCCGTGGGGCACCGAATCGGAACACCTGCAAGCCAAGCGCATGGCGGCCGCCGCCGAGGCCGGACGGGTGTTGCCTCGGCAGGACCTGGGGGCCCTAGGCGCCATCGTCGCCGCCGCCGCGGGCGTGGTCGGGGTGGATTCCGGGCTGTCGCACTTGGCCGCGGCGCTGGATGTGCCCGCAGTCACCCTCTACGGCGCCAGCCGCACCAGCCTCACCGGCGCCATAGGCCCATACCAGCACAACCTGGAAGTGGAATTCAGTTGCGCCCCCTGCCTAGACCGCAAATGCAAGCTCAAAGGCCCGCGCGAGGTCTTCCCCCCCTGCTACTCCACCCTGCCGCCGGACCTGGTTTGGGACGCCCTGCAACGCCAAATGGCGCAAAAGGCCACGGGCTCACCCAGCCGCGCCTAAGCTTCGGCAACAACCCAGGCGCGCTCTGCACCCTCTGCGTTCCTAAAAACCGTTGCCTGCGCGCAGGCGTCAGGCCTAGTCAGACGCCTCCAGGAGCTCGAAATCGTGGCTTATTTCCACCGTGGCCCCGAGCATGATGGAGGCGGAGCAGTATTTCTCGGCGCTCAGTTTCACCGCACGCCCCACCGCCTTTTCCGTCAAGCCGGGGCCGCCCAGCTTGAAATGCACATGAATGCGCGTAAACACCTTGGGCTCGCTGTCCGCACGCTCCGCCTCTAATTCCACTTCGCAGCGCGTCACCCGGTGCCGCCCCTTGCGCAGGATATGCACCACGTCGAACTCGGTGCAGCCCCCCAGGCCCAGCAATAGCATCTCCATCGGCCGCACCCCGAGATTGCGCCCGCCGAAATCGGGCGGACCGTCCATCACCAGGGCGTGGCCGCTGCCCGATTCACCCACCATCAGGGCCCCTTCGACCCACTTCACGCGTGCTTTCATGCCTCAATACCTCTCTTTTTCCAAAACTTTTGACGTGGTTATTCGACAAATTCTATCCGGTTGCCTAGAATCATCGCTATTAAGTCGGAACCTTGGTTCTTCGCACCTCCTGCAGCAAAGGCGCGCGCCCACCTGGGGTCCCTGTCCCCTGCGGGTGGTTGATACTCGCCCGAGGCTGCGTTCTTGGACGCACCAACCCAAGCCCGATCATTGCCTGCCGTTGGCAGGTTTCCCAGGATCCTGATCGGCGCTGTTTCAGAGAATCCAATATGAATATCGAACACAATGATACGCAACCGGAACCCGAATTTTTAGCGGCTTTTCTTTCCCATTGCCACCGTCGCCGATTCCCCTCCAAGACCGACCTCATCCACTCCGGCGACACCGCAGATAGCCTGCTGTATATCGTCGAGGGGTCGGTGGCGGTCGTGCTGGAGGACGAAGACGGGCGGGAGATGATCGTCACCTACCTGAATAAAGGCCAGTTTCTGGGTGAAATGGGCCTTTTCGCACCGGAGCAGCCGCCCATTCGCAGCGTCTTGGTGCGCACCCGCAGCCCCTGCACAGTAGCCGAAATCAGCTATTCACGCCTCAATCAGTTGCTCAACGAGGAACTGCGAAAATACACCAAGGACATCTTGTTCGCCATTGCGCGTCAAATGACCCAACGCTTGTTGCATAATAACGACAAGATCAGCCACCTGGCGTTTCTTGACGTCACCGGCCGCATCGCCGGCGCCCTGTTGGAACTCTGCAAGGAACCGGATGCGCAGACCCATCCCGAGGGCATGCAGATCCGCATCACGCGCCAGGAACTCGGGCGCATCGTGGGCTGCTCACGCGAAATGGCGGGCCGGGTGCTGCGCAATCTCGAAGAGCGAGGCCTGGTGCGCGTGAAGGGCAAGACTATCGTACTCCTGAATCCCAGCTAAACCCCAACTAAACCCCAACTAACCCCAACTTACCCCAACGGAGCCACCTATGAGAGCCGTATTAATGCCCGCAGCCGGGCCGCCCGAAGTCTTGCAGCCCGCGGAAATCGAGCCGCCCGCCATCCATCACCCCCACGAACTAAAGGTCTGCCTGCATGGCGCCGGCGTCAATCCGGTCGATACCAAATTGCGCGCTCGCGGGGTCTTCTATCCCGACGGCCTGCCCGCCGTGCTCGGTTGTGACGGCGCCGGCGAAGTGGTGGAGACCGGCGAGGCCGTCACGCGCTTGCGCAAAGGGGACAAAATCTGGTTCTGTGATGGCGGGTTGGGCGCGGCCCAGGGCAATTACGCCGAATTCAAGGTGGTGGATGAATCCGTCGCCCGCCGCATCCCCCAGTCATTGACCCCGGGGCAGGCCGCCGCCGGCCCGCTGGTGCTAATCACGGCCTGGGGCGCCCTGTTCGACCGCGGCCGCCTGCGGAGCGGCCAAACCGTATTGATCCACGCCGGCGCCGGCGGTGTGGGCCATGTCGCCATTCAAATGGCCAAGGAGGCCGGGGCCCGTGTCTGCACCACTGTCGGTTCACCGGAAAAGGCCGAATTCGCCCGCGCCCTCGGGGCCGACGAAACCATCCTGTATAAAGAAACCGATTTCGTCGCCGCGGTCAACGCCTGGACCGACGGCCAGGGCGCGGACCTCACCCTCGACACCGTAGGCGGACAAACCTTCCAGCAAAGCATCCACTGCACCGCCCACTTCGGCAGCCTAGTCACCCTGCTCGAACCCGAGGCCGAGGCGGACTGGGGTGAGGCCCGCACCCGCAACCTGCGCATCGGCTTCGAATTGATGCTCACCCCCATGCTGCGCGACCTGCCCGCGGCGCGCGCCCGCCACGGCGAAATCCTCGACCGCTGCGCCGCGCTAATCGACGATCGCCGCCTGAAGATCCACATCAGCCAAACCCTGCCGCTGGGGCAGGCCGCCGACGCCCACCGCCAGATCGAGGCCGGGCATACCCAGGGCAAGATCGTGCTGAGCCTCTAAGGGGCTGTGTGAGAAATGGCATCATAGCGGATGGCCGTGACCCAAAGTCGCTTGCGCCCCGCCGGGGTCTCGACGCTGACTTCTTGGTCCAAGCCCTTGCCGAGGAGCGCGCGGGCCACCGGGGAATCCATGCTGATCCAATTGGTTTTGGGGTCGAATTCGTCGGGGCCGACGATGCGATAGGTGGTTTCGTCGCCGGCCTCGTCTTCTACGCTCACCCAGGCGGCGAAGAACACCCGAGCGGGATCGGAGGGCGGTTCACGAACGGCCTTCAATTCCGGCAGGCGCCTTTGCAGGTAGCGGATGCGACGGTCCATCTCCCGTAGTTGTTTCTTACGGTAGATGTATTCGGCGTTTTCCGAGCGGTCCCCCTCCGCCGCGGCGGCGCTCAGGGCGGCGGTGACTTCCCGCCGTTTCACCCACAGCTCGCGCGCCTCGGTGTCCAGCGCGGCATAGCCTTGCGGGGTGATGTAGGGCGATTTCCTGGGTTGCGGGGAACGATAGCGGGGCATGGCGTTTAGACCGCAAAGGACGCAAAAAACGGAACCGGGGATTGTACCAGCTCGGGGCCTGGGAGCCGGCATTCTCCGGCCCGGGTTCAGCGATATTGAGGCGACCGTCGCCAAGCCCGCCGTCGGCGGTTCAGGCCGTCGAAAAACACGCCCAAACCTGTCGCGCGATGGCCAGCTCTTCGTTGGTGGGGATCACCCAAAGCGCCACTGCGGCGGCATCCCGATGGATGGCGCGTTCGCCGTCGGCTTTTCGGCGATTGCGGGATTGATCCAGCTCGATACCCAGAAAGCCCAAGTCTGCGCAGGCCCCGGCGCGGATGGCGGCATCGTGTTCCCCGATGCCGCCGGTGAAGACGATGGCGTCGAGACCGCCCATCAAGGCGGCGTAGGCCCCGATGTATTTCTTCAGCCGGCGGCAGAGGAGGCGGATGGCCAGCGCGGCATGCTGGTCGCCCGCGGCCTCTTTTTCGTGCAGCGCACGCATGTCGCCGGCGCCGGCTAGGCCTTTGAGCCCGCTTTGATGGTTGAGCAGGTCTTCCACCTGTTGCGGGGTCTTTTCAAGGCGCGTGCAGAGCAGCAGCGGGATGGCGGGGTCGAGATCCCCGCAACGGGTGCCCATCACCAGGCCCTCGGTAGGCGTCATGCCCATGCTGGTGTCGATGCTTTGACCATTCTGCACCGCGGTAACGCTGGCGCCGTTGCCCAGGTGCAGGGTGATCAGGCGCAGCTCTTGCAGCGGCCGCGCCATGCGCTCGGCGGCGCGCTGCGCCACATAGTGATGGGAGGTGCCGTGGAAGCCGTAGCGGCGCACGCCATGCTCCCGATGCAGCTCCCGCGGCAGGGCGTAGAGGTAGGCCTCGGGCGGCAGGGTGTGATGAAAGGCGGTGTCGAACACCGCGTATTGGGGCAGCTCGGGGGCCAGGCCTTGGAGGGTGCGAATGCCGTCCACGCCGGGGGGGTTATGCAACGGGGCCAGGGCCGACAGGCGCTCGATGGCGGCCACCGCCGCGGCGTCCAGGCGCGTGGGGGCGGAAAAGACCTCGCCGCCATGCACCACCCGGTGCCCCGCGGCCTCCAGATCCGCCAACGATTCGATCACCGCCGTGTCGATCAAGGCCTGCACCAGGACCTCCAAGGCCTGATGGTGATCCGCGAAACGCCGGGCGGATTCCTGTTCCGCCCAGTCTTCGCCCTCCCGCCAACGCAAGCCCAGGCGCCCTTCCGCCTCGCCAATGCGTTCGGCCAGGCCATAGGCCTCTAGCCGGTCGCCGGGCAGCCGGTAGAGCCGGAGCTTGATGGAGGAGCTGCCGGCGTTGATCACCAGGATGCGTGCTTGGTCTTCGGCCATAAATTTTCTCAATGATACGGTTGCACCGAATCTATAACGTAAAGGGCGCTAGGGGGCGCAATTGGCCCTGCCCGCGGTATGCCTTAGAGAGAATCGATGCGGTAGCGTTCCATCAGGTAGCACAGGCAGTCCTGGCGAATCACCCGACTGTTGGTGGTGAGCATGGACGGCATCACCGGCCTGCGGGTGCAGAGGCGTCCGCCGTCGATCACAAAATACCGATCAAGCACATCCCGGCCCTGTTCATCCACCGCCTCCAGGCCCAAGCGCCGCTCTAGGCGCGTCTGCGCAATCGCCGCACCGGCCGGGAGTTCGCGAAAGTTCAGCGCATCGAGGTCGGGCGCGAAGCGGATATCCACTTCGGATTCCCCGAAGCCGAAGCTGACCGTAGGGTCCATTTGCACCCGAGCGATGGTGTGGAACACATCCAGGTCATGCGCCGGCACCGGCGTATCCGGCAAGGCGTTGATATGCAAACAGGCGTCGATGAACTCGGCGGCGTGGTCCACCCCGTGATGCCGGCCCGCCTTGCCGCACTCCAGGGTGACCGCCGGCCCCAGCTCCGCCATCGCCAGCGACTGCACGCCGCGGGGGCGCGTGAAATAGACCACGGTGCGACTAAACAGCGTCGCCAATTGAAGAAAGCGTGGATCCAGGCGGTTAACGCAGGCGTAATGGGGATTCAGGCCGGTGTTGTTGTGCAAATCCACGCTCGCGAATAAACCCCGACGGCGCATGCGCTCCACCACCTGGTGCATGAGCAGGGCCTCGGGCAGGTGACCGCTGTGTTCCGTTCCTGGCCACACGCGGTTGTAATCGAGGCCGTCCGGTTTGTAGCGCAGGCCCAGCGCGGCGGCCTCCACATTGCCGATGAATAGACTCAGCGCACGGGGCAAGGGCTGAGCGCCGCCGCCGCACTGATAAGCGCGGAGCACCCGCCGTATGGCCTCCCAGCCGACGGTTTCGTTGCCGTGCAACAGCACCGAAACAAACAACGGCGGCTCGCGCCGACCGCGCAGATGGATCAGCAAGGGACCGCCCAGCACCGACCACAGGCCGTGGGCCGGTACCTCCAACAAGCCGGGCGGGATTTGCTCCGTTTCTCGAAACATCAATAACTCCAACGGTGGACCGGCTCTGCGGTTTCCTGTCGTTCCAGCATCGCCAGGGTGAGGCCCTGCATATTCGGGCCATGGCGCTGCACCCAGTTACGCTGCCACAAGGCCCCGTTCCGCCGCAACTGCACCCGGCTCTCTACGATGCCCAGCCAATGCTCGATTTCCGCGGCGTCGAGTTCCAGCCGCTGCAAGCCGGAGCGGGCCAGCGGCAACAGTTTGTCCAACAACAGGCGGGCCAAGCCCCCGCCTTCGCCGTCGGTCCACACCACCTCGGCGTTCAGGCCATAACGGGCGGCGCGGTAGAAGTTGTCCTTTGCGGCGGCAAAGGGCAACTGCGCCTCCAACGGGCTCGGCGACTGCGACAAGGCATGGGCGCAGCCGAAATAGAAGGCCGCGTTGGCGATATTGTCGGCAAGGCTCGGCCCGGCGGGGACCACTCGGTGTTCGAGGCGGATATGCGGACGGCCGTGCGGGTCGAACCCCACCAAGGGGCGGTTCCAGCGCCAGATGGTGCCGTTGTGAAACAGCAGGTGCGACAGCCGCTCGGGCGGCTCTTCGAATAGGCTCGGCAACAATGGCGGATAGCGGTGCAGGTTGGCCTGAAAGCATTCGGCGATGGAACGATGCACGTAGCGCACACCGAACCCGACCCGCTTGGCCAGGGCCGAGGCCCCCACCTCCACCGCCTGCTCGAACAATGGAATCCGCGTTTCGTCCCACAGGTCCGAGCCAAACAGAAAGGGGGAATTGGCGGCCAGCCCCACCATGGGGGCGGACAGCATTTTGCTCGCGTTGAATAGCCGGCCGGCATGCTCCAAATCCGTTTGCAGATGGATTTGAAAAGACGTGGCCGCCGCCTCCAGCATCACGTCGGACTGCTCCATATAGAGCCGATCCCGGCCCTGGATCGCCAACCGCAGGGGGCGCCCTTCGCGCATCTCCAGGACCCGGCTGTTCAACGCCTGATAGCGATTCATCGGTGCCATATTGGCAATACTGAAATCGCTCCACTGGGCGCTCGGCAGGATGCCGAACATCCCCGTGCGCAGACCCAAACCCCGGGCCGCCTCGGCGCAGCGCTGCCAAGTCTGCTGCAAATCCTGAAACAGCCGGGACAGGCCGGCGCCGTAGAGCGGTTGCGGTTCGCCGTTCAATTCCATATTAAACGCCGCAAGCTCGGGCGCCACGGCCGCATCGGTGAGGCCTTCCATTAACTCGGTGATGCGCGGCGCGGGACGACCCTCGGCATCCACCAACCAGGCCTCGAGTTCGAATCCCGCCGTGGGATGGTCCGGCGGCTCGAAGCGGTCTTGCTCCAGCCAATCGCAGAGCAATGCGGTTTCTGTGGTCAACCGCTGGTGAAAGGCCTCGAAATCCTCCGGGGTATAGCGGCTCGCGGTATCGATTTCACGTCCCAAGGGGCGCTTCCTCCGCGGGTTCAAGACCCCGTAGGCGGCGATCCAGGCGCGCCAGTCGATCGGGCGCGCCGACATCGCTCCAGGCCCCGGCGTAGACCTCTGCGGTGATTCCGCCGGCCTCGGAGCGCCGCCGCAGCAAAGGGCCGAGGGGAAAACGCCCCGCAACCTGTCCCTGAAAGAAGCGGCGACGAAAAAGCCCGATGCCCGAATAGGTGAAACGGGGCCCGCCGTGGCCGGTCAACCGATCGCCAGAGAGGGCGAAATCGCCGCCGGGGTGATGCGCCGGGTTGGGCACGAGTACCAGGTGCGCGTCGCTGGCGGGCGGGATGCTGAGCTGGTGCAAGGGCAGGTCCGTCCAGACATCGCCATTGATCACCAACACCAGGTCGGTTTGGCAATAACCGAAGGCTTGAAGGATGCCGCCCCCGGTCTCCAAGGCCCCCTCGGGTTCTTGGCTATAGCGGATTCGAATGTTCCACGTGGAACCATCGCCCAGCGCCCGACGGATCTGCTCACCCAAATAGGCGAGGTTCACCACCACCGAGCCGATCCCCATGGCCGCCAATTGTTCCACGTGGAACATAATCAGCGGCCTTCCCCCTGCCTTCAACAACGGCTTGGGTGTCGCATCCGTTAGCGGCCTCATCCTCTCACCCCGCCCCGCGGCAAGGATAATGGCTTCTGTTGGCGTCTGTGGTTGGGTTGCCTGTTCCATCCGCCGATTTCATCACGAACCCACCAGGTCCGCAATACGATTCCTCCCCCTACCCGATTCCCCTATAATCCGCTTTGTCTCACGCGGCCGCCTGCCGTGACCGCCACGCTCCCCAAGCCTAGGATCGCCCCATGCCCGCTACGCCAGATATTCTGCAAACCATCGTCGCCCGCAAACATGAAGAGGTCGCCGAACGCAGCGCCGCCACGCCGATTGAGGCGTTAAGGCTTCGACTCACAGCGGCCCCGCCGGCGCGCCCCTTTGCCGACGCCCTGTTCGCCCGGGCCGCCGCTTCGCGCCCCGCCATCATAGCCGAGATCAAAAAGGCCTCGCCCAGCAAGGGGGTCATCCGTCCCGACTTCCATCCCGCGGACATCGCACGCAGCTACGCCGAGGGCGGGGCCGCATGCCTCTCCGTGCTCACCGACCGCGATTTCTTTCAGGGCGCCGAGGCCTACCTTGAACAGGCCCGCGCCAGTTGCGATCTGCCGGTTTTGCGCAAGGATTTCATCATTGACCCGTACCAAGTCTACGAGGCCCGCAGCATCGGCGCCGATTGCATCCTGTTAATCGCCGCCTGCCTCCAAGACCAACAACTGGCCGACCTCAATGCGCTGGCCCATGACCTCGGCATGGATGTCCTTATTGAGGTGCATGACGCCGCCGAACTGGATCGCACCCTCAAACTGCCCAATCGCCTGATCGGGGTCAATAACCGAAACCTGCGCACCTTCGAGGTGGACCTGAACACCACCTTGGCGCTGTTGCCCGCCATCCCCGCCGATCGGCTGCTGATTAGTGAAAGCGGAATCCACAGTCGCCAGGCCGTGAAGACCCTGATCGACAATGGCGTGCAAGGCTTCCTGGTCGGCGAGGCCTTTATGCGGGAAACCATCCCGGGGGCCGCCCTTAGTGCGTTGTTCGCACCCTAGCCCGGCGTTGCCGAGACTTGAGAAACCGCTAAATCCCGCTGCCCTCCCTTGTGGATAACCCTGTGCAAACCGCGTAGACTAAACCGCGTTAGAGCACCCCATCTTGTCCGCGTCGCCGCCCTTTCGGGCGGTTTTCGCGGAACGCTCTTCTGGCAGTTCCCCGTCATCCGAACCGGCCTGAACGGTTCTTGGTCTTTTTCTTCGCAGAAAGGTGTCTCATTGGTGGATCTTTGGAATCGTTGCCTCGGTTTTCTTGAGCAAGAACTTGCCCCCCAGCAGTTCAACACCTGGATTCGGCCTTTGCACGCCGAGGAATCATCCCACCGGCTGCTGCTGCTCGCACCCAATCAGTTCGTGCTCGACTGGGTGCGCAAGAACTATCTCTCCCTTATCAACCAGTATCTGACCTCTATCCTGGGTGAGAACCCCCCTAAGGTGGTGTTACAGGTGGGCGGCAGCCGACCCGAGCCCGCGCCCGCGGACGACCGTCGCGGCCCCGGGTCCGCCGCCCAGGGCCGCGGCGAGGAGTCGGTTCAATCCAATATCAACAAAACCTTCACCTTTGCCACCTTCGTCGAGGGCAAGTCGAACCAACTGGCCAAGGCGGCCTCAACGCAGGTCGGGGAAAACCCCGGCACCGTCTACAACCCGCTGTTCATCTATGGCGGCGTAGGGCTGGGGAAAACCCATTTGATGCATGCGGTCGGTAACCACATCCTCGACCGCAACCCCAGGGCCAAGGTGATTTACCTGCACTCCGAGGGCTTCGTCGCCGAGATGGTGAAGGCCCTGCAACACAACACCATCGACGCCTTCAAACGCAAGTACCGCTCGGTCAACGCGCTGTTGATCGATGACGTGCAGTTCTTTGCCGGCAAGGAACGCTCCCAGGAGGAGTTCTTCCATACCTTTAACGCCCTGTTCGAGTCCAATCAGCAGATTATCCTCACCAGCGACCGCTTTCCCAAGGAGGTTTCCGGTCTGGAAGAGCGCCTCAAATCCCGCTTCGGCTGGGGCTTGACCGTGGCGGTGGAGCCCCCGGACCTCGAAACCCGCGTGGCCATCCTAAAGAGCAAGGCGGCCGTGTTGTTCAAAATCGAGCTTAAGAACGAGGTGGCCTTTTTCATCGGCAAACGCGTGCGGTCCAACATTCGTGAACTCGAAGGGGCCTTGCGGCGGGTGATCGCCAACGCCGAGTTCACCGGCCGAGCGATTACCGTGGATTTTGCGCGCGACTCCCTGCGCGACATGATCGCCGCCCACGACAAAATGGTCAGCATCGAAAACATCCAAAAGATCGTGTCCGAGTACTACAAAATCCGCAGCTCCGACCTGCTATCGAAAAAGCGCAGCCGCACCATTGCCCGACCGCGCCAAATCGCCATGGCCCTGGCCAAGGAGCTGACCACCCACAGCCTGCCCGAGATCGGCGAAGCCTTCGGCGGCCGCGACCACACCACTGTGCTGTATGCCACGCGCAAGGTGGTGGAACTTAAAGAGCAGGATCCCAAGGTCGAAGAGGACTATAACAACCTGTTGAGGAGCCTTAGCAGTTGATGTGGATAAGCTGTGCACGGTTTTCGACCGCGCCGGGAATTCGAGGTTATCCACAGGCCCTCCCCAGGTTACTGGGCCTCGATACACTGGGTTCAACGCCCAAAATTCGGCCCTAAGTCTCTGTTTAAGAACTCAAATATAAAGTTCTCCACAGAAACGCTACGGCCTAATAATAACAATAAGTAGATATATATCTTATTTATTATTAGCAAACGCACAGGCACCCCAGACGACCGGCTAGGGGTTACCCAGCCCCCCTGGTCCAGTTGCGCCAGGGTTTCGGCCAAAACCCAAGCGCCCTCGGAACGCAGAGCACGAGAAGAACCGCAGCGGGGGTTTCGATTAAGGCTGAAGGAGCCCCGCACAGCCCGTGGGCTGTACCGCAGGCGCCTAGGCGGGGCTGTGGCCCCCCGCCAGCAAGACCGCCTCCGCGCGCGCTGTGCCCTCTGCGTGCCTAGGCGTCGATACGGGGAGGCCTACTCGTACAACTGCGCCTAAGTATCGGGAACAACCTAGGCGCCCTCGGCACGCAGAGCACACGGACACCCGCAGCGGGGCAGAAAGGCGTTTCGATTGAACGGATCAGTGCCGCGCCCCCGGCATCCGGCGTTTTAGCAGCGAATACACTTCGCTTGCCAGCCCCTGCATGCCAGCGGGCTCAGTGCGTACACGCCTTGGCCCGGGCGCATAACCGGAAACCCGCACAGCCCGAGGGCTGTCCTCCAGGCGGCGCTGGAGCGCCGCGCGGACGCAACCGAGCAAAACACCTCCGCGCGCGCTCTGCGGTCCTCGGCACCCTCTGCGTTCCTAGGAGCCATTGTTTCCGTTATTTGTGCGCAGCCGTACTAGACGCACTAAACCAGACTCAGAGAAGGGGTTGGTATCCAACCGGTTTGACCGTTGGGGCTGGATCGAGGGTCAGCGCTGTAACATCGCCTCGCGCCTGGTGACCGCGTGCAGGTTGCGGGGGTGGTTCGTCCTCTAACCCACAAGCTGCACGGGGCTTTCGGGGCGCCTGACAGACCCCGCGCCGGTTGTAGACTTCGGGCAATGGCTAAATCTGCGGAAACCAAAGGTCGAAGAGGGGCCTAACAACCTGTTAAAGTGGCGTCCTGCTTGCTGTGGATAACCTGTGCGCGGTTTTGGCCCGTGAATCCGGGCTCGGGTTATCCACCGTTGATCCCCAGCTTGCTGAGCCGGGATCCACCGGGTTTCGATTCGGGATTTATCCAACAACTCGTTGTTTATAAGAGGGAAATTTTGGTTTTCCACAGTTGACCCTGTGCCTTATAATAACAACAAGTGTATATTTAGTATTTTTACTAATAACAGAGGCTGGCTTATGCAGATTTCGATCAACCGTGAAGACATCCTGACGCCCCTATTGCTCGTCGGCGGTGTGATCGACAAGAAACAGACCCTCCCGATCCTCTCGAACGTAATGTTTCGGGTGGAGAACGAGCGTTTGACGATCCTTGCCACGGATATGGAGCAAGAGCTTCGCGTCACGGTAGCCGCCGCAGGGAGTGGCGACTGTGAGTTCACGATTCCCGGCAAGAAGATCACTGAAATCTGCCGCGCGCTGCCGGACGGCGCCCGCATCGAGGTCGAAATCGACGGCGAAAAGGCCAAGATCCGCTCCGGGCGTTCTAAATTCTCGCTCGGGGTCTTGCCCGCCAGGGACTACCCGTCCATCGAGCCCTCGGCCACCACCCACCGGTTTGCGCTCGATCGGTTGGTGCTGAAGGAGCTGTTCGAACGAACCCAGTTCGCTATGGCGCAACAGGACGTGCGCTACTATTTAAATGGCATGCTGCTGGAGGTGGATGCCAAGACCGTGCGCACGGTGGCCACCGACGGGCATCGGCTGGCGGTGTCGGAGGCCGAGTGCGACCTACAGGAATCAGAGAACCTACAGATCCTGATTCCGCGCAAGGCGGTGTTGGAGCTATATCGCATGCTCACCGAAGAGCAGGCGAAAACCGTAGAGGTGGAGGCGGGTGTGAATCACGTTCGCATGCACCTCGGCACGATGCTCTTCACCAGCAAGCTGATCGATGGCAAGTTCCCGGACTATCAGCGGGTGATCCCCCGCTCCACGGACAAGGTAGTGCTGGTGGAACGGGAGGTGCTGCGCCAGGCCCTGCAACGGACTTCGATTCTGTCCAACGAGAAATACCGCGGAATCAATTTCCACCTCCAACCCCAAATGTTGAGGCTGGAGGCCCACAATCCGGAACAGGAGGAGGCCGAGGATGAAGTGGAGGTGGAGTATGAGGGTGATGAGCTGTCCATCGGCTTCAACGTGGGTTATATGCTCGAAGTGCTCGGCGTGATCAAGACGGAGCGGGTCAGGATTCAACTGGCGAATGCCAACACCAGCAGCCTGATATCGTCCGAGGAGTCGGAACAGAGCCGTTATGTGATTATGCCGATGCGTTTGTAGGCCCCCGTGTCCGCGCACCTGGTGCAACTGAGGCTAACCCATCTAAGAAACCTGTGTGAACTGGAGCTGGCGCCCCAGGCCGGGGTGAACCTCGTCACCGGCGACAATGGCGTCGGCAAGACCACGGTGCTGGAGGCGATCTATCTCCTCGGACGCGGGCGTTCCTTTCGGGAGAAGCGGGCCGGGTCCTTGGTGACCCGGGGCAAGGAGACAGGGGGCGTGTTTGGGCGATTGGATTGCGGCGGTAGGCAGTTCCTGATCGGCGCCGAGCGGCGCCACGGTCAAACACGTCTAAAGATGGATGGGGTTGTGGTGCGAAAGGTTTCCCAAGCGGCGCGCGCGCTGCCGTTGATTTTGTTCACGCCCGAATCGCACCAGTTGCTGGATGCCGGCCCTGAGATTCGGCGACGGTTCCTCGATTGGTGTATGTTCCACGTGGAACCAACCCATCACGAACTCCTGACCCGCTTTCAACGGGTGCTCCAGCAACGAAACCACGCCCTGCGCACCGATCCGGGCTCCCTGCCGGTTTGGACCGAGTCCTTTACCGACCTCTCCGCCCGCATTACGGCCATCCGCTCCGCCCTGCTGACGCGCGTCATGGGGCGCTTGCACCACTATCTTCCCTTGTTTCGTTTACCCGCGATTACCCTGGACCTGAAGCCTGGCTGGTCCGAGAATCGGCCCCTGGCCGAGCTGCTGCAAGCCGGTCTTGCAACCGACCTGGAGCGCGGCTTTACGTTTTACGGCCCACAGCGCTGTGACGTGGCCGTTCGGGCCATGGCCAAGCCTGCAGATCGGATCCTCTCTAGGGGCCAAAAAAAGCTTTTGGTCTTTTCCCTTATGCTCGCCGCCGCCGACATCATCACCGCCGCCGATCAACAAGACCCGGCCTCCCCGATCTTTCTCTTGGATGATCCCTTCTCGGAACTCGATTCGACCCACAGGACCCAGGTCAGCGAATTGCTGCTCCAAAACCCCGCCCAAGTCTTCGTCACCTCGATCGCCCCTGAACCCGCGTTGCTCGCCGGGGACGCGCTCGAACACCGAATCACACCCTAAGGGGGCGACTGTAGTACAATAGGCTCTCTTCGCCACGGAGTTTTTTCATGAGTTACGATTCCTCGAACATTAAGGTCCTGAAAGGGTTGGACGCGGTCCGCAAGCGCCCGGGGATGTACATCGGTGATACGGATGACGGCACCGGCCTGCACCACATGGTGTTCGAGGTGGTGGACAATTCCATCGATGAGGCCTTAGCAGGCCACTGCACCGAAATCACCGTAATCATCCATGCCGATCAGTCGATTACGGTCGAGGACAACGGCCGCGGCATCCCGGTGGATCTGCATGCCGAGGAAAACCGCTCGGCCGCCGAGGTCATAATGACCGTTCTGCACGCTGGCGGTAAGTTCGACGACAACTCGTACAAGGTCTCTGGCGGCCTGCACGGCGTCGGCATATCCGTGGTCAACGCCCTGTCAGAGCGCCTGATCCTCTCGATCGCCCGCGAAGGCAAGCTCCACCACCAGGAATACGCCTACGGCGAACCCATTACGCAGTTGCAAGCGGTGGCTGATTCCGACGCCACGGGCACCCAAATCACCTTCATGCCCAGCGCCGAAACCTTTACCAATATCGAGTTTCACTACGACCTGCTGGCCAAGCGCCTGCGCGAGCTTTCGTTTCTGAACTCCGGCGTCCGCATCGTGCTGCGGGAAGAGGCCACGGATCGGGAAGACGTGTTCGAGTACGAGGGCGGCATTCGCGCCTTCGTGGAACACCTGAGCCGCAAAAAGACCCCGGTGCATGACAAGGTCGTGTACTTCACCGCCGAGCGTTCCGAGGTCACGGTTGAGCTGGCCTTGCAGTGGAATGAATCCTTTCAGGAAAACATCTTCTGCTACACCAACAACATCCCCCAGCGCGACGGCGGCACCCACCTGGCCGGTTTTCGCGCCGGCCTCACCCGCTGCCTGAACAACTATATCGAGGCCGAGGGGCTAAACAAGAAGCAGAAGATCAACACCAGCGGCGACGATGCCCGCGAAGGCCTGACCGCGGTGCTTTCGGTAAAGGTGCCGGACCCCAAGTTTTCCTCCCAAACCAAGGAAAAGCTGGTGTCCTCCGAGGTGCGCGGCGTGGTGGAAGGCTTGTTGGCGGAGCACCTGACCGAATTTCTGCAAGAAAACCCCAGTGATGCGAAGACCATCGCCGGCAAGATGATCGAGGCCGCCCGCGCCCGCGAGGCGGCGCGCAAGGCCCGGGAGATGACCCGGCGCAAGGGCGTGCTGGACATCGCCGGGCTGCCGGGCAAGCTTGCGGACTGTCAGGAGAAGGATCCGGCGCAATCCGAGCTTTACCTGGTCGAGGGCGACTCCGCCGGCGGTTCCGCCAAGCAGGGGCGCGATCGCCGCTCGCAGGCCATCCTGCCGCTGAAGGGCAAGATCCTGAACGTAGAAAAGGCCCGCTTCGATAAAATGCTTTCCTCGGCCGAGGTCGGCACCCTGATCACCGCCCTCGGCTGCGGCATCGGGCGGGAGGAGTTCAACCCCGACAAACTGCGCTACCACCGGATCATTATTATGACCGATGCGGACGTCGATGGCGCCCATATCCGCACCCTGCTGCTCACCTTCTTTTACCGCCAAATGCCCGAGTTGATCGAGCGCGGTCATATCTACATCGCCCAGCCGCCGCTGTACAAGGTGAAGAAAGGCAAGCAGGAGGACTATCTCAAGGACGAAACCGAACTCAAGGAACACCTGCTGCAAAGCGCCCTGAATGGGGCCGAGCTGCATGTGACCGCCGATGCCCCCGCGGTGGCCCCGGATTTCATCGAATCCCTGATGCGGCGATACCTTCAGGTCACCGCCACCATCGACCGCCTGGGCCGTCGCTACGACGCGGCCTTTATGAAGAAGCTGCTGTTTATTCCCACCCTAACCGCCGCCATCCTCGAAGACCCGGCGGCGGTGAACCACTGGCTGGAAGACTATGCCGGTCGCATGAACGCCGAACGCAGGCTATCCGACCAATACCTGCTGGAGCGCCTGGATGCCACCGAGGCCCATGCGGCGAGCATTCGGCTGGTGCATCGAAATCACGGTATCGATACCGAGGTATTGATCCCAGTCGAATTCTTCAAAGGCAACGACTACCGTCGCATTAGCGAGCTTGGCCAGGAACTGCAAAGCCTGCTCGGCGAGGGGGCCTACGTCAGCCGCGGCGAAAAGCGCAAGGACATCCGCTACTTTAATGAAATGGTGGAATGGCTCATGGAAGAGGCCAAGCGCGGCCTGCACGTCCAGCGCTACAAGGGCCTGGGTGAAATGAACCCGGCCCAACTCTGGGAAACCACCATGGACCCCGAAAACCGCCGCCTGCTGCGGGTGAACATCGAAGACGCCGTAGGCGCCGACGAAATCTTCACCACCCTAATGGGCGATCAAGTGGAACCCCGCCGCGAATTCATCGAACGCAACGCACTGACGGTGGAAAACCTCGACGTTTGATCGCCCCGGTTCAGGGTCGAGCCGCAAAGCGCGACCCGCCCGGAGTACACGCCTTGGCGTGCGCGTGACCGCAAACCCGCACACCCCGAGGACTGCACCCCATTTCTTGGTTCCCAGGCCCTGCCTGGGAATCTGGTTTGGGCGGCTCCGCCGCCCGAGGCATGCGGGTAGGATGGCCGAAGGCGCCCCTCGGTCATTTGTTTCGGTCGCGCCCTATCTGTGCCGTGCCCTTCACCGACGACGTATTTACAGGCTGTAAACAATGGGAATGTTCGATTCGTTTTACGTCGAAATCGCGGGGAAAAGCATAGAGCTTCAGTCCAAGCGGTTCGACTGCGTGCTGGAGCACTATCGCCAGGGCGATGTGGTGAGTGGTGCGGAGGCTGGTATCCGGGTCTATCTCGATCATGCGGGCTTCGACGCCGAGGGCGAGCACACCTGGCGCGATGAGGAGCAGGTGCGCCGCTTTTCGGTCTTTCTCGTCATCGCCCACGGGGTGTTCGTGGATTGCGAGGTCGAAGAGGGCGAGGTCTCGTTGGAGGCGGCGTTGCGGCGTATTCGCGAGTTGGGCGAGAGGTGGGAGGACTCGGCTCGCCTGCTGAATCGACTGGTTCTGGCACTCTCGGACAAGCAGGCGCGGGTGGATGCGCTCATGCGGCGCATCCATTACGCGCAAGCCGCCCTCGCCGAGGTACGGCGCATTCGGACCGCAGAACCGAAGGGGATTCTCCGCTTTTCCGGCGACTACACCGAGCGCCTGGAGCGGGGTGATGATCCGCTGGATGTGCTGGAAGAAGTGCTCGGGGAGGACCCGGCGGAGGTATTCGTCCGCGGCGACCAAGAGGGGCGCGATCCGCTGGCGCCCTATCTGCTTTAGCCAAACTCCGTCCTCCACCCCGTCCGAGGCCACTTCCATGCGCAAACGCTCCCGCTGGACCCACTTCGTCGATCTCCCCCGCCATCGCCAGAAGGACCAGTTCATCCGCGCCCGCAACCAAATTCGGCGGGCCGCGCCGGTGCTGGGAGGCCGGTTCTACACCCAGGATTACCTCCACGGCGAAAACGGCTGGGCGGACATCCTATTCCTCAGTCCCCGCCCGCCGCTGTTCTACAACGCCACCCTGCGCACCACGCGCTACGACTATCGGGAGAAAGTGGACGAACTCGCCTGGGAGGCCTCGTTGCAATTGGCCCCGGGTCGCGAACCGGACTTCCTCAGTCGGGGCCGCCGCGATCCGAAAACCAAACACTGGATCTACGACTACGAGCCGCTGCGCTACCCGGAACTGGATGGCCTGACCCGGCGTGAGTGGATCGAGCGGGCGCTCCCGCGCTTGGCCGAGGCCCGTACCGTGCAGGTGTTCGAATGCTGGACCCTGCATGGGGATTACGCATTCGGCATGGGGCTGGAGGCGGTGATTGATGTCCCTTTCCTGACCATCGAGGCGGTTGCAGGCTTCATCGCCCGCTTTCTGGCCACCGAGACGGGTTACCGTTCCGACACGCCACTCAGCTACGGCTATGAAGAGGTTGCCCCTTGGAGTCTGGAATCCAACGCCCTGCTCGAACCCTGGGACTGGCCGGAAGCCCGTAAGGGGCGTGATTCGCCATGAGTCTATCGATGGGCGGATTTAGGCCATGACGGGGCCAGCGTAATCGGTCATACCCACCCGAAAAACTCCCTCTCCCGCCGGGGGGGTGCAGGGCTGAGGGCGCGAAATAGGCGGGGCGTGAACGGTTATGTGCCAGCCTGGCCTGGCCATGTGATTGCCGGAAAACTGATCGCCGCCTTGCGCCTGCTCCCGCGGGAAAAGGTATGTCGAAATCTGATAAGTTTTGCATCCTCAACACATTTTCGACGAAACAACACAGGAGCGCATAACCGATGACTGCCCCATTGAGCGCGGATGACATTTGGAGGATGTTCGCCGAGACTGATCGGCGCATGAAGGAGACCGACCAGCAGATTAAGCAGACCGGCCGGCAAATGGAGGAGACCGATCGGCAGATGAAGGAGACCGATCGACGCCTACAAGAGATCACCAGCAGATGGGACAAGCAGTGGGGTGAATTCAGCAATCGACTGGGGGAGTTTGTCGAGGAGATGGTGCGCCCGGCGGCGGTGCGATTGTTTCGCGAACGCGGCATTGATGTCCACGAGGTCCACCGTGACGTAGAGACGGAGCGTGGCGAGTTGGAAATGGAGATCGATCTGCTGGTGGTCAATGATACGGACATCGTCGCTATCGAAGTGAAGAGCAAGCTCACCCAGGCGGATGTCGATCAACACATCGACCGGCTGCGCAACTTCCATCGGGGCTTCCCCCATTACAAGGGATTGCGCGTCTTCGGCGCCGTCGCCGCGATGGTGCTGCCCAAAGAAGTAGGACGTTACGCCTACCGCAAGGGGCTGTTCGTCCTGGCCCAGAACGGGGACTCCATCTCGGTGCTCAATGACGAAGGCTTCAAACCGGTTGAATGGGTGCAAGAGAGCGAGTAGTAGGCCTGCGCACAACTAACGGAAACAACGCCACACAGGAACGCAGAGGGTACCGAGGACCGCAGAGCGCGCGGAGGCGGTTTTTGCTTGCTTGTTGTCGCGCCCCGGCGTGGGGATGCCTGTCCAGCGCCGAAGCCTCGCCTAGCCACTGGAGCACAGCCCGCGGGCTGTGCTCCAGTGTTGCCAGTCAGGGCTCGATCTCGATTAGCACCTCGTTGGGGTTCACCGAGTCGCCCTTGGCCACCAGCACCTGGATGACGGCGCCGGCGATGGGGGCCTGGATTTCGGTTTCCATCTTCATGGCCTCGGTGATCAGCACGGCCTGGCCGGCCTCAACTTGATCGCCTTCCTTGACCAGTACGTCCACGATGTTGCCGGGCATGGTGGTGCCGACGTGGCCCTCCTTGCTGGGCTTGGGGCGTTTGCCGGCGATGGCCTCTTTGACCGCGCCCTGGGTGCCGCCGCCGAGGACGATTTCGTCCAGGGTCTCCACGATCATCTCTTCCGGGATGCCGTCTACGCTGAAGTAGAAGTGACGGCCGGCCTGTTCCTTGGGGCCGGCGCCGGTGACCTTGATATGGTAGTTCTCGCCGTGCAGCACCACATTAAACTCGGTGGGCGCGGTCTTGACCGCGTCGCCGCCCTCGGAGGGGGTTTCGAGCACCTCGGGTTGCAGGGTGCCGGACCTGCGCTGCTCCAGGTAGAGCTTGGCCACCTCGGGGAACATGGCGTAGGTGAGCACGTCCTCCTCGGATTCGGCTAGGCCGTTAATCTCTCCGCGCAGGCGGTCGAGTTCCGGCTTGAGCTGGTCCGCCGGGCGGCACTCGATCAGGTCCTCCTTACCCACGGCCTCTTGTTGCAGGGTCGGGTTCACCGTGGCCGGGGCCTTGCCGTAGCCGCCCTGGAGGTAGCGCTTCACCTCGTTGGTGATGCTCTGATAGCGCTTGCCGGTGAGCACGTTAAGCACCGCCTGGGTGCCCACGATTTGCGAGGTGGGGGTGACCAGCGGCGGGTAGCCCAGGTCCTTGCGCACCGAGGGGATCTCCGCCAGCACCTCGGCCATGCGGTCCAGTGCGTTTTGTTCCTTGAGCTGGTTGGCCAGGTTGGAGATCATACCGCCGGGCACCTGGTTCACCTGCACCCGGGTGTCCACGCCGGTGAAGGTGCTCTCGTATTGATGGTACTTCTTGCGCACCTGGTGGAAGTAGACGCCCACCTGTTGAATGGCCTCCAGGTCCAGGCCCGAGTCGTGTTCGGTGCCGTGCAAGGCCGCCACCATGCTCTCGGTGGGGGCGTGGCTGGTGCCGCCGGCGAAGGCGGAGACCGCGGTATCGATATGCTCGCAGCCGTTTTCGATGGCCTTTAAGTGGCACATCTCGGCCAGCCCGGCGGTGGCGTGGGTGTGCAGTTGCAGCGGTAGATCAATGGCGTCGCGCAGGGCCTTGAACAGCTCGGCGGAGTGGTAGGGGGTGAGCAGCCCGGCCATGTCCTTGACCACCACCGAGGCGCAGCCCATGCGCGCCAACTCCTTGGCCTGGTTGACGAAGGCGTCGATGCCATGCACCGGGCTGGTGGTGTAGCTGATGGCGCCCTGGGCGTGCTTGCCGGCCTTATTCACCGCCTCGATGGCGGTCTGGAGGTTGCGCACGTCATTCAGTGCGTCGAAGATGCGGAATACGTCCATGCCGTTGTCGGCGGCGCGGGCCACGAAGGCGCGCACCACGTCGTCCGAGTAATGGCGATAGCCCAGCAGGTTTTGGCCGCGCAACAGCATCTGCAAGCGGGTGTTGGGCAGGGCCTCGCGCAGCTTGCGCAGGCGCACCCAGGGGTCTTCGCGCAGGAAGCGCACGCAGGCGTCGAAGGTGGCGCCGCCCCAGCACTCCAGCGACCAGAAGCCGATGGCGTCCAGCTTGGGGCAGATAGGCAGCATGTCCTCGGTGCGCATACGGGTGGCGATCAGGGATTGATGGCCGTCGCGCAGGGTGAGGTCGGTAATGTGAACCTTGGGCATGAAATGGGTCCTCTCGAATCCGGGATCAGAGACCGGCGTGGGCCGCCAGGGCCGCCGCCAATACCGCCGCCAGGTCTTCGCGCCGGCGCATGCTGGTGTAGTTCACCAGCTCGGGGTGAGTCTCGATGAAACTGGTGTTAAAGCCCCCGCTGCGGAACTCTTCGTTACGCAGAATGGAGAGATAAAAGGGGATGGTGGTGCGAATGCCGAACACCCCCATGTCGCGCAGGGCGCGCTCGCCGCGCTTGACCGCGTCCTCCCAGGTCAGGGCCCAAACGATCACCTTGGCCAGCATGGAGTCGTAGTAGGGCGGCACCGTATAGCCGGTGTAGATGGCGGCGTCGGTGCGCACCCCGGGGCCGCCCGGGGCGTAGTAACGGGAAATGCGGCCGAAGCTCGGCAGGAAGTTGTTCTTGGGGTCTTCGGCGTTAATGCGGAACTGAATGGCGAAGCCGCGGCGCTGGATCTCGTCCTGGCGAAAGCGCAGCCGCATGCCGGCGGCGATGCGAATCTGTTCCTCCACGATGTCCACCCCGGTAATGGTCTCGCTAACGGTGTGCTCCACCTGCACCCGGGTGTTCATCTCCATGAAAAAGAACAGCCCCCGGTGGTCCATCAGGAATTCCACGGTGCCGGCGTTGGTGTAGCCCACGGCCTTGGCCGCGATCACCGCCAGGCCGCCGATGTATTGGCGCTGGGCCTCGTCCAGTTGCGGCGACGGGGCGATCTCGATCAGCTTCTGATTGCGCCGCTGAATCGAGCAGTCGCGCTCGTAAAGGTGGATGGCGTTGCCGTGCTCGTCGGCCAGCACCTGCACCTCGATATGGCGCGGGTTCACGATGGCCTTTTCCAGAAACACCTCGGCGCGGCCGAAGGCCTTGGTGGCCTCGGAGATCACCCGCTCGTAGTTCTGGCGCAGCTCCTTGGCCGAATCGCAACGGCGAATGCCGCGCCCGCCGCCGCCCGAGGTGGCCTTCAGCATCACCGGGTAGCCCAGCTCCTCGGCCACCTCCAGGGCGTGCTCCTCGCTGTCCATGTTGCCGTCCGAGCCCGGCGTCACCGGCACCCCGGCGCGCTGCATGGCGAAGCGGGCCTCGGTCTTGTCGCCCATTTGGCGAATCACCTCGGGCGTGGGGCCGATGAAGGCGATGCCGCGCTTGCGCGCGGCCTCGGCAAGCTCCGGGTTTTCGGACAGAAAGCCATAGCCCGGGTGGATGGCGTCGCAGCCGGTGGCCATGGCCAGGTTGACGATGCGGTAGACGTTGAGATAGCCCGCCAGCGGGTCGGCGCCCAGGCTGTAGGCCTCGTCCGCCTTCTTCACATGCAGCGAATAGCGGTCGGCGTCCGAGTAGATGGCCACCGAGCGGATGCCCATCTCGGCGCAGGCGCGTATGATGCGCACCGCGATCTCGCCGCGGTTGGCGATCAGGATCTTGCGAAACATGCTCCCCTCCGGGGATCTTTGCGTAGCGTTAGGATACAAACCGAAAAGTATCCCCAAAAGGGACGCGGTGCAAATGAAATATCAAATGAATGGTATCGATAACCCCCGCAGGAGTCGGCACAGCCGCAATCTCCTCTGTCGCCGCAGCGGCTCTAGTGCGGGCGAAATCGGCCGCGGGGGGCGGATCGACGACGATTCGGCCCCGAAAACCCCGATTCGTGGTTAACAAACCGCCCCGTCTGCGGTATGTTCACCCCTTGTGAACAGTCGATCCGAAAAAACCCCAACCCCGGTAACCGCCAAGCGTGCGGCGGCGGGCGTGACCTCATTGACCAACCGGACGCCCAAAGGCCTGTGGACGCCATAAGGCTAGATGCCTCCGGCTGGCTCGACCCGGTGCGGCGCCTGCAATCGCCCCACTGTGACGCCCGGCCGCCGGATACCCCGCCGGAGCTGCTGGTGATCCACAACATCAGCCTGCCGCCGGGGGAATTCGGCGGCCCCTGGATCGACCACCTGTTCCTGGGGCGGCTCGACCCGCACGCGCATGCGTACTTCAAAGGCATCGCCCAACTGCGGGTCTCGGCCCACCTGCTGGTGCGCCGCGACGGCGCAGTGACCCAGTATGCGCCCTTGACCGCACGCGCATGGCACGCTGGCGCGTCCTGTTTCGGCGGCCGCCCGGCCTGTAACGACTACTCCATCGGCATCGAGCTGGAGGGGACCGACCAAACCCCCTATGCCGATGCCCAATACGGCTCCCTGCAAACCCTCGGCCGGTGTATCATGGCCGCATACCCGGCCATCACCCCGGGGCGCATCGTGGGCCATGCCGACATCGCGCCGGGGCGCAAGACCGACCCCGGTCCGGCCTTCGACTGGGCGCGCTTCCGCCACGAACTGCGCGCCGCACCCTCGACACCAGACGGAAACCGCAGCCATGCGAGCAACCCCTAAAGGACAGGCCCCCACCCTGGTCGACCTGCTGCGCCACGGCGAACCCGTGGGCGGCCGTCGCTACCGCGGCAAAATGGACGATCCCCTGAGCGAACACGGCTGGGAGCAAATGCGCAACGCCGCCGCTGGCGACCCCCCCCCCTGGGAGGCCATCGTCAGCTCGCCGCTCAGCCGCTGCCGCGGTTTCGCCGAAGAACTGGCCGACCGCCTGACCCTGCCCATCGAGATCGACGAACGCCTGCAAGAGGTCGGTTTCGGGGCCTGGGAAGGCCAGACCCGCGAACAACTGATCGAAAAAGACGCCACCCTCTACAAGCGCTTCTATCAAGACCCCATCAGCCACCGCCCCATCGGCGCCGAACCCATCACCGGCTTCATCGGCCGCGTCACCGCCGGCTTCGACGCCGCCTGCCAAGCCCACCGCGGCCAGCACATCCTGCTGGTGGTGCATGCCGGCGTGATTCGCGCGGTAATCTCCCGCATCCTGCAAATCCCCCCGCGGGCCATGTTTCGCATCAAAGTAGACAACGCCCATTTCACCCGCGTGCAAGTCGATCCAGAAAACCCCCCGAGCCTGTTATTCCATGGGCGGGACCGGTTGTAAGATTGGCCCCGACCCAAAACCCTATAAAAATCGCATAAAGAAGGAGTTAGGAAGAGTTAGGGACACCCGGAAGAGTTAGCGAAGAGTTAGGAACACCCAAATTTCCATCCGTTCTTCGGCCGAAAACTGAAGACATGGGGAAAACAGGGGTGTCCGGTTCCCATCCGTTCCCAGGCAGAGCCTGGGGACCAGTCAAGTTGTTTTCACTCGTTCCCAGGCTCCGCCTGGGGTGTGTCAAGTTAAGCCTGAGATAGGGGGATTGTGCCTGCGAAGCAGGAATGAAACTTATCATCGTTACCCAATGGGTGAGCCGCAAGGCAATTCCCATCCGGCCAAAGCCCGTCGGCGGGCCGGAAGCGACATCCGCGTGAACAATCGGGGCGACCTGAGCACGAAGCCGGATGAAGCGCAGATATAGGCCGTGTAATAGAGCCACGAAATGAGCGTAGAGTCCCAAGCGCCGACGACGTCCCACGGTCGGAAGGCAGCACTTTAGGGGAGCGGCGACGGTATCCCTTAGAGGCTTGGCGGGGTCTGAGAGCAGGGCATGTATCGACAAGGGTAGCTCAGGAACTTGAGAGATCTGATACTCTCCTGATCCGAAAAACCGGACGGGGACCACCGGTATACAAGACCCCGGCCCATCGCGAGGGCATTGGCGAGATGGGAGCGAAAAGCAATGTCAGGATCAGGTATCGACCTGCAAGGTTAAGAACCGAAGCACGAGAGACGGAGATCAGAAGTCGTAGCGGCCCATAGTACCGACGAAGGCGGCGAACCGAAGTCCAAGGGAGCCGCTGGAGGGAAGGGGCGATAACAACAATTATAACGCCGGACCAAACGAACCGTTGAAACGAAAAGAGGAGAATGACTTGAGCATACCAATCCTGTCACCGCACGTTCAGCGGATAGCGAAGGAAATCGAAGAAGACCCCGACCGGGTGTACACCAACCTGGCGCACCTGATAGACGTCGGCCTGCTGGAAGAAGCCTTCTGGCATCTGCGTAGAAACGCAGCGGCGGGCGTTGACCGGGTCACCTGGAGAGACTACATGGAAGACCTCGGAGGCCACCTCAAAGACCTCCACCAACGTCTCAAAGAGCAGCGTTACAAGGCGCAACCGGTCAAACGGGTGAGCATCGACAAGGAAGACGGCAAGCAACGCCAACTGGGCATCTCCGCGCTAGAGGACAAAATCAGAGTTAGCAGAGTTAGTCAGAGTTAGGGACACCCATATTTTCGTCCGTTCTTCAGGAGAGTTCACTCGTTCCCAGGTAGAGCCTGGGGACCAGTCAACTTGGGTGTCCCCTATCGTTGCCCCTATCGTTGCCGAACCCTCCGCCGGTGCAAATGCCCCGCGGAGGTTACCCGAGGCTTCAGCCGGGGCGCATGGTGAGGCCCGGCGGCGCCAAAGCGCCGGAGAGAGTTAGGGAAAGAGTTAAAGAGTTAAGAAAGAGTTAAAGACACCCATATTTTCGTCCGTTCTTCAGGAGAGTTCATTGGTTCCCAGGCAGAGCCTGGGGACCAGTCAATTTGGGAGTCAATTTGGGTGTCCCCTACCGCCCTACCGTTTCCCCTACCGTTGCCTACCGTTGTTCACTCGAAACCTCCGTTGGGGGGTGGTTATGGGGGTTGAGGCTTTGGCTGGGCTTGGCCTTGGGGCTTCACTCGCCTAAAACAGGAAATCATGGGTGTCCCGTTTTCTTCCCGTTTTCTTCCCATGGGTGTCCCGTTTTCTCCGTTTTCTTCCGTCGTTTTTCCCCTGTCGTTTCCTGTCGTTTCCCCTGTCGTTGTCCCCTACCGTTGCCTCTGCCGTTGCCTCGCTTGCCGCAAAAAGAAGAGTTAGAAAGAAGAGTTAGGGACACCCATAATTTCGTCCGTTCTTCAGGAGAGTTCATTGGTTCCCAGGCAGAGAGTTAGGGACACCCATATTTTCGTCCGTTCTTCAGGAGAGTTCATTGGTTCCCAGGCAGAGCCTGGGGACCAGTCAATTTGGGTCAATTTGGGTGTCCCCTACCGTGGCTACCGGTGATTGGGTGTCCCCTACCGGTGTCCCCTACCGGTGCCCCTACCGGTGCCGCCCTACCGGTGCCGCTACCGGTGCCTTTTTCTTCCCTTTTCTTTACAGGAAATCATGGGTGTCCCCCTACCGTTCTTCTGCCTCCCCTTTCCTGCCTCCCCTTTCCTGCCGTTGCGCTCTCTGCGGTCCTTTGCGCCCTCTGCGTTCCTAAAAGCCGTTGTTTCGGCTATTTGCGCGTCGGCGCGCTAGCCCGCAGGGTTACTCCACCCGGCCGTTGATCACGACCTCTGCCTGGTCGGTTTCGGCCACCACCAGGGGCTCGGTCTCGCCGATCAGGTCGCCGCTGGCGGCGATGGCGTTGCCGCTGCGGGAGATGCGGGCCCCGATCTGCACCTGCGGGAAGCTGGAGAGGCCGGCGTCCGCCTGCATGGCCTGGGAGTCGTCGAGGGTGACCTCGACCGGAAGGTCGCCGGCGCTCTTGCGCACCACGGCCAGCGGGAAGCGGGGGCCGTTGACGGCGCGGGCGAACACGAACAGGGTCTCGTCGGGGCCGAATTGGTCCGCGAATTCCGGGGCCACGCTGACCTGGACCCGGATGGCGCCGCCGGCGGCTGGCGCCGAGGCCTCGGGTTGGGACGCGGGTTCGGCGGCGGCCAAGCCGAGTTCCATTCGGACCTCGGCGATCATTTGGTCGAGCTGTTGCAGGGAATCCGGCTGGTCCGCGAGCAGGGGGCGCAGGGTGTTCCAACGCTTCAGGGCCAGCTCGGATTTGCCTTGCTCCTGGGCGGCCATGCCGCCGAGCCAGAGGGCAGTGGGATCTTCGGGGACTCTTTCCAGGGCCTGCGTCACCAACTCGGCCGGGCGGCCGAGCAAACTACCGCCATTGACCATGGTCAGGGCGTCGGCCAGGGCCACCATCACCGCTGGCTCTTCGGGCAGTTGGTCGTGGGCCTTTTCGAAAGCGGCCACGGCCTTGCCATACTCTTGCAGCGCCATGCGGGTGCGGCCGAGCATGAACCAGCCCTCCGGGTTCTCGGGCTCTGCCGCCAGGCTTTGCTCCAGCCGGGCGATGGCCTCCTCCATGGTCATATTGGGCGCGCCCTGGGCCTGGGCGGCGGCGCTGCGCAGTTCTTCGATATCTTTGTCGGCCAGTTCGGGTTCGCCGAGATGGAAGTAGACCGCCACGGTGAACAACGGGACCAGCACCGCCGCCCCGGCCATGGCCGCCTTGCCGGCGGCGGGCACGGCCTTGGGTTGAACCGCCTCGACCTCCTCGATGTCCGCCAGCAGGGTCTGCTCCAGCTCCTGCTTAGTCTGCTCGAAGGCCGCATCGTCGATTCGGCCGGCGGCGTGTTCGGCCTCCAAGTCCTGAATGCGTTCACGGGCAATGGCCACGTTTTGTTGGTTGCGGTCATCGACCGCCAGCTCACGCTTGCGCAGTAATGCGGGCGCAAGCATGCCCAGCGCGGCCGCTAACATGGCCGCGGCGATAATCCAAAAGGTGATCACGGGTTTTTGTCCTCGTCCTGTTCCAGCAGTTGGCGGGCGCGTTCGTGCTGCTCGGTGGTGAGTTCGGGTTCGGGGGTGCGTTTGATGCGCAGGACCACCCAGAGCAGCGCTCCGAGGCCGATCAGCAGCAAAATGAAGGGGCCGACCCAGAGCAAAAAGGTGGAGGATTTCAGCGGCGGGCGATAGAGCACGAAGTCGCCGTAGCGATCCACCATGTAGGTGACGATTTGCTCATTGCTCTTGCCGGCGGAGACCATTTCATAGGTCTGGCGGCGCATGTCCTGGGCCAGCTCGGCGTTGGAGTCTTGCAGGTTCTGGTTTTGGCACACCAGGCAGCGCAGTTCCGCCACCAATTGCTTGTAGCGCGCCTCGTCCGCGGCGGAATCAAAGGCGTAGGCCTCCACCTTGCCGCCCTCGGCGGCTACGCAAATCAACAGCAGAAAGACCGCAGTCAGGAGTCTGCTCATGCCTCATTCTCCAATTGTTGCATCAGCGGCTTGAGTTCGTTGCTCCAGACCTCGGGGTTGAGGCCGCCCTTGTGCTTCCAGCGAATTATGCCTTTTTTGTCGATCAGGAAGGTCTCCGGGGCGCCGTAAACGCCCCAATCCATCACCGCCTTGCTATCGGGGTCGAAACCCACGAACAGAAAGGGGTCGCCCTCCTGGGCCAGCATCTGGCGGGCGTCCGCCGCATCGTCACGCCAGTCGAGGCCCACGATGGGCACGCCCTCGCGCTGTTTCAGGTACATCAAAAAGCTGTGTTCGCGCCAGCATTCGGGGCACCAAGTCCCCCAAACATTGAGCAGCCAGACCTGGCCCTGCATGGCGTCGGAACTCACCGTCTGCTCCAGGTTGTGCAGATCGGGCAGGGTGAAGCCGGGGGCCGGTTTGTCGATTAGCACCGAGGGCACGTCCCGCGGGTCCATGGTGAGACCGATGCCGAGCAGGATCACTAACAGCACGAAGCCCCCCAGCGGGATCAGGAAGCGCGCCTTCATGCGGCCCCCGCGACGGCTTCAGGCCCCGCCTTCACCGTCCGTCGGGCCGCCTGGAAATAGCGCCGATCGGTGGCGGCGATCAGGCCCCCCAGGGCCATGAACAGACCGCCGAACCAAATCCAGCGCACGAAGGGCTTGTGATACAGGCGCAGGCTCCAGGCCCCGCTTTGGCCCAAGGGCTCGCCGAGGGCCACGAACAGGTCGCGGAACAGCCCGGCGTCGATGCCGGCCTCGGTCATGGGCATGGTCTGCACCCGATAGACCCGCTTTTCGGGGTGCAGGGTGGCGACCAAATCGCCCCCTTTATAGGCCTCCACCGTGCCACGCTCGGCGCTATAGTTGGGGCCCTCGGCGCTCACTACGCCGAGGAACTTAAACTCGTGGCCGCCCAGTTCGTAGCTTTGACCGGGATCCAGGCGCACGTCCTTCTCTGAGGAATAGATGGAGGTGAGCCCCGCGCCGATCACGAACACCGCGATGCCCAGGTGGCCGGTGACCATGCCCCAGCCGCCGCGAGGCGTGGTGCGGATGGCGGAGGACAGGCTGCCGTGGCCGGCCCGATCGTGAAACCACCATAGGGTGGTCAGGGTGACCCAAAACCCGAGAAACAGGGTCAGGGCCGCGCCCAGGTGGTAATAGGGCATGAGCAGCGGGGTCAACAGGCCCAGCACCAGCGCGATGCCGAGGGGGGTGCGCAGCTTGCGCACCAAATTGGCCGCGCTGTCCTGCTTCCAGCGGGCCATGGCCCCGACGCCCATGGCCAGCACCAAAGGAATCATCAACGGCACGAAAACGGCATTGAAGTAGGGCGGACCCACCGAGATCTTGCCCAAGTTCAAGGTCTCGGTGATCAGCGGATACAGGGTGCCGAGCAGCACGGCGCCGGTGGCCACGACCAATAACACGTTATTCAACAGCAGCCCGGTCTCCCGCGACACTAGGTCGAAGCTCACCGTGGAACGGATTTGCGCCGCACGCCAGGAATAGAGCAGCAAGGAGCCGCCCACTGTCAGGGCGAGGAAGATCAGGATAAACACCCCGCGCTCGGGGTCGGTGGCGAAGGCATGCACCGAGGTGAGCACGCCCGAGCGCACCAGGAAGGTGCCGAGCAGGCTCAAGGAAAAGGCGAAAATGGCCAGCAGCACGGTCCAGGCCTTGAAAGCCCCGCGTTTTTCGGTTGCCGCCAAGGAATGCATCAGCGCGGTGCCCACCAGCCAGGGCAGGAAGGAGGCGTTTTCCACCGGATCCCAAAACCACCAGCCGCCCCAGCCCAGTTCGTAATAGGCCCACCAAGAGCCCACCACGATGCCCAGGGTCAGAAACACCCAGGCGATGCTGGTCCAGGGCCGCGACCAGCGCGCCCAGGCCGCGTCCAGGCGTCCGCCCAGCATGGCGGCGATGGCGAAGGCGAAGGCCACCGAAAAGCCCACATAGCCCATGTAGAGCAGCGGCGGATGGATCGCCAGGCCCGGATCCTGTAACAAGGGATTCAGGTCGCGGCCATCCAGCGGCGGGTTAGGCAGGCGCTCGAAGGGGTTGGAGGTGAACAGCATGAACAGCAAAAAGCCCACACTGACCATGCCCATCACGCCCACCACCCGCGCCAGCATGGCCGCGGGCACGCTGCGGCTGAACAGGGTCACCGCGCCGGTCCAAATCGAAAGCGTCAAAGCCCAAAACAATAACGAGCCCTCGTGGGCGCCCCACACGCCGGAGATTTGATACAGCACCGGCAGTTCAGTGTTGGAATTGGATGCCACATAGCGGACCGAGAAGTCATTGTCCAGGAAGGCATAGGTGAGGCACAGGTAGGCCACCACCACAAACAGCAATTGGGCCTGGGCGACGGGGCGGGCCAGCGCAATCCAGGGCGCGATGCCCTTATGCGCCCCGATCACCGGCAGGGTGGCCTGCACCAGCGCCAGCACCAGGGCCAGCACCAGCGCGAATTGTCCGAGTTCGGGGATCATTGCACCATCGCCTCTGGGGCCATGTTCTGCACGCCCTCGACATGCTGTTGCTTCATCGAGGCCGCCACCTCGGGGGCCATGTAGTTCTCATCGTGCTTGGCCAACACCTCCTCGGCCACGAAGGCGCCGTCCGAGCCGAGCCGGCCTTGGGCGATTACGCCCTGGCCCTCGTCGAACAGGTCGGGCAGGATGCCGGTATAGGCCACTGGCACCTCCTCGGCGTTATCGGTGACGATGAAGCGCACCGTCAATTCCTCGCCCCGTTGCAGCGAGCCGGGCTTGACCAGGCCGCCGAGGCGAAACACATGCCCCGCCGGGGCCTCGCCCTGCACCACCTGAGAGGCGTCGAAAAAGTAGCTCATGTTGTTTTCCAGGGCGTTGAGCACCAACGCCGTGGCGAGGCCGAGGCCAGCCAGGCCTGCCGCCAGCAGGGTGAATCGTTTATGCCGCGCTTTCATTTCGTCTCCTCGGACTGCAATCGGACGATGCGTGCCAACCGCCGCCAAACGCTGCGTCGGCGATGAATGACTAACAGGGGCTCGGCCGCCATCAGCACCAGTGCGACGCCGAAAGAGCCCCAAACGTAGAGGCCGTAGCCCCCCATAGCGAAGAATTCCCTCATGCCTTGCCTCCGGCCTTGACCAGTTCGGTGACCCAGGTGGTGTTCCTCTCGCGCTCCAGGATTATGGCCTGCACCCGGATCATCGCCACCGCAATGGCGTAGGCCCAAAAGCCGAAGGTCATGATCAGCATGGTCCACAGCATGACCGGATCCATGCTGGCGCCGCCGCCCATTTTGATGGTGGCGCCCTGGTGCAGGGTGTTCCACCACTGCACCGAGTAATAGATGATGGGCACGTTGACCACGCCCACCAGCGCCAGGATGGCCCCGGCGCGGTCCGCACGGCGGGGTTCGTCGATGGAGGCCTGCAAGGCCATAAAACCCAGGTACAGGAAAAACAGGATCAGCGCCGAGGTGAGGCGCGCGTCCCACACCCACCAGGCGCCCCACATGGGCTTGCCCCAAAAGGCCCCGGTCCACAGCGACAGGAAGGCGAACAGGGCCCCGGTGGGGGCTAGCGCGCTGGCCATCATGGACGACAGCCGGGTATTGAACACCAGCCCCATGCCGGCCCATCCGGCCATCACGACATAGATAAACATCGACATCCAGGCCGCCGGCACATGCACATAGATGATGCGGTAGCCCTCGCCCTGCTTGTAATCGGTCGGGGCCACGAAGAAGCTCATATAGAGCCCGACCACGATCAGAATGGCCGCGATCCAGCCGGACCAGGCGCCCAGGCGACCGGCCAGCGGATAAAAGGCGACTGGCGAGGAGAATTTGAACCAGTTGATTAGGCGTGAACTCATGCGCGCGATGGTTTCCGAATGTCTGGGGCCATCGCCGGCGGCGCGACCATTTTATTTTGATGCCCTCGGCCGGGCGAGGTTCCCCCGAGTTTTCGTCGGGGCGGTTTCAATCACCCCGGCGGGGCGACCCCGACCGCCGCCGGCGATTGCCAGGGCGCCTACTCCATGGACACCCGCAGGGCCATGGCGGAGGCCAGCGGACCCAACAGCAGGGCCAGCACCAGCATGGCCCCCAACAGCGACAGATGCCCCTCGGCCCCCAGCCCGGACACCGTGGCCTCCACCGCCCCGGCGCCGAAGATCAGCACCGGCACAAACAGCGGCAGCACCAGCAGCGCCACCAGCACCCCGCCCCCGCGCAGGCCCAGGGTCAAGGCCGCGCCGATGGCCCCGATCAGGCTCAGCGCCGGGGTGCCGAGCAGCAAGGTGAGCATCAGCATGCCCAGGGCCTCCGCCGAGAGGTCGTATTGTAACCCGAGAATCGGGGCCATCAGCACCAATGGCAGCCCGGTGACCATCCAGTGCGCAAGGATTTTGCCCAGCACCAGCAGCGACAACGGCTGCGGCGTCAAAAGCAACTGCTCCAGCGTGCCGTCGGCGAAATCCGCGGCGAACAACCGCTCCAGCGCCAGCATGGAGGCCAGCAGCGCCGCCACCCAAACCACCCCGGGGGCGATCAGCCGCAGGGTGTCCATCTCCGGGCCGATGCCCAGCGGGAACAGGCTTACGGTGATGACGAAGAACACCAGGGTGGTGAACAGGTCCGAGCGCCGACGGATGACCAGCAGCAAGTCCCGCCGCAACACAGTGAAAAAGATCTCAAGCATGCCCCGCCACCATGGTCTTGCCCAGTTGAAGCTGTTTCACCGCGCCGCGGGTCAGGCTCACCTCCTGATGGGTAGTGAGAATCACCAGGCCGCCGGCGGCCGCATGCTCGCGAATCACCGCCTGCAACAACCCCACCGCCGCCTTATCCAGGGCCACGAAGGGCTCGTCCAGGATCCACAGCTTAGCATTGTTCACCAGCAAACGCGCCAACGCCACCCGCCGCTGCTGGCCCTGGGACAGCACCCGAGTGGGCAGATCCTCATGGCCGCGCAGGCCGATGCGCTCCAACGCCTGCCAGGCGCGCCGCTCGGACACCGGAAAACCGTCCAGGGTGCTGGAGATGCGCAGGTTCTCCACCCCGGTGAGATCGCCCTTAATGCCATTCTTGTGGCCGATATACACCAAATGGGCGGTAAAATCCTCCCCCAGGTCCCGAATCGACTCGCCGCCCCAGCGGATTTCCCCCGCCGCCGGCAGGATCAGCCCGCACAGCATGCGCAGCAGGGTGGTCTTGCCGCTGCCGTTGCGGCCGTGTAGGTGCAAAAGCTCCCCGTCGTTCAGCTCAAAGGCCAGATCCTGAAACAGGAGACGGTCGCCGCGCTCCACCGCGAGGCCCTTCACCTCCAGCATCACGCGGCCCCCAACACAGCGGCAAGGCGGCCGTTACGCGGCCAGCGGCGGATTCCGATCAAGAGGCCCCTCTCGTTATAAGCAAAAGCAAATCGCTGCCGCAAGGCAGCGGCGGAAGATCATTCTACACGCACTCGGCGCCGCTCTGATAGGATGAAGCAACCACCAACCCCTTACACCGCCCCACGCTTATGAGCCGATTAAAAACCGCTGCGATCTGGACCGCCCTGCTGCTGATCTTTTTGGCCGGCCTGGCCCTGCGCTGGGCGGCGGTGGAAAACACCGTAATCCAGTCGCCCTTCCGTAACGACGCCCTGCAATACGCCGCCCATGCGCTGAATATGGCCCAGTACGGCGTCTACTCCTCGGATCCGCAAAGCGCCTTTTTCGAACACCGCACACCCGCCCCCGACGCCGCACGCACGCCCGGCTACCCCTGGTTTCTGTATGTATTCGCCCGCACCCCCAGCCTGGAGCTCTTCGAGCAGGGGGTGCGGCTCGCCCAGGCCTTGCTCAGCGGCCTCAGCATCTTGCTCGCCTTCGCATTGGCCCGCGAAATGCTCGGCCGCTGGGCGGCCCTGGCGGTGGCGGCGCTCACCGCCTTCAGCCCGCATTTAATCGCGCTCAACACCTACCTGCTGTCGGAAACCCTGTTCACCTTTCTGCTGCTTAGCGGGCTCTGGCTGCTGATCCGGGCCTTTCCGGCCCAACGCGCACCGCCCGCCGACCTCGGCTGGCTGCTGCTCGCCGCCCTGGCCCTCACCTACGCCGCCCTCACCCGCAGCAGCGCCCTCGTCCTCGTGCCGCTACTGTTGCTCTTCCTGGCCTGGCGCTTTCGCCAGCGCAGCGTGCAACGAAAATTAGGCCTATTGGCCTTGATCTTCGTGATTGGCGTCGGCGGCTGGGCGGCGCGCAACCAGCTTACGACGGAACCCCAAACCGACGCTTCATACTTGGCGAACTGGCTCTATCACGGCATCTACCCCGACCTGATGTACCAAGGCCGCGCCGAAACGCGGGGCTATCCCTATCACGCAGACCCCGACTACAACGGCGCGCAAACCGACTTCGCCGTATTCCGGGCCGAGCTTGCGCGTCGCTTCTCGGAACAGCCCCTGCGCCACCTGTGGTGGTACCTGCGCAAGCCGGCGACCCTGCTCGAGTGGGGCTACATTCAGGGCTGGGACGACATCTTGCAATTCGATGTTCAGTATTCGCCCTACTTCAGCGAACCGGCCTTCAAGCTCAGCTACCGCGCAATGAAGGGGCTGTATCCGTTACTGGTCGTGCTCGGGGTCCTGGGCGCGCTGGCGGCATGGGTCCCGCGCTCGCGGCTCGGCCTGCCCCCGGGGCGCCTGTACGCCGCGCGCCTGATCTCCCTGCTGTTTCTATTCTTCCTGTTCTTCCATGCCCTCGGCAATCCGCTGCCCCGGTACATGGTCCCAGTGAAACCGGCCCTATACATGCTCGCGCTATTGCCGCCCTACTGGCTCCTGAAGCGCTGGCGAAGCCGCTCCCGAAAACCTGCGCCTAGAATGACGAAAACAGCCGTGACTTGAGCGCCGCCGGCCTACTCCGTATTGCGCCGCTGTAATGCGGTACGCAGTTCCCCCAGGCCCAGGTCGCTGCGCATCAGCATCAACAGGGTGAGGCCGGTGGTGGGGATGTATTCGATCATGTGCATCACCAAGGCGGCGGGGATGGCTTGCTCTTTGGGCACGCCGTACCAACTCAGGGCCAGCACCACCGCGGCCTCGAACACCCCCAGCGCGCCCGGGGTGGAGGGCAGGCTCATGCCGATGCCCGAGACCACGAACACCACCAGGGCCTGGGCGAAGGTGATATCCAGCGCCGCCACCCACAGCAGGATCAGCAACGCCTGCACCGAATACAGCAGCCAGACGACGCCGGTCTGGCCAGCGGTGCGTAGCAAAAAGCGCGCCTTGAAGCGGGTGTCCACATGGCTTTGGAGTTCCCGCGCAAAGGCCCGCAGGCGCTCCGCGGGCAGCCAGGAGATCAGCCGCTCGGGCACCGCCGGCCAGCGCCGAAACACGAAGAGCGCGCTCCACAGCCCGCCGATCGCCGCCGCCAACGGCACCGCGAACAGATTGCGCTCCATTAAAGCCATGGCCAGCAGGGCCAGCAGCAGGATCGCGTTAAGATCCAGAAAGCGCTCCCAAAACACCACACCGAGGGCCTCGGCCTTGGTCAGCCGGCCGCGGGCGCTCAAATAGATGGCCTTGGCCAACTCGCCGAGCTTGGTGGGCAGAATGTTGTTAAAGCCGTGGCAGATCACCGTGGCCAGGGCCCCCACCCGCACATCCGAACGCCAGTGGGCGATCACCGCCAGGCGGTAGCCTAAATAGACATAGACCCCGAAGGAAAAGGCCACAATCGCCAGTACGGCGAACCAGTTATAGTCTGCCGCCACCGCCGTTAGTTTGGCGAAGTCCACGCCCCAAAAGGCGTACAGTAGGCCCGCCGCGCCCAGCCCGAAGCGCAGCGCCAGAGAAAGGTATCGTTTCCAGTTCATCGGTAAAAAATCGCCAACCAAATCGTGTCCTGTTTCGGATCCGTCCACGCCACCCGATGCCGGCGATGGGACGGGATGTCGAGGGCGTCGCCCGCGGCCAGTGTCACCGGCTGGTGCGCGCCCTCAAAGACCAGCCGCGCGGCGCCCTGCAACAGCAGCACCCATTCGTGTTCGTCCTGATCGTACCAAAACCCGGGCGGCGAGGCGTGCCCCCGTGAGACGATACGCGCCACCCGAAAGCCGTCGCCCGCGAACAGGCGCTGGAACAGCTCTTCGGGCAAGGCCGCGGGGATCCCCGCGAACAGGGATTCGGCCTGCAGGTCAGCCGCCGTCATTGAGATCACCGTTTTCGTCGGCCCAAAACCGGGGTAGATTAGAGGCATGCCCGCTGCAAAGCAAAACCATTCGCCCCGCGGGGCGCTGAGCAACCCGCACAATCGCTACGCCAGCACCCGCAGCGAGGCCTTCGACGACGGTTGGGGTGCGCTGGAAGCGGCCCCGGCGGCGGCGCCCACCGAGTTGATCCGCGACGCCAGCCGCAGCATCCTGAGCCGCAACACCTCGCCGGATGTGCCCTTCGCTGTGTCCATCAACCCCTACCGCGGCTGCGAACACGGCTGCGTCTACTGCTTTGCCCGCCCCAGCCACGCCTATCTCAGCCACTCCCCCGGCATCGAGTTCGAGACCAAGATCCACTACAAACCCGACGCAGCCCGGCTGCTGCGGGCCGCATGGGCCAAGCCCGGTTACCGCTGCCAGCCCATCATGCTGGGCGTAAACACCGATGCCTATCAGCCCGTGGAGCGCGAGCTGGGCATCACCCGGGCGCTGCTGGAGCGCTTCGTCGAACACCGCCACCCGCTGCTGATTATCACCAAATCGGCGCTGGTGGAACGCGACCTGGACCTGCTGGCCGATTTGGCGGCGGACGGTTTAGCGCAAGTGGCGGTGTCGGTGACCACCCTGGAGCGCGATCTCTGCCGCCGCCTGGAACCCCGTGCGGCGGCCCCGCAGCGCCGTTTCGAGACCATGGCCCGCCTGCACGCCGCCGGCATCCCGGTGACCGCGATGATCGCGCCTTTGATCCCCATGCTGACAGACCCGGAGCTGGAGACCTTAATGCAGCACAGCCGCGACGCCGGGGCGCGGTCGGCTTTATATACCCTGTTGCGGGTGCCGCTGGAAATCGAAGGGCTATTCACCGAATGGCTGCACCACCACCGCCCGCTACAGGCCAAACGGGTGTTGGAACGGCTCAAGGACTGTCACGGCGGCCGGGCCTATGATAGCCGTTTCGGCCAACGCATGACCGGCAGCGGGGTGTATGCGCAACTCTTCTCCCAGCGCTTTCGGCTGGCCGCCGAGCGCCTGGGGTTCGAACCGCCGCCGGTGCTGCGCAGCGACCGCTTCCAGCCGCCGCGAGGCGACGAACGCCAGCTGAGCCTGTTCTGAAATCAGGCTTAACGGAAACAATGGTTTCTGGGAACGCAGAGGGCGCAGAGGGCGCAGAGGACCGCAAGGCGGGGAGGGGGTGTTGCCTGATCGTCCCCGCGGGAACAATGACCAGGGGACCGTTAGGTTTGCAAGATGGGCGTTAGGTGGTGGGGTAAGGGAAATGATTGGTGGGACAGTGGGTTAGGTGTGACTTGCAGGAATAGTGAATTTCGGTTGGTTTGCGAAACATTTCGGAGAAACTGGAGCGAGTATTAAGCGGGAAAATAGCGATTCATGGAGATAAATAGTCGATCAATTCGGTTTTGATGGTGTTTTCATCGGCTGGGGATAGGCCAAGGAATGGTCTGGCGGGGATGTTGCCGCGTCCGAATTGGTGGGTGGCTGCGTAGATGAGGGGGGAGCCGACGAGGAGGGTGGTGTCGCCGTCTAGTCGGTAGCTGATCTTGGTGGATAGTTGTTTGGTCTCGCCGATGAGAGGGCGTTTTTTGGCCAGGGCCTTTATGGCGCTGGCCTTTGTGTTTCCGCGTTTGGTGAGGAGGCTGCCTTTGGTCTTGGCGCGCATGTGGCCAAGGAGGGTGGATTCGGCGTTTTCCTCCCAGCGCTGGCCGTCTGGGGTGGTGGAGGTCTCGAAGCGGTGCTTGGTGGATTCGGTGAGTTCTTCGCCGATGACCTTGAGGACTGGGCGCAGATTGGAAAGGCGCTCCTGGAGTGCGTTCAGTCTTGTGACGGCTAGCAGGCTCACTCCTGAATCTCCCCTTTGGCTACCAGCTCGTCATGCTGCCTTAGCCAGCGCTCAGCGCGCTTGATCTCCAAATCGCGGACCCCGACATCGTCTTGCTCGAAAGAGCGGAGTTTTTCAAGCCAATCGACAATCTGGCTGCGGGGTGAATAGCGGTCCAAGAGCGGTGGGTCAATTATCATCATGGTAGTGATTTTGCGGCGTTTGATGCAGTCTGTTGGATGAGTCCATCATAGGAACCGAACATTTCGGCCTTAGATGGCATCATGGTGTGCGCATAGTCTATGACCCCCGCATTATGAAGCGCAACGAGAATGATATGATCCTGCAACGCCTTGGCTACCTGTTTTGACACAACTCCGGCATCAATCGCAACGTAAAGTTGCTGATCTATGACCGCGTCGGCGGCAGAATATGCCGCCACAACCATATCCGCCCTACCTTGCACGCTGATCGAATACCTCGACCCCCAATGCCCAATCGCGTCAACCTGGCTGACGCCTGACCTTGCAGCCGTGACCAGGTCGTTGACGGATGGCGGGGAGTCGCCTGGGTGGTTATGCACCAGGTGCAGTGACCGTACAGGATCATTGACCATGCGGCGCATCTCATCGGTGAAGTGAACCGCGTTCGGCTCGCCATCCCGTGACAGCACATACCCCTTGTCGTCATAGTCTAGGATGTGCTTCGAGGACACCCAAAAACTTGACGCCCGCCTCCCATAGGCTAAACTTGAACTGCCCCGTCCCAGCAGCAGCGGAGATCCAGACCATGACCCGAGCCAGAAACCAGCTAATCGACGCGGAAACAACGCCTTACTACCACTGCATCAGCCGGTGCG
>JAABTK010000022.1 GCA_011389885.1 Gammaproteobacteria bacterium | reverse complement strand
ATAATGGTTCGACATCACCGCGTAGGCGCAGATGTCGATGGCGTAGGCCCCGCCCAGCTCGGCCAGGCGGTCCACCACCCATTCCTTGCGATGCTCATAGCTCTTCCCGGTGAGCGAGTCCTCGCCGCACAGGAAGGCGCGCCGCACGCACCGGCTGATGCAGTGGTAGTAAGGCGTTGTTTCTGCGTCGATTAGCTGGTTTCTGGCTCGGGTCATGGTTTGGATCTCCCCTGTTTCTGGAGCGGCTTAGTTCGAGTTTAGCCTATGGGAGGCGGGGGTCAAGTTTTTGGGTGTCCCTTTCTTTCTGCTTTCTTTTCTTTTTTTCTCCCTTCTTTCTTCGCGGGTCATGGTTTGGATCTCCCCTGCTTCTGGAGCGGCTTAGTTCGAGTTTAGCCTATGGGGGGCGGGGGTCAAGTTTTTGGGTGTCCTCTTCTTTATCCTTGTTTTTGGGTGTCCTTTTCTTTATCCTTCTTTATCTTTAATATCGAGACCGTCCGCTCAAGCGATTCCCCAAGGCGCTGGGCTATCTTTCATCACCACACCGGCGCCGATCCGTCGTCACTTTTTACAGTGCAGCAAAAGTTCGCGTTTTCCCAAGCGGCAATGCGGCAGTGATCGCTACCCGCCAAACCCGCGAATGTGGTAGCCTTTGGCCCAAATTCGGGAGCTGGCCGAAACCGGCCTCACAGATCCCGCGCGCCGGCCCCCGAACCTCGGCCCGCCGGGGCTTGACAGCCCGGCGCGGCGCCCCATGCAGGACGGTGAGCGCTTGCAGCACCAGGGCCGCCGCCGCAGGCCGGATATTCGTCGGCAAATGCGGGTCAAACGAACCGCAGCCCGCATCATCACTGTTGCACGAGGCTGCAATCGAGGCCCGCCGTTCCTCATTCGTCAATTTTCAGGATCCGTTTATGAAGATGAGCTACAGACCCCTACTCTCCCTCGGACTCGCCTGCGGGCTGCTGCTGGGGGCTTCGCTGGCCGCGGCCGAAACCGCAGCGGAGGACAAGATCGGCCAGCGCATCCAGGCCCTGCTCGATGGCATGAAACCGGATAGCGTCACCCAGAGCCCGGTGAGCGGCTTGTACGAGGTGCTGGTGCAGAACAACCTGTTTTACGTCTCCGCCGACGGCGACTACCTGTTGCAGGGGGATCGTCAAGGCAACGTCAACATCATCGACCTGGAGACCCGCGAAAACCTGTCCAAGACCCGCCGCAACAAAATCAACGCCGAGTTGTTGGCCGAGGTGCCGACGGATGAGATGATCGTGTTCGGCAAAGATGACGCCAAACACAAGGTCACCGTGTTCACCGACATCGATTGCGGATACTGCCGCAAGCTGCATCAGGATATGGACGGCTATTTGGAGCAGGGCATTCAGGTGCGCTATCTGTTCTTCCCGCGGGCCGGCGTGGGCAGCGAATCCTACAACAAGTCGGTCAGCGTCTGGTGCAGCGACGATAAGCAGGCGGCCATGACCCAGGCGAAGTCCGGCGAGAGCCTGCCGAAGCGTGAATGCGAAAACCCGGTGGCCGAACAGAAGGCGTTGGGCGAGCAGATGGGCGTCAGCGGCACCCCGGCCCTGGTGCTGGAGGACGGCGAGCTGGTGCCCGGCTATGTGCCGCCGGAGCGGCTGGCCATTTTCCTGGAAATGAAGTCCCAGGGTATCGAGTAAGCGCAAGCCGCTCGCGGCCCGCTTACGGCAGCCGCGCATTGCAGGCGGTCTCTGCAATGTGGACAATAGCGCAGCGGTCGCGGCTCAGCCCGGGCGCGGCCGGCGGGCCTTGAGGATGCCAAAGCTTAGGCGGTTTCTGTCAAAGAACCGACCGTCGGGCTGGTCTTTGCGCCCGCCAACCGCGCTCCGGCAATCCGGCCTATTGTTGATCCGGCCATCGCCCTAGGCGCGGCCGGACTACGCTGCTCGCAGATGGGCGGGCGGTTTTTTGAGTATGCCTTGCCCTGGGAACCCAGATGAAGCCGTTAGCCATGGAAATCGCCTCTCGCACCGACAAGGGTCTGGTGCGGGGGCACAATGAAGACAGCGTGGTCGTAATCCCGGATCAGGGGCTGGCCGTGCTGGCGGACGGGATGGGCGGACTCAACGCGGGCGAGGTGGCTAGCCACCTAGCGGCGGAGTATGTCGCCAAGGATTTGCTGAAGCGGATTCAAAGCGGCGCATTCTCCCGCCGCGACCTCGCAGGCTCGATCGAGCGGGCCAACCACGCCATCCGCGACTCGGTGGAGCAAAATCCGGCCCATGCCGGTATGGCCACCACTATCGTGTTGCTGATGTTTTGCGAGGGAGAGGCCTGGCACGCCCATCTCGGCGACTCACGCATCTACCGCATCGCTCCGGACCAGCTGGAGTGTTTGACCACGGATCATTCAATGATTCAGGAGCTGGTGGATCAGGGCCTGTTCTTCTCGCTGGAGGAGGCCCACAATGCCGGGATTCCGAGCAATGTGCTGACGCGCGGGCTGGGGGTGGAGCCCGAGGTGCATGTGGATGCGGGCGAAACGGCGCTCAAGGACGACGACATCTATCTGCTGTGCAGCGACGGACTGACCAACATGCTGCCGGACGAAGGCATTCATCGCATCGTCCGCGAGGCCGAGGGCGACCTCCATCGCGCCGCCGATGCGCTGTTGGCCGGCGCGCTGCAAGCGGGCGGAATCGACAATGTATCGCTCATCCTGGCGCGACCCAGGCGCGGCGAATCAAAATAACACAGAGCATGGCCGCCGGATAAAAGGCCCATCTCTATCGAGGCTGTGGACGCATGGGTAAACTGGTAATTCATAAAGACGGCAAGTTCTTAGATAGCCGAATACTGAACAAGGACGTAATCACGATCGGCCGTGATTCCAACTCCGACATCCAATTGGACGATGCCTCGGTGAGCCGGCGCCACGCCTCCCTCACGCGCATCAATAATCAGTATTTCGTGGAAGACCTGGGCAGCACCAACGGCACCTATCTGAACAAGAAGAAGGTCTCGATGCATATCCTGAAGAACGGCGACAAGATCATCATCGGCCACTTCCTGGTGAACTTCGAGGGCGAACAGGAAAAAGATGACGTAGAGCTGGCCGCCGATTTGGAAAAGACCGTGGTCTTCAGTCCGCCGCCTGCGGATTTGGCTGCCGCCGAGACGGATCGGGCGGCGGCCGCGAAAAGCGCCACCCTGGTATTTAAGGGCGGACGCTATGCGGGCCAGACCAAACGCATCGATGGTTCGCTATTCACCCTCGGGCAGCCCGGCGGAGACGTGGCGGTAATCGCACGTCGGCCCCAAGGCTACTTTCTGCTGCATATCGGCGGCAACAGTTACCCCAAGATCAACGGTAGCCAAATCACCTCGACCCGCGGCGTAAAACTGGAGGCCGGGGATGTTGTGGAGGTGGGCGGCATTGAGGCGGAAATCACCTTTTAACCGTCTTCGCCCCGCTAGCTTCCGCCATTTCCCAACACAGGATCCTCCGTGTTCAAGAGCCGCACACCGCGCTATCCGGGCTTTCGCAAGTCCGTGATGATGACCCGCTATTATCGCGTGACTCACCCCGGCCTCCGGCTAGTCGAGGGCTTGATCGGCCTGTTCCGAAAACGCCGGGCCGAGATCGCGCCGCCGCCGTCTTCGGAACGCCAGCGGCGACGCGCATTGCGCACCCTCGGCCTCGCCGACCCAGTGGAGGCCGCGGCCATCCAATACCGCTACCGGCAACTGGCCATGCGCCACCACCCGGACCGCGGCGGCGACATTGAAGCCTTTATCGCAATCCAGCGCGCCATGGCCACGCTGCGCGTGGCCCTCCCGCCGAGGTCCGCCAACCCGTAAGGTAAGGCCGCCAATGGCGGTTTTTGATTCTCCGGCGATGGGCCGGAATCCTTATACCAAGATTGAACCGGATTCGGCTTCACCACCACGGCGTGCCAATCGGCGCAGGGCGCGCTATCTAACGGTTGCCGCAGCGCCGCAGGCGGGCGCAAAGACCAGCAAGTAGGCGAATTTGCAAAAATCGCCCGGTCAAAACCCTGGGTGCCCGGTGTCGGACCCCGGGTCGGCTTGCTTGCGCATCATCCGACCCAGGATCAGATAGAAGGCCGCGAATAGCGCCAGCGCGACCACCCCGAAGACCTGGGCCCCTTCGGAGGTGTGCCAATAATGAAACAGATCCTTTTCCGCATAGCTATTCAGCACCGCCAACAGCGCGATGCGAATCACGTTCACCAAGAACGCGATCAGCACGGCCGCCCCCAACACCAGCGCGTAGCGCCTACGCGGCAAGGGGTAGAGGGTGAGTGCGATAAAGGCGATGCCCAGCAGGTAGGTAAGGATGTCGGAGCCGGCGCACTCCGGGGTCACCAGGATGCCGCCGCCCTCCAAGAACAGCTTGGGACCATCCGAAACCACCGCCGTCCCGGTGTACCACAGCAGAAAACCGGCCCATTTCGCACCCCATTCGGCCAACAGGCGGGGAACCTCCAACCACCACATCAGCAGGTGCGGCCCGCCGAGGAAGAACAGAATGGCCAAGGCCATGGTCTGGCCGCGCACCCCGGCCCAACCGCGAAAGGCCAATAGACCCGCGAACAAGGCCGCAAAGGGAATTAAGCGCAGCGGATGCTGCTCGGCACTGCTCAGCCCCTGCACCCAAAGCCAGGGGATGCTCAGGGCCACCGCCGTCAATAAGACCGCCCCCGCCGCGGCCTCCGGCCGAGACGCCCGCGTTTGGCGATGCGCCGGCCCTTCCCACAGCACCAAGCCGGCCGCCGTGATGAATAGCCCGCTCATGCCAAAGTGGGCGATGTCCTGAATCGACCAAATCAACCCCATATAGGCGGCTTCCAGCATCCCGAGTACGATCAGGAATCGGTTTTTTCGGCCAAACGCCGAAGCCTCTAACGCGGTCAGTTGCATGGGGTTGGATCTAGCACAGCCGCCTATCCGTATCGGAAACAACAGACCCCAGGCCCTTTCGCGACGCAGCAGCCGCGGGGGACCTCAGGACGCACGGGGCTGGTTTCGGTTGAAAACCGAACACGGGCATTTGAAAGCACAAAACACAGGCGCAGGCAGCGGTGATACGCCCCCGCCCCGCTCAATAGCCGGGTCAATAACAACCCCCCGGAAAAAGGCCCGCGTTAACCCGCCCCCTTCCCCGGGGAACGCTCTGGTATAGAATAACACAAGTTGCTCACAACTATCCGGGTCTCGGGCTGCTTTATTGACAGACATTCCAAAACTATTGCCCAAAAACCACATAACTCATTAATTTGATTAGCGTCTATGCGGTTATTGGACAGCTTCTTCGGAGTGCCAACTCGTAACCTATTGACTTCCCCTGCGTTTTGGTTTAAGCCTTTTCCCTGAGACCTCATTTATCGTTAGCACCTGACCCTCAGGCCGTCGGTCCGGATACAATCCGTGCCTACGACTGTTAGCAATGCCCTCTTTCCCGCACCCCCCGTGAACGAATGTCCGCTCCAATGCCGCAGAAAGCAGGGGGAGGGAGAACGCATGCGACGGGGCACAACAGGATTGCACACCTCCCCCGGCCCGCGCCGGGGGCGACCGTGGCCACCCGACCAAAACCCCTAATTATGCTTTGTTATCGATTGACTCAAACTGCGTGCGATAACCTCAATCTGCTCTTTGCTAAAGCATAATAAAGAGAGGTCGTTCGTGGTTGGGAACTGGTCAACAACGTCCTCGATCTCGGGAACATAATAGGCTTCATCACGCGGCAATTTCGTATTGGGCTCAACCACCATTTCCTTCGCACGAGACAGAAACTCCGTCAGGTCTTTTTTATCCAATGCAGGATACTCCGACTTCAAGTGCGGCAATTCATTACATAGCGGATCAGAAAGCAATGCCGAAGAAAGCCTGCCCGCATATTGATTGAATATTTTCTGCAGCTCCAGCTCAGCAGCAGTCAAGGAACGATTAACGACCATGACCGGGGGTGTGGCCAGAATGTGGCTTGGCAGATTCAACCATTGCTCCACAACCTCAAGTAAGCGATTCTTTTTTCTGCTGTAATTCACAACACATCGATCGATCCCCAGGGAGTCGAACAGACTTAACGCTTGCCCGACCTCCTTAGGGGCTTTGTACAGTTTTATGTATGCAGCCAACGATGCTGTAGTCCCCGAACGTTTCACACTTTGCTGATACAAAGAGACCGCATGCTCAAGTGGATCCCTTATAAACAGAAGCACACGCAGCATGTAGCCCGCATCCTGGAGGCGCTGCAACAATGATCGAGCATCAGGCTTCCTAAACTCCCCGAACAACGCCTCATTCGAAAACAATATGCTTTGCTGGGCGGCGTCTTCCAGTTCGCCAAGGCACTCATATAGCGATTGCTTCGATGGGTTTATATTACCGGAAGTAATTCGGCCTGCCCTGGCCTTCGAGAAGTGCCTAGTGAAGTCAGGATATAATATCCCTGCTTCGGAAAGCTGCTTTTCAGAAAGAGCAAGCGCGGATTGAATATAACTAGTGCCTGTCTTACCATGCCCAATATGAAGATCGACTTTTTTCATCACCACCTCTTTTTTATCTCTATCCACTCAGTATTGGCTGCTTGTATCTAGGCCTGAATTCGCTCCACCGCGAAACAACAGGTCAGCCGGCCGTCGGCAAGGGTGCGCATTGGCGGATAGGCGGTCTCGCAGACCGGCATCGCTTCCGGACAGCGGGGGTGGAAGTGACAGCCCGCAGGCGGATTGGCCGGTGAGGGCATATCGCCCGTGAGTTGCGTCCGCTGCTTCCGATCCTGCTCCCGAATCGCTGGCGCGGCGGACAACAGCGCCTGGGTATAGGGGTGCATCGGGGCCTCGATAATGCGATCCACCGCCCCGTGCTCCACGATGCGGCCGAGGTACATCACGGCCACCTCGTGCGCGAGGTAGGACACCACGGAGATATCATGCGTTATGAACAGATAGGTCAGCTCCAAATCCCGTTGCAAGTCGTTCAGTAGATTGAGTATTTGCGCCTGCACCGAGACATCCAGCGCGCTGGTGGGCTCGTCGCAGACGATCAACCGGGGCTCGACGCCCAGGGCCCGGGCCACACAGATCCGTTGCCGCTGGCCGCCGGAAAACTCGTGCGGGTAACGGTCTGCGGCCTCCGGCGGCAGGCCGACTTGGTCCAGTAAGGCCTCCACCCGCCGACGACAGGCGACGCGTCCGGCGACCACGCCCTGGGCGGTCAGGCCCTCGGCCACCACGTCTTCCACCAGCATGCGCGGGTTCATAGAGGCATACGGGTCCTGAAAGATGATTTGAAAATCCTTGCGCGCCTTGCGCAGGCGCTCGCCCCTGAGCCCGATCAGGTCGCGCCCGCCGAAGCGCACTTGGCCCGCGGTGGGGCGCATTAACTGCAACACCGCCTTGCCGGCGGTGGTCTTGCCGCAGCCGGACTCCCCCACCAGGGCCAGGGTTCGGCCCTGCGGAATGCCCAGCGACACCCCGTCCACCGCCTTGACCTGTCCCACGACTCGCTTGAAGAAGCCCTTGCGGATCGGGAAATGGACCTTCAGGTCGGTCACCTCCAATAAGGGCGCGGCACCCGCCTGCAAGGGGTTGGCGGCAACCGCCGTCGTCTCCGCCGCCGGCTGCTGGCGGATCCGATCAGCGAAGTGACAGCGCGCCCGCTGGCCGCCCCCGGTGTCGATCCAGGGGGCCGCCTGCTCGGCACACAGCGGCGCCTCCGCCCAGGGGCATCGATCAACGAACCGACAGCCGACAAAGCGGCGATGCAGTGCGGGCACCCGCCCCGGGATCACCGCCAAGCGCCGCCCGCGCTTGCCGGCTTCGGGCAAGGAGGCGAACAACATGCGGCTGTACGGATGCCGCGGCTGGGAAAAGAACACCGCCGCCGGGGCGCTTTCCACCACCTGACCGGCGTACATCACGGCCAGGTGGTCCGCCACCTCGGCCACCACGCCCAAGTCATGGGTGATCAACAGCACGGCCATGCCGGTTTCGCGTTGCAGGTCCTTGAGCAAACCGAGCACCTGGGCCTGAATGGTCACGTCGAGGGCGGTGGTAGGTTCGTCGGCGATCAATAGCTGCGGCCGCCCGGCGAGGGCGATCGCGATCATCACCCGCTGCTTCATGCCGCCCGAGAGCTGATGCGGGTATTCGTCGGCGCGCCGCTGCGGGTCCGGAATCCCCACCAGGCCCAGTAGCTCCACCACCCGCGCCCGCACCCCGCCCGCGGCGCCTCGGTCATGCAGTTGCACCGCCTCGGCGATTTGCCGCCCCACGGTGAGCACCGGGTTCAAGGAACTCTGGGGCTCTTGGAAGATCATGCCCATGCGCCCCCCCCGCACACCGCGCATGCGCGCCTCGGTCAAGTCGAGCAGGTCATCGCCGCCGAGGATCACCCGTCCGGCCGTGATCCGCCCGCCCGGGGGCAGCAAGCGCATCAGGCTCAACGCGGTGATGGACTTCCCGCAACCGGATTCCCCGAGCAGGGCCAGGGTCTCGCCGCGGCGCACCGCCAAATCCACCTGGTCCACCGCCCGCACCGCACCGCCCAGCTCGGTGGTCAGGCCTTCGACGTGCAGCACCGCTGGTTCAGCCACGAACGCCCTCCCCCCTCAAGCGCGGATCGAAGGCGTCGCGCACCACATCCGAAAACAGATTGGCCGCCAATACCAAGGTGAACATGAACACGAAGGCCGCGGCCAGGGACCACCAAACGATGGGCTCTCGGGCCATCTCCAAGCGCGCACTGTTAATCATATTGCCCCAGCTATCCATGGTAGGGTCCACCCCGATGTTTACATAGGACAACACCGCTTCCGCCAGCACCAGGCCGGAGAAGTCCAACACCAGCGTAATGATTACAATATGCAGCACATTAGGCAGGATATGGCGCAGGATAATCCGAAAACGGCCCACGCCAAAGGCCTCCGCCGCCTGCACATAGTCCATTTCCCGAAGCTTAATGGCCTCTCCCCGTAACAGGCGACAAAGCCCGGTCCAGGAGGTGACGCCCAGGATCAGACACAGGAACAGCAGGCGCAGGTCCGCCCGCTCCGCCAGGCTGTTGAAGTCCTCGGCATGGTTGTTCATATAGACTTGGAGCATTAGGATCGCCGCCGCGATCAGCAGCACCCCGGGAATGGAATTCAGCGTGGTATAGAGGTATTGAATGACATCGTCCACCCAGCCGCGAAAGTACCCGGCCATAATCCCCAGCAGGATCGCCGCCGGCAGCATCACCAGGGTGGTCAGGGTGCCGATCAGCAGCCCGGTGCGAATGCTCTTCAGGGCCTGATAGAACACATCCTCACCCACCTTGTCGGTGCCGAGCAGGTGATATTTGAGGCTCAATTCGACCGCCGCCCCGAGCAGCACCGCCAGCACCGTAAACACCAAAAAGCCAGCCCGCCAGGGGATCTGCGTGCGCCCGCTCGCCAGCTCTCCCAGCTTCGCCCGATAGCCCACGCCGGTCCGGCGGGCCAGCCATAGCGCCGATAGCAGAAACAGCGCCAAGGCCAAGAACAGCCCCTCGGCGGCCCCGAGCAGCGTGCGATACAACACATCGCCGAGCCAGTCCGCCTCCGGGTCTTGCAAATGCGCCCCGCCGTGGAGCAGACGCGGATAGACGCGCTCGATGGCGCCGTCCGCGGTCTCCACCGACTCTTTGGTGTACAAATGGGTGGCCAAGGGGGCGGAATAGGTCTTTTCGTCGCGCTCCCGCAACGGGGTCGCCAACCAATCGAAGACGCTCAATATTTCGTTGCTGTGGGTCGCCCCGTGGCTGCGCTTATCCGGCGGCAAGGGCGGATGAAAATGCAGCGTATCCAAAAGCCCGATCAGGACATAGAACCCAAGCACCATCAGAGCGCCAAGCCCCACCCGGGTGCGCACTACCCGCCGCCATGGGGCGCGCAACGGCTCGTGCCGAGCGGCGTAAAGCGCAAACGTCACCACCACCACGATTAGCAGATAGACCAACGCATCGGTCCATAGGATAACCGGCTCCGGCAGCACCCACCCGCTCACAACGCCAACCCCGACCCGCCCTGCGATCCCATTCCCGTCTCCGCCTTCATGACAAACGCACCCGCGGGTCCACCACCGTGTAGGATAGATCGGTCAACAACAGGCCCAAGATGTAGAGCACCGAACCCAGAAACACCATGGCCCGCACGATGGCGAAATCCTGATTGTTGATCGCATCAATGGTATAACTGCCGAGGCCCGGTATGCCGAAAAAGGACTCGGTGACCAGGCTGCCCATAAACAACAACGGCAGCACCACCACCACGCCGGTCAGGATCGGAATCAGCGCGTTCTTCAGCACATGCCGAAATAACACCACCCGCTCCGGCAGGCCCTTGGCCCTGGCCGTGCGCACATAATCCTTGTTCACCTCTTCGAGGAACAGGATGCGATACAAGCGGACCCCCGAGCCGATGCCGCCGATCACGCCGATGATCACCGGCAACACCAGAAACTTGATCGCCGCGAAACCGGTGTCATAGCCCGAGATCGGCACCAAGTGCAGCAGCTTGCTGACCAAAAACTGGCCGCCGATGATATAAAACAGGCCCGAAATCGACATCATAGCCACTGCAATCACCACCGCGGTAAAGTCGATATAGGTCCCGCGGAAAAACGCAATCACCAGCGCCGCCGTAATATTCGTCGCCAAGCCGATCAATAACACCGGAATCGCAATAGCCAGGCTGGGCCACATCCGCTGGGAGATATCGTAGCCGATATCGCGCCCGGCGTCGGACGTGCCAAATTCAAAGCGAAACAGATTGAGTGATTTTTCAAAAAAAACGGTCTCGGTCAAAGCCGAAGTTCCGGGCTCCATTTGATTGAAAAACAACGGCTTGTGGTAGCCACGCTCGACCTTCCAGGTCTCCACCGCCTCTTGCGTGACCCGCTTCGCCCCAAGGTGCATTCGGGCCATATCATCGGCCGAATTCACCACGAAGAACAGCATGAAGGTCAGCACATTCACGCCAATTAAGATCGGAATGGCGTATAAGCCCCGCCTCAGGATGTAGGCAATCACCGGCCCCGCCTCCTCTCTCGCCGTCTCTGCTCAAAGAACCCCGGCAACAGCGCCAGCACCAGCACAAGGCCCAGCAGATAGATAGGCCACAGCACCGGCGGGTTCCATTCGATCCGCTTCTGCTCACGCAACGCCGCATCCACCCGCTTATACTTCAGGGTATTGTTCGCCATCAGGTTCGGCTTCACATTGTGGTACCAGGCATGGTATAGGGAAAACGCCTTGGGGTGGAAGCCGAACACCCAGGGCGCCTCTTCACGCAGAATGGCGTTCATTTCATTGATAACCGCCTGCCGCTCGGGTCCGTTCTCCATATTCTTCATGCGCTGAAACAAGGCGTCGAACGCGGGGTTGCGATAGTTGGCTGCGTTTTCTCCGGCGCCGTCCGCCTTGCTGTTGGGGCCGTGAAGCAAGAAGTAGAAGTTCTCCGGATCCGGATAATCCCCATTCCAGCCCCACATGAACAGTTGCGCCGTGCCCTTGCGCATCTTCTCCTGAAAACGGTTGTAGTCCGTCGCCCGGATCACCAGCTCGATGTCGAGTTTCGCGAACTGCTTGCGCATCCAGTTCAATCGCGCCTTGTCGTCCGGCCCCGAAGCCATGGTGTCATAGTAGAGAATCAGCGGCTCGCCCGTTTCCGCATCCCGCCCGCCGGCATAACCGGCCTCCGCCAGCAATGCCCTGGCTTCCTCCAGCGGACGGCGCAGGATCCGCCCCTGCTCCTCGCGAAATACATACGGGTTAAAGTCGCCCTCTTCATAGCCAAAAATCCCAGGCGGCAATGGGCTTTGGGCCACCACCCCGCGGCCGTTGGCGAAAATCGAAATGTACTCTTCAAAGTCGAGCGCGATGGATATCGCCCGCCGCAGCAATTGGCTCCGGGTCGAATCGCCCCCCACTACCGGATCGAGCATATTGAAGCCTAAATACCAAATACTGGTCGTCGTTGCCGTCAGCAGTTGGATCCCACGCCCCTCCATCTCGGGGGTCAGATTCGCTTCGCCCTGGGCATTGAACTGCACCGCTTGGTCGAAGCTATCGGACGCCACCCCGGAGGTATCATAGTACCCTTGCAGAAACTTATTCCAATACGGGATATTCTCTTTCTCCAGGCTGTACACCGCGCGATCCGCCAGTGGCAGCTCCTTCCCCGCATCAACCAGCAGGCCCGCCTCCCGATCACCCGGGGCCCCCTGCGTCGGATAGGTCTCGCCATGAAAATTCGGGTTCCGCTCCAACACCATCCGCAGATTTGGATTATTTTCACTCAGCATGAAGGCCCCGGTGCCGATCGGATACCAATCCAACGACAGGTTCCTCTCCGCCATCCCCGGCTGATTATAGAACGCCTCCGCCTCCCACGGAATCGGCGCAAAGAACGGCATCGCAAGCCAGTACTTAAACTGCGGATACACACCCTGGATACGAATCTTATAGGTGTAGCGATCGACCACCTCGACCCCAGACAAATCCAGCGCCCTCAGATCCCAAAACGCCCCCTCGGAATCGTCATGCTCCGCCATAACAGCCTGCGCTTCCTCCACAAACTCAGAAAGCCCAACAATATGCTCCTCCATCAAAGCGCGAATCGGCGAATGCAGGCGCGGCAACCCCAGCCGCTTAATCTGAAAGACGAAATCCGCCGCCGACGCCTCCCGGCTTCCCGTATGCTCGAAATCCGAGAGCTTGTGAACCGCCTCCAAATCCCCCGCCGACAACCGATGATAGCGATACTCCCCCGCGGCCGTCTTGGCCAAGGCCGGGTGCGGCTGATAGCGCACCCCGTGCCGAATGCGGACCACATACTCCGTATACGCGACCTCGCCCGGGGCCGCGTCCGCCCCGACCACCTCCCCCGCTACATCGTAAAACACCGCCTCCGGCATCGAAGCCGCCGCCAACGGCTCCAGCTGGTACGGGCGCTTCAAAAAATGGTACTGAAGCGGCGGCTCATAGACCTGCCCCGTAAACACCGCCTCATTCGAGCTATAAGACCTTGCCGGATCCAAGTGCTTGGGGCGTTCTGAGAAGGAGCTGTAGACCACATTCGAGTCACCACTCCCGCGGTATGGATTATTCCATGCTTGCTGATCGCAACCTGCCAGGACCATGGCGCCGACCAAACCGCACACGCAGGCCCACCAAACCCTCGCCCGTCGTCCGCTCGGCTTCCAAACACCCCGCTTCTGCTCAAGCCTCGTTCCGATTTCAGCGCAACCCACACCAACACGAACACTAGACAAAACCTCAGCCACCTCCTGCAAATCTTTGAGCGTAATCATACGGCCCCGAAATCCCCAGCATCACAACCCAATGCCCTATTGTTGAAACTGCCCGCACCACCAACAGCCACGCCGCACGAGCCAAATCCCTCCAACACCAGCATCCCGTTCGCCTCGACCTGCAAATCACGCTACCGACGCGCAGCCCGCGGAATTTACCATAAGTGCCTGTTTTTGTAAAGCCCGTCTCCACAAGAGGGATTATCCCTGTGACTGCGAAACGCGGAGCAGAGCACGGCAGCGGATTGGGCATATACCGATGGCCGGTGGAGCGAACCATCGGATGGCTGCATGGGTTTCGACGTCTTCGGACGCGTTTCGAAAGACGGGCGGATATTCATGAGGCGTTTATGAAGCTCGCAACGATTCTGATTTATTGGCGGCATATCGACAGCGATCCGTCTTTTTGTTAGGAGTTCTTAGTCAGTGTTCGTTCGGGGGGAGCTGTTTATGGATCGTGGCGCGCCTTAGTAACGGCTTAAAAGTATCCGGTACAACTCGCACACCCGCTTTTGTTGCGCGAACGCAATGCTATTTAATTCCTGGGTGTCTCGATTATTTAAAAAGTTACATAGTTGGAAATAACCGATGAAAGTCAGCTATATTGCCAACGACCTGAAATACTTACGGGCGCCATTATTGTTCTCGGGGACCATAGCCAAAAATAGGAAAAGATTTCGCTCTAGGAGTGCCTGAGTTCGACAGCCTAGCTCGGCGCCAACCGCCGAGCCTTGCCCCCCCAGCGGCGCTAGGGCGCCCCGGGCTGGGTTTCCACGCCGGAGCTTGGCAACCATGCGTGCAAGCCATGCGAACCATTTGTGTGCCATGGCCGGGTGTTTCAGCGGTTTTAGGGGGCGGCCTTGGCAGCCGTTGGCGCAGGCTTGGGCCTCGGGCGGGTCGATGGGGTTTGGCTCGCGGATTTGGTTGAGCAGCCGACGCATGGCGGTGGCGGGGTCGGGTTTGCTTGGGGCTTTCGGCGTGCGAGGATGATGGCGTATTCTCCCGATGGGTTCATCCCGGTGCAACCGATGGCCGGTAGGATGCGTCCGTTGGTTCTTTCCTCTGATCTCTCCGGTGAAGGCGTTTGATGCTCGAATCCACGGTTTTTACGGCCTTTGTCCTGGGTATTGTCAGTGCCTGTTCGCTGCCGCTGGGGACGCTGACCTCGGCGGTCTGGCGGCCCGGCGATCGGGTGTTGGCGGTGCTGATGGCGTTCGGCGGCGGCGCCCTGTTGGCGGCCTTGACCATCGATTTGGTGGCCTCGGCGTTGGCGCGCGGGCATTTCTATGCGTTGGCCGCGGGGTGTGTGATCGGCGGGCTGTTGTTCGAGCTGCTGAATCAGACCATCAACCGCCGCGGCGGCTTTTTGCGCAAGACTTCCACCACCATTCAGCATCTGCAGCGCCAACAGCAGCAGCGCGCCTCTTTGGCGCTGCCGCATTTGGGGCGGATTCCGGCGTTCCGTGAGCTGGCGCAGCCGGAGGCGATGGAGCTGGCGGGGATGATGCGCCAGGAGGAGTCGCCGGAGGGGGTGATGTTGTATCAGTCTCAGGATCCGGCGGATCATCTCTACATTATCGCCGAGGGCGAGGTGGAGTTGCTAGACCCGGGTAATCGGATGCAGCCGTTTCAGTTGTTGAAGAAGAATGACGCCTTTGCCCGCATGGCCTTTTTGACCCATGCCACCCACGCCACGGTGGCGCGCACGCGCAGTCAGGTGCGGCTTTGGGTGCTGCCGCGGTCGTCGCTGGACCGCGGTTTGGCCGCCCTGCCGGGGCTGCGCAGTGCGTTGGCGGAGTTGATCGACGGCGAGGAGGTGGCGACCTATCTGCGCCAGCGCCATCGGCTGGCGGAGCCGCATATCGAGGACTGGGTGGAGGAGGCAGTGGCGGCGGTGCTGGCGGGGGAGGGCATTCCGCCGGTGGTGGATGTGGATCGGCGCATGGAGGAGTTTGAAGAGGTGGCGGGGCGCTTGCGCCGCTTGCCGATCTTTCGCGGCATCGGTGCGGAGGAGGTGCGAGAGGTCTCGGCGCGGCTGTTTCATCGCCGTTATAAGCGCGGCGAAATGCTGTTTCAAAACGGCGAACGGGGGGAGCGGTTTTTTATCATCGAACGCGGCGAGGTGGCGCTGCTGGACCCCAGCACGCCGGGCCAGTCGCCGATGAAGCTGTATGGTCGGGATGTGTTCGGGGGCCTGTCCTTTCTCGTCGGGTTGCCGCACACGGTGAGCGCGCTAACCACCATGGAGACGGATGTTTGGGTGTTGCGGCGGCGCGATTTCGAGGCCCTGTTGCAGCGTTGCCCGGCCTTTGAACAGCGGGTGCGCGACTACCTGGGCAAGGGCGACCTGACGCTATATCTAAAGGACAAGCAGGCCCTAAGCCAGGACCGCACCACGCGTTGGATTCGGCGCGCCAGCCGCAGCATGGATCAGGGCGGTTTGTTGCCCGCCGCGCCGCCTCAGGGGGGGCGGGCCGCGAGCCATGGCGCGCCGCTGGCGATCTGGCTGGGCATCTTGCTCGACGGCATCCCCGAGTCGCTGGTGATCGGGGCCTCGTTGCTGCACAGCCATATCAGCCTGTCGCTGATCGCCGGCCTGTTTCTGTCCAACTACCCCGAGGCCCTGTCCAGTTCGGTCGGGATGCGGGAGCAGGGCATGCGCTTTTCGCGGGTGCTGTGGATGTGGACCTCGCTGATGCTGATCACCGGCATCGGCGCGGCGCTCGGGAGCCTGTTCTTTATCGGCGTGGACCCCTGGCTGTTCGCCCTGGTGCAGGGCGTCGCCGCGGGCGCCATGCTGACCATGATCGCCGAGACCATGCTGCCCGAGGCCTATCTGAAGGGCGGTTCGGTGGTCGGGTTGTCCACCCTGTTCGGGTTTTTGGCGGCGATTTTCTTTAAGACCCTGGAATAGCGCAATCAATCCCGGGGGCGGACGGACACCGGATACACCCGCATCGGCTCCGCCTTGCCTTTCATGTTCAACTTACGAGGCGTACCTGTGGAGCGCTGCGGCAATTGGGCGCGGAGGGCTTCGGAGATCAGGATCTCACCGCCCGCGGCTTGGTCGCAGATGCGCTTGGCGGTGTTCACGGTATCGCCGATTACGTCGTAGCCCTTGATTTCCGCACTGCCCAGCAGCCCCTCCACCAACAGCCCCGCATGCAGGCCGATGCCGCTGCTGAGGCCGTGAGGCGTTAAAAAGGCCTCCATGGCGTGATGCAGACGGATGGCGGTATCCAGGGCCTCGCCCGGGGCGGCGAACACCAGCATGATTTCGTCGCCGGTGAACTTCACCTTAATATAGCCGCTGTCCCGCCAGGCCGCCTCGGCGCGGGCGAAGCCGTTATTCAGCAGACTCACCACCGCCTCGGGGCTGTGGCGTTCGCTCCAGGCGGTGAAGCCGCGGATGTCCAGGAATAGCAGGGCGCGTTCGCGCCGCTTCAGCGCCAGCTCCTGCGGGTTCGCCACTGCGCGGGATAGGATCTCCTTGCCCAACAGCCATTCCGAAAAACCGCGCAGTTGGTGCGCGGTGCGGCGCAGTTGTGCCAGGTATGCCTGCGAGGTGGCGTTGGCAATGCCGATCAATAGCCCCAGAAACAGCACCACGATCACCAGAAACTCATGGGAGCCGTCGCTGAAAAAGACTGCCGGCGTGATCGCCTCGCGGGCCTGTAGTGACTCCAGCATCCAATAGGTGACGATCAGGATGCTGGTGCGCACCACGTTTTCCAGCAGAATCAAGGCGGTTTCCCGCGTCACTGCCAAGCGCCACTGCTGAATGCAGCCGATGAGCAGCGAAAAGCCCCAATAGGCCCAGTGATAGGGGTTATCGAAAAAGCTCAGGCCCTCCGCACTCAGCTCGATCAGGGTGTAAATCGCCGGACCGATCAGGTTGCCGATCAAAGGCTTGGGGCGTCCCTCGAATTGCCAGCTTCCCAGCAGCCAGGCCTGCACCAGACTCGCCGAGAGAATGGCGTACAGATCCACCTCGCCCAGGTACTCCAACGGCCCCTCCAGCAGGGATTCCAGGATGATGTTGGCGATGGGGAAGTGGAAGGTGTTGGTGAGCCACTCATGGATCACCACGCGCCGGCGGGTGCCGTGGATCTGCTGTTCGAGCAGCGGGGCGGAGCGCTTCAGGGATTGCGAATCTGGGGGCATCTGGAATCGTGCGCCTGTGGCGGAAAAGTCCGGATGTTGTCAGGGTATGGCCGCCCTGGCAATTGGGGCGAGCCCGACACTTGCACCGGCGCCGCAGCCGCGGCATGATCGGAAGGCGTTTCCGTGATCGGCTAAAACAAAACCTCCCCGGTCGCGTCCACCCCAACCACCCGAGAGGATCTAACATGAAAATCGAAACCCTGGCCATCCATGCCGGCTACCGGCCCGACCCGACCACCAAGGCGGTGGCCGTGCCCATCTACCAAACCACATCGTACGCCTTCGACGATACCCAACACGGGGCCGACCTGTTCGATCTCAAGGTGCCGGGCAACATCTACACCCGCATGATGAATCCCACCAACGGCGTGCTGGAACAGCGAGTCACCGCCATGGAAGGCGGCGTAGGCGGCTTGGCGCTGGCCTCGGGCATGGCCGCGGTCACCAACTCCATCTTCACCATCGCCGGCGCGGGCGACAACATCGTCACCACCTCCACCCTCTACGGCGGCACCTACAACCTGTTCGCCCACACCCTGCCGCAACTGGGCATCGAGGTGCGCTTCGCCGGACCCAAGGACATCGAAGGCCTGTCCAAGCTGGTGGACGCCAACACCAAGGCGGTGTTCTGCGAGTCCATCGGCAACCCCAAGGGCAATGTCGTGGACATCGGCGCCGCGGCCGAGATGGCGCACAGCCACGGCGTGCCCCTAATCGTGGACAACACCGTGCCCAGCCCCTACCTCTGTCGCCCCTTCGAGCACGGCGCGGACATCGTGGTGCATTCGCTGACCAAATACATGGGCGGCCACGGCACCACCCTCGGCGGGGTGTTGGTGGACTCGGGTCGATTCCCCTGGGCCGAGCACAAGGCGCGCTTCCCGCGCCTGAACGAGCCCGATGTCTCTTACCACGGGGTGGTCTACACCGAGGCCCTGGGCGAGGCCGCCTACATCGGCCGCGCCCGGGTGGTGCCGCTGCGCAACATGGGCGCGGCCCTCTCGCCGTTTAACACCTTCCAAATCCTCCAGGGCATCGAGACCCTGCATGTGCGCATGGACCGCCACTGTGAAAACGCCCTCGCGGTGGCGAACTATCTTCAGCAGCACCCGCAGGTGCGCTGGGTCAACTACGCCGGCCTCGACGACAGCCCCGACAGGCCGCTGGTGGACAAGTACATGGGCGGCAAGGCCTCCAGCATCCTCAGCTTCGGCATCGACGGCGGCCGCGATGCCGGGGCCCGATTCATCGACGCCCTGCAACTGGCGGTGCGGCTGGTCAACATCGGCGACGCCAAGACCCTAGCCTGCCACCCGGCCACCACCACCCACCGCCAGCTCAACGACGAAGAGCTGCAAAAGGCCGGCGTCAGCGAAGACATGGTGCGGCTCTCCATTGGCATCGAGCATCTGGACGACATCATCGCCGACCTGGAGCAGGCCCTGGCCGCGGCGAAATAACCCACTGGTTCCCAGGCTCCGCCTGGGAACCCGGTGCACGAAGCTCGGCTTCGCGGGGCCTCGGCAGGCAGAGCCTGCGGACCGCATTCCCAGGCGGAGCCTGGGAACGAGCGGGGCGGAGGGTCTCGGCAGGCGGAGCCTGCTGGACCGCATTCCCAGGCGGAGCCTGGGAACGAGTGGGGGCGAGGGTCTCGGCAGGCGGAGCCTGGGAACGAGTGAAGGTGCTGACCGAGTGATAGAGAGGAGATTTTGTTGACCATGCAGAGCCCGAATTTCCCCGACGGCATCGACGCTGCGACCTTCCTGGCCGAGTACTGGCAGAAGCGGCCGTTGTTGATCCGCAATGCATTCCCCGGTTTCGATTGCCGATTGGATCCGAACGATCTGGGCGGTCTGGCCTGTGAGGAGGGGGTGGAGGCGCGGTTGGTGCTGGAGAAGGGGGGTGCGACGCCCTGGGCGGTGCGGCACGGGCCCTTCGAGCTGGAGGCCTTCGATGCGCTGCCGCCGAGTCATTGGACCCTGCTGGTGCAGGATGTGGACAAGTACATGCCGGAGGTGGCGGGGCTGTTGGGGTTCTTTCGCTTCCTGCCCGATTGGCGACTGGACGACGTGATGGTCAGCTATGCCGAGGATCAGGGCTCGGTGGGGCCCCATGTGGACGATTACGATGTCTTTCTGTACCAGGCCATGGGGCGGCGGCGCTGGCGCATCCATCAGCAGCCGGTGTCGGAGGCCGACTATGTGCCGGGGCTGGCGTTGCGCATCCTGCCCGAGTTCGAGACCGAGCAGGAGTGGCTGCTGGAGCCCGGCGACTGCCTCTATCTGCCGCCCAATGTGGCCCATTGGGGCATCGCCGAGGGCGAGTGCGTGACCTGTTCCGTGGGCTTTCGCACGCCGACCATGCAGGAGATGTTCGGCCAGTGGTGCGACGAGCTGATCGAGACCCGTGCGCCGCTGACCCGCTATCGGGACCGGCCGCTGCGGCCCCAGGAGGCCCCGGGGGAGATCCTGCCGGCGGTGATCGAGGATCTGCGCGAGACCTTCGCCCGCTATCTGGAGCAGGATTCGGAGCAGCTGCGCCGCTGGTTCGGGCGCTATATCAGCGAGACCAAGCCCAATCTGCAGGTGATGCCGAACGAGCAGGGGGAGGATCTGGAAAGCTTTTTTGCGCGCCTGCGCGAGACCGAGGGGCTGCTGCGCAACGGTTTGTCGCGCATGGCCTTCAGCCGCGGCGGCGGCGAGGACAGCCTGTTCGCGAACGGTGACGAATACACCTTGCCCGCGGACCAGGGCGGCCTGCTGGAGCTGATGACCCGCGAGCGGAAGCTGGATTACGATATGCTGGCCCCCTGGATCGAACAGGACGCGTGCCGCGAGCTGCTGCACCGGCTCTATCTGGATGGCCATCTGCTGCTCGAAGCGGAGCTGGAGGGCGGGGATGATGTCTGATCACCGTATTCGCCCGGCGAGCTGGCCCGAGGATCGAGAGGCCTTGGCGCAAGTGCGATACAACGAATTTCGGAAACTTGCTGGCTAGATCGCATGCAACATACTGATCTTTCGAAATGTTTCGTGTTTCCGGTCAGGCGCGAGTTAGGGTGCGTATGAGAAAATTCTCAAGCAATTTGGATAAAGTATTGCTATTCGGTAGTGGTGCTATTGTGTCGTCTGTAGTGTCGGCGTTGTTGGGGGAGGCGATAGGGATTTCTCTTTCAGCTTTGGTGTTTTCAGTGATAGTGGTTTCTGTTCTTGCTGTTTCATACTTTAAGGATAGTCATAGCCGTATTCAGGAGTTGGCTGATACAATGGAGGTGAGTGCGAAATTCATATACGAACTTTATAGGGAGAATGAGAATATCAGATTTTCTGGTGTTACTTATGATGAAGTTTCAAGGTTGGTTTCTGGCGCAAAAAAACACATTCTAGTATTGGCGTCGCTGTATAAAGAAGGAGATGATCATAAGACGGATCGGCATGCAAAAAGATTACTGTACTTGGAAGAAATAGAGCGGCGAGTGGCGGCATGCGGGAATTTGCGCTTTACATATATCAGGATCAATCAAGTGGACGGCGATTTGGGTAGTGTTTGTAGGGATTCGTTTGACGATATGTCCAACAATCATTTTGACCGGGTCTTTGAGATTGAAAGGAGGTATTCGCCTACAAATCAGGATCTAGAAGTCGATGTGTTGGTTGGAGAGATGGAGACATTTTATACATATGTGATTGTAGATGATCGTTTTCTTTTTTTGGAGCTTTTTGCGTTGGATCCGGAGGGTGACTCATATTCCCAAGGGGCTTTTGTTATCGAAGATCGAGGGGGTAAATTGATTCTTCCGTTTTTGAATAACTTTAAGCGGATGATGCGGAATGCAAGATCATTGAAAAATTATGGATTCTAATGGTCTGGGTCGTTTGATGAGTTCTCCCGGTTCTGGCGCGGGCAGGGTGTGGGGGCGGCGCTGCTGACCGCGGCGCTGGGTCATATCGAGGCGACCCATTGGGCCAGGCCCTTCCTGCACGCCCGGGTCTCGGCGCTGGGGTTCTATCAGCGGCAGGGCTTCGTGGCCCAGGGGCCCGAATTCATGGACGCGGGCATCCCCCATCGACTGATGCGACGCGGGGCGGGCTGAATCACCGCTTCCAGTTGCTTTTGGAGCGCAGAGCGCGCAAAGAGGCGTTTCGATTGAAAGCTAAACACGCGCATTCCAGCGCAGCGGAAACCCGCCCAGCCCGAGGGCTGTACCCCGGGCGGCCAGACGGCGCTGGGGCGCCGGACAGGCATCCGCGCCCGGGGACGCGATCAAGCAAAACCCCCTTCGCGCGCTCTGCGTTCCTCTGCGCCCTCTGCGTTCCTAAACGGCTATTTGTGCGCAGGCGTACTAGCGCCGCCGCCGCCCCGCCTTTGGCTCACTCGCCTTCGGGGTTGCGCTCGCCGTCGGCCGGGCCGTTCCAGGGGCGAATCGGCACCACTGACAGGCTGTTCTTGGGCGAGCCTTCGATCACCCGATCGCTATAGCTCAAATAGACCAGCACATGCCGCGCCGGGTCGTAGAAGCGCACCACCTGCAAGGTCTTGAAGATTAGCGAGGTTCGGTGTTTGAACACCTCTTCGCCGGTGCCGGTGTTCTCGGCCTTACGCACCGCCGGCGGCAGGCTCACCGGCCCGACTTGACGGCAGGAAATGGTGGCGTCGGAGGTGTCTTCGGCCACGCCCATGGCGCCGGTGATGCCGCCGGTTTGGGCGCGGCTGAGGTAGCAGGCCACGCCGCGGATGCCGGGGTCGTCGAACACCTCCACCACCACCTTGTCGTTGGGGCCGAGCCATTTGAATTTAGTGTTCACGCTGCCGATTTCCTCCGCAACGAGGCCGGCGCTCAGCAGCGAAAGGCTCAGAAAAATCAGGATTCGCATTTTTTCCTCCGCTCGCTATCGTTTTTGATGTGCGTCCGTTTTCGGGAAAGGAAAGACCGTTCGGGCGCGTTTTCTCGATCATAAAAGAGCCATTTCCCGCGATGCGGCAAGGGGCTCTGTTCACTAGTACAGCCGCGCCTAGGTATCGGAAAAAACCCCGGCGCCCGCGGAACGCAGAGGGGCGTTTCGATTGAAAGCTAAAGGCACGCATTTCAGGGCAGCGAAAACACAACAATAGCCGAACCCAAGGGCGTAGTTCGGATCAGCGCCGCCCCCGACATCCGCAGCTTCAGCGCCTCAGCGGCGAATGCGCTTCGCTTGTCTGCCCCCTGCATGACTGCGGGCGCGGAACGTACACGCCTTGGCCTGGGCGCCAAACCGAAAACCCGCACAGCCCGAGGGCTGTACCCCGGGCGGGCAGAGGGCGCCGGGGCGCCGCACCGGCATTCCCGCGCCGGAGCGTGACAACAAAAGCAAGCCAGACCTCCTCCGTGCGCCCTGCGGTCCTCTGCGCCCTCTGCGTTCCAAAAGGCGTTGTTTCCGTTATTGGTGCGCAGGCGCACTAGGCTTGGGGTCCCTTAGAACACCAGGTTCATCATAACCATCATCACCACCAGGAACAAAATGGTCATAATGCCGCCGGCGCGCATGTAGTCGGGCACGCGGTAGCCGCCGGGTCCCATGATCAGGGCGTTCACCTGATGGGTGGGGATCAGGAAGGAGTTGGAGGTGGCGATGGCCACGGTGAGGGCGAACACCGCAGGGTCGGCGTCAATGCCAGCCTTTTGCGCCTCCACCGCGATATTCACCGCCAGCGGCACCAGCAGCACCGTGGCCCCGACGTTGGACATCACCAGGGTGAAGAAGGTGGCCAGGATGGCGATCACGCCTTGCAGCACGAAGGGGCTGACATCGCCCATGGCCTTAAGCGTGGTTTCGGCAATGAAGGCCGCGGTGCCGGTGGTCTCCACCGCCAGCCCCAGCGGGATTAGCGAGGCCAACAGGAATACGGTCTTCCAACTGACGGCGCGGTAGGCCTCGTCGATGGTGAGCACGCCCGCCAGAATCATGCCCATGGCCCCGGTGAGCAGCGCCACCGACAGTCGCAGGTCGGAGAACAGAATCAGCCCCACCGCGATGGCGAAGAACAGCCCGGCCCAGCCGACCTTTTGCGGGCGCAGCTCTTCGTGCGGGTATTCGGTGGTCACCACCACAAAGTTGGAGTCCTTCTCCAGCAGCACCAAGGCCTCCCAGGTGGTATGCACCACCAGGGTGTCGCCGGCCGCCAGCGGCAGGTCGCGGATGCCTTCGCCCTCGCGCAGGGTCTCGCCGCCGCGGTGCAGGGCCACCATGGCGATGCCGTAGCGTTTGCGCATCCACACGTCGCGGGCGCTCTTGCCGATGAGATCCGAGCCCGGCGGAATCACCACCTCGGCGATGCCCGCCTTGGTGGAGGCGAGGGACTCCTGAAAGGTTTCCAGCTCGGTGCGCACGGTGAGGTTGTAGTGCTCGGCCAGTTCGTCGATGCGATCTTGGTCGGACAGGATGCCCAACACCGAATTGGCCTCAATGCCCACGTCGCGGGCCAGGCCCCCGGGGCCGATGCGCAGGTCGTCCGCCCCGCGCAACGCGGCGATCACCCGAATTTTGTGCTCCTTTTCGATGTCGTCCAGCATCATGCCGATGATCGCGCTGCCCTCGGGCACCACCACCTCGCGCATGGAGTAGTTCATGCCATAGACCTTCTTGAAATAGCTCATGGCGTTGCTGCCCTTGGCGCCCTTTTGTTGCACCTTGGGCAACACGAAGCGACCGGCGATCACGAAGTACAGAATGCCGGTGATTACCAGCGCAATGCCCACCGGGGTCACCGAGAACAGCGACCAGGTGTCCATTTGGTAATCCTCCGGCAGCGCCTTGTTGGAGGTCAGGATCAGGTCGTTGAGCAAGATCAGCGGGCTGGAACCGACCATGGTCATGGTGCCGCCGAGGATGGCGCAAAAGCCCATGGGCATCAGCAGCCGCGACATGGGCAGGCCGGTGCGGGCCGAGATGCGGCTCACCACCGGCAGAAACAGCGCCGCGGCGCCCACGTTCTGCATAAAGGACGAAATGATGCCCACGGTGCCCGAGATGGCCGGGATGATGCGGGCCTCGGTGTTGCCGGCGGCCTTGAGAATGAAGCCGGCCACCTTGCTCATCAGGCCGGTCTTGTCCAGCCCGGCGCCGATAATCATCACCGCGATAATGGAAATTACGGCATTACTGGCGAAGCCGTCGAACAACTGGGTGTTCGGCACCAGCCCTTGTTCCAGGCCCATCACCGGCGCGAACAGGCTGGTCAGGCCCAGCAGCACCATTACGGTGATGGCGGCCACGTCCACGCTCACCACCTCGAAGGCGAACAGGTAGATCGTGAACAAGAGGAATGCGGTGACCCAGGCGATTTCCAGCGTGGGCACCGCAAAGGCGGCGCCCAGGGCGACCAGCGCGAACACGGCGGCGGCGATCAGGTTCTTGATCATGGGGCTTGCGGGGGTTCTGGCTTGAGCTTCGTTGTCGTTCTCGGCAGCAGACATGGGTGATAGAGCCTCTCAGGATGTTTATTCCAATCGAGCATGGACGCCGGCAGCGGCGGGGCGCAAGGCCGGGGCCGCGCAAGGGCGACTGCAAGGACCGCATCCGAAAATGTCGGCGCCGCCTTCCGCGGGGTGGGAGAACTCGGCATGGTGGGGGATGCCCCCGCCCTAGGCAATTGAATAATTTTTTCGTAATATTCCAATATGGAATACTCTCGTTTACCCGATTTGAATGCCTGGGCCACCCTGCGCGCGGTGGTGGAGCGCGGCGGCGTCACCGAGGCGGCCCGCTTGCTGCATGTGGGCCAACCCGCGGTGACCAAACGGCTGCGGAACTTGGAACGCTACTACGGCACGCCGCTGTTACAGCGGGTCAGCGGCCGGCTGCGCCTCACGCCGTCGGGGGAAAAGGTCTATCTATTGGCGGTGCAGACCCTCGACCGCCACAGCCGGCTGCAAGAGGAATTGCAGCAAATCGCCAGCGGCGAAACCACCATGCGCCTGGCCGTGAGCTTCGCCATCGGCGAACACCTGCTGCCGGATCTGTTGCTGCGCTTCGACGCCGAGCACCCCCAGTACCGGGTGGAGAGCCGCGTCGGCTATGGGCGCGACGTGCAAACCGACCTCGCCACCGACATGGCCGACCTGGCCCTGCTGGAGGCCGCGCCGGACCACCCCGAAATCCTCGTGCAGCGCTGGATGGACGATGAATTATGGATGCTCTGCGGCCCCACCCACCCCTTTGCGCAGGAGGAAATCATCCCCGTGGAGCGGCTCAGCGAGCTGTCCTATGTGCTGCGCGAACGCCGATCCTCGATCCGCGACGCCCTGGATGAGGCCCTGCACAGCATCGGCATCAACCAACTCAACGTGGCCATGGAAATCGGCTCCTCCGACGCCATCCTGGAGATGCTCCGCCACGGCAAGCACGTCAGCTTCATGCCGCGCTTCGCGGTGCGCGAACGGGTGGGCGAGGGCGTGCTGCACCGCATCAAGGTGCGCGGTTTTCGCATCATGCGCACCCTGTGGATTTGCCGCAATCGCTCGCGCATCGACCACCCGGTGGTGGAGGCCTTTATTCAGGGGATTCGGCGGGCCGTGGTTTGACTCCCCCGCGGGGCTGTCCTAAACTCCGGGATCATCCGTGGCGCTCGGCGCAACCTTCGGGATTCTCAACCATTTTCCAACCCCGGCCTATGAAAGACTCGCAAACGGAATTCCAGAGCCGCATGTTGCTGGGGGTCTCCCGCACCTTCGCGCTGACCATTCCCCTATTGCCAGCGCCGCTCGACGGGGCGATTTCCAATGCCTACCTACTGTGCCGCATCGCCGACACCATCGAAGACGAGCCAGCCCTCGACCCGGCGCAAAAGGCCGCCTTTCACCGCCGCTTCGTGGCCGCGGCGAAAGGCGAGGGCGACGCCGAAGCCTTCGCCGCGGAGCTGGCCCCGCTGCTGTCCGAGGCCACCTTGCCGCTGGAAATTGAACTCGTCCGGGAAACCCCGCGCACCCTGGAGATCACCCGCGGGCTCAATCGGCCCCAGCAGGACGCCATCTCCCGCTGCGTCGAGATCATGTGCCTGGGCATGCCCGCCTTTCAGCGCAAGGCCAGCCTGGCCGGCCTCCAGGACCTGGCCGAAGTGGACCGCTACTGTTACTTCGTGGCCGGCGTGGTGGGCGAAATGCTCACCGAGCTGTTCTGTGAATACTCGCCGGCCATCGCGCGCCATCGGCACGCAATGGCCGAGCTTGCGGTCTCCTTCGGCCAGGGCCTGCAAATGACCAACATCCTGAAAGACGTGTGGGAAGACCGCCGCCGCGGCGCCTGCTGGCTGCCCCGCGACCGCTTCGCCGCCAACGGCTGTGATCTCGCCGCCATGGACCCCGCAAGCGTGGACCGCGCCGGGTTCACCCGCACCATGGACCAACTGCTGGGCGTCGCCCATGCCCACCTGCGCAACGCCCTCGACTACACCCTCTGCATCCCGCCGCACGAAATCGGGATTCGGCGCTTTTGCCTGCTGGCCATCGGCCTCGCCCTGCTCACCCTGAAAAAGATCCACCGCAACCCCGCCTTCACCGCCGGCGGCCAAGTCAAAATCACCCGCCGGGCGGTCAAGGGCGCCGTGGTCGCCAACCGCCTGTTCGCGGCCCAGGATCACACCCTGCGCCTGCTATTCAAGCTCTACAGCCGCGGGCTCCCCCTCGACCCCATGCAGCCCGCCCCGGACCGCCCCGACACCTGGGACGGCCGCGGCCGCCCGGCAGGGGTGCTGGAAATGGTTGGTCATGACAGTGCAGAAACACCGCCTCGCCGATGGTGAGCTGGCGGTGTTGAGCGTCGCCCCTTCCGGCAGCCCGCCCACCCGTTACAAGGGCGTGGCCTGGGTCCGCATCGGGCCGCCACTGCGGCGCGCCACCGCGGAGGAGGCATGGCGTTTGGCGGAAAAGCGTCGAGCCGCCGACCTGCCCTTTGACTCCCGTCCCGCTCCCGGCGCGGCCCTAGAAGCCCTGAACCTGAATAACTTTCGCAACGAACACCTCGCCAACGCCATCGGCGCCCCAGTACAAGCGGTGCAAAGCGGCTATAGGGGCTTCAGGGCATTGGCGGCGCGGGTGGTCGAGCAAGCGAAGATCGAGCTTCATTCCTGAGCCGCTCAATGCCGCCCCCGGACCGCCAATGAACGAAAGATTCACCCTGCAAGGCCTCCTGAAAACCCTGTGGTGGGCCTGCGCCCTGGGTGCGCTGCTCGCGGCCTTTTGGCTGCTGGCGTCCGACGCCCCCGGACACTGGGTTTTCGCCGGGTTGGCCGCGGCGGCGCTGGGCAACCCTTGGGTGGCGACCCAGGCCTACGCCCGCGCGAGCGGCCGGCGGCAAAAGACCGCCGAAGCCCATGTCGATCGCCTCAAGGCGATGGGCGAGCTGATGCTGGCCGATGACGTCATCTCGCCCGAGGAGGCGGAGGCCCTGCTCGCATTCCTGCACACCCACCCCGAGCTGAAGCGCGATCCCGCGACCCGAGAACTGGCCATTGCAGTCACCCAGGCGCTGGCCGATCACCGCTTGGACGCCGACGAGGCGGCGGAACTGCGCACCGTGCTGTCCGAGTTTTGCGACCTGGGGCTGGTCTGCGGCGAGTCCGGGACCCGCCGCGGACCCAGCCCCGCACTGGCAAAGGCCGGCGATGCCCCCCGGCCCGGGGAGTTGTTTGCCATCAGCTACACCGACGCCAACGGCGACAGCGCCGACCGCGAGGTGATCTTCAGAGGCGTCAGCCGCAGCGGCGGAAACCTCTACCTCAACGGCCTTTGCAAGGCCCAGCAGGCCTACCGGACCTTTCGAATCGATCGGATCTCACTCGCAGTGCGCACCGCCACCGGCGAATGGATCGGCGACCCCGCGGCGTTTTTCGCGCAAGCCTGAGGGCGTCGAACTCGAGCCTTCGAGCCGGGCGTAACGCACCAGGGACGGCGCCTTTGACGCGGAAATGGTGGCTTCCGGCTGGAGTGCAAAGCTTTAGTTTTGCGTGTTTCCGGCGGGAGTGCAAAACTTTAGTTTTGCAGGCTTCCGCCGGGTGTTGGCCTTGATCATCGTTCCGGCCAAGATGCGCTGGGGTTCAAAAGCAAAGCGAAGCCTTTGCACTTTAGCTTGAAACAGCGGCTGGAAGGATGATCAAGGCCGGCGCGCCTAACGCACGGGCTGGACCGGGCGGCGCTGCCCTGTAAGGAGAGTGGTGCCGGGGGCGGGACTCGAACCCGCACGGCCGAAGCCACCTGATTTTGAGTCAGGCACGTCTACCAGTTCCATCACCCCGGCGGGGGGGGTGCGCCTTTTGGGAGGGCGCTGAAGTCAGGGGCGGTAGTATAGCGGTTCGGGGCGGGTAGGAAAAGCGGTTTGCGCGGGGGGAGGCGCGGCGGGGGCTTGGCGGCGGGGGCGGGTTGGTCTATGGTTGGCTGTGTCGAGATTTGATCGAGGTTCGAGGGGGGTTGGAGAGATGTCGAGACCGGCGGAAAAGCAGAGGGGTTTCACCTATGGCGACTACTGCGCTTGGCCCGAGGAGGAGCGCTGGGAGCTGATCGATGGCGAGGCCTTCGATATGACGCCGGCCCCGGGGCTGGCGCATCAGGATGTGGCTTTGAAGATGGCCGTCCAGATCACGAACTTCTTGCGCGACAGGCCTTGCCGGGTGTTCATCGCGCCCTTCGATGTGCGTCTACCCAAGGCGGGCGAGGCGGACGATTTGGTGGATACGGTGGTGCAGCCGGATCTGTCGGTGGTCTGTGATCCGTCGAAGCTGGACGACCGCGGCTGTCGCGGCGCGCCGGATTGGGTGGTGGAGGTGTTGTCGCCGTCCACCGCGGGCAAGGATCAGATCCGCAAGCGGGGGCTGTATCAGCGCCACGGGGTGCGGGCGTATTGGCTGGTGCATCCGGTGGACCGGGTGCTGATGATCTATCGGCTGAGCGACGGGGTGTTCGGGATGCCGGAGATCAAGCTGCTGGAGGGGGTGACCCCCTGCGGCGTGGTGCAGGGGTTGGAGATCGATTGGGCCGAGGTGTTGGCGGATTTGTAAACCATTGCAGGTGCGCACCGGCATCGGAAACAGCCGATCCCAGGTGATTTCGGAACGCAGGGCACGCGGAGAACCGCCAAGCATCCCCCGGCGGAGGCTGAGGCTTTACTGTGAATCCACCGAGGAGTGGCAGTCCTTGGAGGACTGCCACTCCTTGGGCTGATTCATTTCCCGGGGTGGTGCATCACTCCATGACCGTTAGCCGGTGCGAGCGAAGCCCCCAAGCCCGGCTATAAGGCCTCAACCTCCGCTGTGGAAGCGCAACACCCGCAGGCAAAACCTCCGCTGCGCCCTCTGCGCCCTCTGCGCCCTCTGCGTTCCCAAGCCGTTGTTTCCGCTATTCGAGCGCGGGCGTGCTAGCGGTATTGGCGCAGGTACCACCACTCGAAGGCGCGTTTGAGCCAGTGAAAGGCGCGCATTTGCGGCATCACCAGGCTGCGCTTGGGGGTGCGGGCCACCAGCATGCCGCTGTTCTGGCTATCGACGATGCAGACCAACTCGACCTTGAAGGTTTCCACCGGTTCCCGGCCGTTGAGTTCCAGCACCAGGTTGGTGGCGGCGGCCTCGGCCTGGAGGTCGGCCATGTGGGCCTGTTTGGGCATCCAGTCGGGGCCGGGAAAGCTGCCCGAGTCGCCCGCCACATAGACCCGTTCCAGGCCGGGCACGCGGCACTGGGCGTCGGCCTGGATCAGGCCGCCCGCGGAGCGCGGCAGTTCGGTGTTGTCGAACCACTGGTTGCCGGTCATGCCGGGCATGAACAGGATCAGCTCGGCGGGGAATTCGCCGCCTTCGGTGGTGACGGCGGTTTCGCTGAAGCCCTTGATCTTGTGGCCCAAGTGGGTGGTGATATTGCGCTTGGCCATCTCCTTGAGCAGCCCGTCCACGGCCTTGGGTCCGAGGCGGTTGCCGGGCTGGGGAGCGGGGGAGAAGAAGGTGAGGTTGAAGCGGTCGCGTCGGCCCTCGTTGCGCAGTTGGCGGTCGATGCCGAACAGGAACTCGAACATGGGGCCGCCGCGCATGGCGGAGGGCTCCTTGGGGTTGCCGGCGAAGCCGATGGCGATGTTGCCGCCTTGCATGGCCTGGAGCCGATCGCGGATCTTGACCGCGGCGGCGATGCCCTCGCAGGGGGTGATGGTGTGTTCGATGCCCGGGGCCTTTTTTAGGAAGCGGCCGCCGGAGCCGATGATCAGGCCGTCGTTGGGGATTTCGCCGGTGTCGGTGATCAGGGTGCGTCCGCCGTCCTTGAGGCCGGTGGCGGAGCCGGTGTGGAAGCGGATCGCGTGCTTGTTGAAGAACTTGTCCAGCGGGATCAAAAGATCCTCGGGCCGGCGGATGCCGGAGGGGATCCAGATGATGCCGGGCAGGTATTGGAATTCGGCCTTGGGGGCGACCAGGGTGATTTCGGCCTGCGGGTCGGTCGCGCGCGCCTTGCGGGCGGCGGTGAGGGCGGCGAAGCCGGCCCCGATGATGGTGATGCGATGCATGTTATTTGTCTCCGCAAATAAGCGCCTTGGATGATGGCCCCAGTCTAACGCGCCAGCGGCCGGTTGTCCTGCCTTAGGTCAGTCGCGCGGGGCGGAAGGGGTGGGCGGCCGGTTGTTTTTTCGCGCCCGCCGGCGCGCGCGGCGGGTCTTGATGTAGTTGCCGATGTGCAGTCGCCACAGCAGGCGGATGGCGGCGTAGCCCATGAGTCCGGCGAGGGCGCCGCAGAGCACGCTGCCGAGCAGCAGCGGTTGCCAGATGATGTGGATTTGCTGCATCAGCCATTGCAGGGTGGGTTCGAAGTCGCCGGTGAAGCGTTCGCGCCCCAGCAGCCAGGCCCCCACTCGGTAGTTGAGATAGAAGATGGGGGGGATGGTGAGCGGGTTGGTGACCCAGACCAGGGCGAAGGCGATGGGCAGATTGACGCGGGCGAGCACGGCGGTGGCCGACGCCGACACCATTTGCAGCGGGAACGGCATGAAGGCCCAGAACAGGCCCACGAAGAAGGCGCCGGAGACGGAGCGGCGGTTGAGGTGCCACAGGTTGGGGTCGTACAGCCGTTCGCCGAACAGCTTGAGGTGGCGGTTCGAGCGCAACGCGGCCTGGTTTGGCGTGTAACGTCGGAAAAAACGCCGATTCATGGCGATACCATTTCCAGTCTCGTCGGGGTTCGAAAGGTGGGCGGCGGCGGATGCACTGGGGTCTACGGGGTCTCGCGGGCGGTTCAGGCGGGTTTAGGTCAGGGCTATCGAAAACCGCCGGACTCTGGGTGCAGGTTCGAGCATAACGGCGGTTTTTTGGCGTTTTGTGACATCTGTTTGCTGAAACTGAGAGCTGCTTCCGGTTTGGCGATCATTCATCCCTATAATTGAACCACGGGCTATTTTTTTTGGCCACTATTTCAATTTGGCGACGAGCGGGGGTGATGACCTCAAAATGATCGGATGGATCCTGTGTTTTGCGGGCGGGGCGCTGGCGTTTCATCGCCTGGCGGTGCCGCCGCCGTCGGACTGGGTGTGGGCCGCCCCGTTCCTCGTGTTGCTGTTGCGCTGGTCCTGGACGCGGCTGCCGGCCGGGTTCGCGTTGGGCTTTCTGTGGGCGCTGCTGCACCTGACGCTGACCCATCCGGGCGCGCTGCCGGCGGGGTTGGCGGGCCAGGAGCTGATCGTGGAGGGCGTGGTGTCGTCGCTGGTGCAGGAGCGCGAACGGCGCACGCGCTTCGAACTGGATGTCTCGCGCCTGCGTTCGGCGGATGGTCCCGTGACCGGCCCCTCGCGCCTGCGGCTGTCTTGGTACGGCAACGAGCAAAGCCCTGCGCCCGGCGAGGGCTGGCGCTTTTTGGTGCGCCTGAAGCGGCCGCGCAGCTTTGCCAATCCCGGCGGTTTCGACTATGCGGGGTGGCTGTTTCGCAAGGGTATCGGGGCCGCCGGCTATGTGCGCGAATCGGACGACAATCGGCGGCTGGCGGCGCCGAGCTGGGATTCGGCCCTGCTGCGGTTGCGTGACCGGCTGCGCATGAATGTGCGGGCGCAGGTGGAAGACCCCGCGGCGGCCGCACTGCTGACGGCGTTGACGGTGGGGGACCGTAGCGCATTGGAGGCCGAGCAGTGGGCGCGCTACACCCGCCTCGGGGTGAATCACCTGGTGGCCATTTCGGGGTTGCATATCGGCATGGTGGCGGCGGTGGGCTTTTTGCTCGGGCGGCTGCTTTGGCGAGGGGGCTTGTTGCTGGCCGCGCGGCCGGCGGCTGGGCGCGCCTGGCGCGGCTTGGCCCTGGCGCCGGCGGATCAGCCGGCCGCGCTTTCGGCCCTGGCCTTGGGCGCCGCCTATGCCGCCTTGGCGGGTTTTGCGGTGCCTACCCAGCGCGCGCTGCTGATGTTGCTGGCGGTGCTCGGGGCCTGGTTGTTTCGGCGGCGACTGACCCCGGCGCGCAGCCTGGCCGCGGCGTTGTTCCTGGTGGTGTTGTGGAGCCCGTTGCAGTTGCTGTCGCCCGGGCTTTGGCTGTCCTTCGGGGCGGTGGCGGCGATTCTGTTTGGCATGGCCGGGCGTGGTCGGGGCCTGCTCGCGGGGTGGGGACGGATCCAATGGGTGGTGGCGTTGGGGCTGGCGCCGGTGCTGGTGGCGCAGGGGTTGGGCGTGCCGCTGTTGTCGCCTGTGGCGAATATGGTCTCGGTGCCCCTGTTCACGCTGGTGGTGGTTCCGCTCGGGCTTGCGGGGGCGGGGCTTTCGTTGCTGAGCGATACCCTGGCGGGTTGGGCGTTGGGGGCGGCCGAGTGGGTGCTGGGGCTGTGGGAGCAGGCGGTTGCGTGGCTCGGCGGCTGGGAGGGGGCCTTGTGGCGAGCGCCCGCGGCCGGGCCTTGGCGGATGGCGGCGGCGCTGGCGGGATTGCTGCTTTTGTTGGCGCCGCGGGGGCTGCCGGGGCGCTGGTTGGGGCTGTTGCTGTGGGCGCCCCTGGCGTTTCCGAGGGCGGACGCGCCGCCTTTCGGGAGCGCTCGCCTGACGCTATTAGATGTGGGGCAGGGGCAGGCCGCGGTGCTGCGCACCCGTTCGCACCTGCTGGTCTATGATGCCGGCCCCCGGTTTTCCGCCGATTTTGAGGCGGGCTCGGCGGTGGTGGCGCCGTATTTGGAGCAGGCGGGGTTGCGGCGCATCGATCGGCTGGTGCTGAGCAATGGGGATCGCGATCACGCCGGCGGCTTTCGGGGGTTGGTCGAGCGGGTGCCGGCGCTGGAGGTCTGGAGCGGCGAGCCGCAAGCCTTTCCCAAGCTGGAGGTTCGCGGCTGCGAGGCGGGGCAGGCCTGGACCTGGGACGGGGTGCGGTTCGAGTTTTTGCACGGCAGCAGCCACTGGCGAGGCAATGATGCATCCTGCGTGTTGCAAGTGCGCACCGCGGGCGCGAGCCTGTTGCTCACCGGCGACATCGAGGCCCCGGCCGAGCGCAGCCTGGTGGGCTCCTACCGCGAGCAGTTGGCGAGCGACCTGGCGGTGGTGCCGCATCACGGCAGCGCGACCTCTTCCTCGCCGGCGTTGGTGGCGGCCGTTAAGCCGGCGTATGCGTTGGTCTCCGCCGGGTATCGCAATCAGTGGGGCTTTCCGCGGCCCGAGGTGGTGACGCGCTGGCGGCAGGCCGGGGCGCGGGTGCTGAACACCGCGCACAGCGGGGCCCTGAGTTTCGAGCTGACGCCCCAGGGCCTGCGCGGCCCCGAGGCCTATCGCGACTCGGTGCGGCGGCATTGGCGCGCGGCGGGGTTTGCGTTCTGAAGCCCGCGCCTGCTCTTTCGCCCCCCATTCAAGTATCATAGGCGGCTTTCGCCCCTGGGCAGTACGAGGACTCTGATCTCATGTTAGAACTGGTCAAAGCCGGCGGTTGGCTGATGTGGCCCATTATCGCCTGTTCGGTGGCGGCGCTGGCCATTATCGCCGAGCGGCTGTGGATGCTGCGCGAGCGGCGGGTGGTGCCGGCGGATTTGGTGGCGGACGTTTGGCGCCTGCATCACCGCGGCGCCCTGACCGAAAAGCACATTAAAGCCGTGCGCAACAGCTCGCCGCTGGGCGTGATCCTGGCCGCCGGCCTGGCCAACCGCGGTCATTCGCGCGAGGTGATGAAGGAGGCCATCGAGGAGACCGGGCGCCAGGTGGTGCATGAACTGGAACGCTACCTCAACTCGCTCGGCACCATCGCCTCCATCAGCCCGCTGCTGGGGCTGCTGGGCACGGTGCTCGGGATGATCGATGTGTTCACCGCCATCGTCGATGTGGGCGTGGGCAACCCCGCGCCCCTGGCCGGGGGCATCGGCAAGGCCTTGATCACCACCGCCGCCGGGCTCTCGGTGGCCATCCCGGCATTGATGTTTCATCGCTACTTCAACGGCAAGGTGGAGCGCCTGGTGCTGCGCATGGAGGCCGAGTCGCTGAAGATGGTGGAGGTGATGCAGGGCGAACGCGAACGAGACCCGGAGTAAGGCCCGTGAATCTGCGCCCCAATCGCAAGGAATCGCCCACCCTGGACATGACGCCGCTGATCGATGTGGTGTTTCTGCTGTTAATCTTCTTCATGGTGTCCACCACCTTTGAAAAAGAGAGCAGAATCAAGCTCAACCTGCCCGAGGCCGCCACCGAAGAGCGGCCGCAGGAGAAGGTGGAAAAGATTGAAATCAGCATCGACGCCCGCGGCGGCTATTACCTTAACGGCGCCGAGCTGATCAATCGCTCGCGCGAGACCCTGCGGGCCGCCATCGAAAAGGCCGCTGCGGGGCGGCGCGACCTGCCGCTGATCATCGCGGCGGATGCCCAGACCCCCCATCAGGCGGTGATTACGGTGATGGACGTGGCCAGCCGCCTGGGCTTGGTGAACATGTCGTTCCCCACCCGCCTAGACGCGGAGGGCGAGTGAAAAGGCTGGACGCCTATTGGTCGGACCTCAACCCCCTGGCGCTGCTGCTGACGCCGCTGGCGCTTGTGTTCTGCGCCGTCGCCCTGGTGCGGCGCGCCCTATACGCCCGCCGTTGGCTGCCCGCCTACCGCGCCCCGGCGCCGGTGGTGGTGGTAGGCAACATCACCGTGGGCGGCAGCGGCAAGACCCCGCTGGTGATCTGGCTGGCCGGATTCCTGAAGGCCCTGGGCTGGCGGCCCGGCATCGTCTCCCGCGGCTACGGCGGTCGGGCCGCGCACTGGCCGCAGCCGGTGGACCCCGGCAGCGACCCGGCCGAGGTGGGCGACGAGCCGGTGCTGATCGCCCGTCGCACCGGTTGCCCCCTGTGGGTGGGGCCTGATCGTCCGGCGGCGGTGCGCGCGCTGTTGAACGCGAGCGATTGCGATCTCATTTTGTCTGACGACGGCCTTCAGCACTACGCCTTGCAACGCGACCTGGAAATCATTGTGATCGACGGCGCGCGGCGCTTCGGCAACGGCCTGTGCCTGCCGGCGGGGCCGTTGCGCGAGCCCAAACGGCGGCTCCGCAGCACCCCGTTGCGCCTGGTCAAGGGCTTGGCCGGGGCCGGCGAATGGGCCATGGCGCTGGGCGAGATCCGCGTGATCAACCTTGCGCATGCGGCAAACTGGCGCGAGCTTTGCGACTTCACCGGCGAGCAGGTGCATGCGGTGGCCGGCATCGCCGATCCGAAAGGCTTTTTCGATCTGCTGGAGGGGCGCGGGCTGAAGCTGTTTCGACACCCCTTCCCCGACCACCATCGCTTTACGCGCCAAGAGATCAACCCCGCGGACGAACTCCCGGTGCTGATGACCGAAAAGGACGCAGTGAAATGCGGCGCTTACCTCAACGCCCGCCACTGGGCCGTGCGGGTGGAGGCCGAGCCGGCCCCGGCCTTCGTCGAGGCCCTCACCCAACACTTGAGAGGACTGAAGAATGGATAAAAAACTGCTTGAGATCCTGGTCTGCCCGCTGTGCAAGGGCAAGCTGGTGTACAAAAAGGGCGAGCAGGAACTGATCTGCAAGGTGGACCGCCTCGGCTTCCCCATCCGCGACGGCATCCCCGTCATGCTCGCAGACGAGGCGCGGGAATTACCGGCGGACGAAGAGGTTGTGGCCTAGTGCGGCTGCGCACAAAAAACGGCAACAACGGTCTTTAAAGAACGCAGAGGGTACCTGAGGACCGAGCGCCCGCAGGGCGCTGGCGTACAGCCCTCGGGCTGTGCGCCCTGGCCCGCACACGCCAAGGCGTGTACTCCAACGCGAGGCCGCAAGCGCCCGGAGCCCGGGCTTTAGTCGAGTCCATTCGCGTCCATTCGCGGTTCAATGGTCCATTTCGCCTCTGCCCCTCGGTCCGCACGAACCCAGGCGATGCGCCCCCCGCGTTTCTATGAGCCGCTGGTTCCGACCCCGGCGCGCCGGTGCGACTACGAGGGGCGGTTGGCTTGGTGGTATGATGCGCAGAAACACAAGCGGAGACCCCATGCTGAACAAGACCGAAGCCATGTCCAAGGGCGAAGGGCTGCCCTGGGCGGAGGTGAGCGCGAACCTGCCCTTTAATGCCGACGGCCTGCTGCCCGCCATCGCCCAACAGCACGACAGCGGCGAGGTGTTAATGCTGGCCTGGATGAACCGCAAGTCGCTGCAAGAGACCCTGGACACCGGGCGGGTCTGCTACTGGTCCCGCTCGCGGCGCAAGCTCTGGCGCAAGGGCGAGTCCTCGGGCCAGGTGCAGCAGCTCAAGGAGCTGCGGCTGGACTGCGACGGCGACACCCTGCTGCTGTTGGTGGACCAAAAAGGCCCCGCCTGTCACACTGGGCGCCGCAGTTGCTTCTATAATGCAGTGCGGGGCGAGCGCGTGGAGGTGATCGATGACCCGCTGATCGACCCCGCGGCCCTGTACGGCAAGAGCTAAGACCCAGGAAACCCGATGCTGGAAATTCGCCCCATTCCCGCCTTCGATGACAACTACATCTGGCTGCTCACGCGCCCCGATGCCCAGGCCGCGGTGGTCGTAGACCCCGGAGACGAAGGCCCGGTGATCGAGCGCCTGCGGCGCGCAGGCCTGGACCTCACCGGCATCCTGATCACCCACAAGCATGGCGACCACACCGGCGGCGTGGCCGCCCTGCTGGAGGCCTGGCCCGGGATCCCAGTGTTCGGCCCCGCCAACGAGCCCATTCCCGCGGTGAATCGCCCGCTGCGCGAGGGCGACACGGTGGAGCTGCCGGGGCTGGATATCGGCCTCCAGGTCTTTGATGTCCCCGGGCACACCGAGGGCCATGTGGCCTATTACGGCGAGGGCGCGCTGTTTTGCGGCGACACCCTGTTCGCCGGCGGTTGCGGGCGGGTGTTCAGCGGCACCCATGAGCAACTGCACGCCTCGCTGCAACAGTTGGCGGCGCTGCCGCCCGCCACCCGCGTCTATTGCGCCCACGAATACACCCTGGCCAACCTCGGTTTCGCCCGCTGGGTGGAGCCCGCGAGCCCGGCCGTCACCCAATGGGAGACCGAGGCCCGGGTCCTGCGCGCCAAGGGCGAGCCCACCGTGCCCACCACCCTGCAAACCGAATTGAGCGCCAACCCCTTCCTGCGCGTGGCCGAGGCGGCGGTGATCGCCGCCGCCGAACGCTACGCCAAACAGAGCCTTCCGGACGGGGCCGCGGTATTCCGCGCGCTGCGCACCTGGAAAGATCGGGAGTACGACTGATGAGCGAAACCACCCTGTTCAAAAACGCCCGCCTGGTCAACGAGGGCGCGATTACCGAGGGCGACCTGCTGGTGAAAAACGGCCGCATCGCACGCGTCGGCGGCGAGATCCCGACGCCGGATGGCGCCCGCGTCGTGGACGTGGCCGGCCGGGTGCTAATGCCCGGCATGATCGACGACCAGGTCCACTTCCGCGAGCCGGGGCTGACCCACAAGGCCGAGATTCAGACCGAATCCCGCGCCGCCCTCGCCGGCGGCATTACCAGCGTCATGGACATGCCCAACACCAACCCCCAAACGGTGACCCTAGAGGCGCTGGAGCAAAAGTACGCCATGGCCGCCGGCAAGTCCTTCGCCAACTTCGGCTTTTACCTCGGGGCCACCAACGACAACATCGACCAAATCCGCGCCCTGGAACCCGGCCGGGCCTGCGGCATCAAGGTCTTCATGGGGGCCTCCACCGGCAACATGCTGGTGGACGACGAAGAGACCCTGGACCAACTCTTTCGCGACGCCCCGGTGGTGATCTCCAGCCACTGCGAAGACACCCCGACCATTCAGGCCAACGAGGCCGCCTATCGCGCGAAGTACGGCGAAGAGGTGCCGTTCCGCCTACATGGCGAAATCCGCAGCGCCGAGGCCTGCCACCGCTCCTCCGCCATGGCGGTGCGCCTGGCCAAGCGCCACGGCGCCCGCCTGCATGTGCTGCATATCACCACCGAGCGCGAGCTGGAGCAGTTCGCCCCCGGCCCCCTGCGGGACAAACAGATCACCGCCGAGGTCTGCGTGCATCACCTCTATTTCAGCGATGCCGACTACGACGAAAAGGGCAGCCTGATCAAGTGCAACCCGGCCATCAAACGGGCCGAGGACCGCGCGGCGTTGCGCAAGGCCCTGGCCGAGGGGCGGCTGGACATCGTGGGCACCGACCATGCCCCGCACACCCTGGAAGAAAAGACGAACAGCTATTTCAAGGCCCCCGCCGGCCTGCCGCTGGTGCAACACGCCGTGCCGCTGCTGCTGGAGCTTTATCACGACGGCGCCGCACCGCTGGAACTGCTGGTGGAAAAGGCCTGCCATGCGCCGGCCGAGCGCTTCTCGGTGACCGAGCGGGGCTACCTGCGGGAAGGCTACTGGGCGGACCTGACGCTGCTGGATCTAAACCAGCCCCAGGAGGTCAAGCGGGGAGACGTGCTTTATAAATGCGGCTGGTCGCCGCTGGAAGGGCGCACCCTAAAGACCCGGGTGCTTCAGACCTATGTAAACGGCCAATTGAGCTACGACGACGGCGACTTTCTGGGCGAACCCCAAGGCACCCGGCTGGGTTTTTCCGGTTAACAACAGCGGTCGCCGTCTCCTCCCCCGGCAAAGGGATGGGGGGCGGCGGCGGGATCGGGCGCCACGCGATGCCGGCATGGCAGGCCGCCGGCCTTTCAGGGTTTTGCCGGAGCGGCTGGACGATTGCGACCGCCCCGGCCGTAAAACCCCATCAGGCCGCGGTTAGAACGCGTGGCCCGGCTTCTTGCCCATCTTCTTCAAGATCAGCGCCAGCGGGCAAAACCCGGTAAAGGCGGACTGAAGCAGGTTCAGGCCGATGAAGGCGGTGAACCACAGCCAATAGAGGTGATGAAAGTGGGCTAACGCCACCGTCAACATGATCATGAAACCGGCAAAAGCGAGTACAATACGTTCGATGGTCATAAGTGAAATCTCCTTAATTGCAGAAACAGGGTTCGCCCCGCATTGTATGGGGGCGAGTCGCCCAATGCCAAGCCTTTCGCCATGCCAAACCCCGCGCATCCGCCACTGATCGAACGCCTGCGCGAGCCCGCCCGTTGGCTGGCAAACCCGCCCAGCGTCGAGCTGATCGAAACCCACATCTCCTGGGTGCTGCTCGCGGGTGAAGAGGCCCTTAAGATCAAAAAGCCGCTGGACCTCGGGTTCCTCGACTTTTCCACCCTGGAGCGCCGCCGCCGATTCTGCGAGGAAGAACTCCGCATCAACCGCCGACTGGCCGCGGACTACTACAAGGCCGTCGTTCCCATCACCGGCCCCGCCGACGACCCAGAGTTCAATGGCCCAGGCCCGGCCACCGAGTATGCGGTGCGGATGCGTCGCTTCCAAGGCCCCGGCCTGCTCAGCGACCACCTCGACCGCATGGACGAGGGGCTCGCGGACCGCCTGGCCGCTCAAATCGCCGCATTCCACACCCAGGCCCCCGCCGCCGCGGCCGACTCGGACTACGGAACCCCCGAGGCCGTACTGCGGCCCATGCTCGAAAACTTCCGCCAGCTCCGAGACCTGATAGACGACCCGGAGCAGCTGGAAAACGTGAACCGGCTGGAAGAATGGACCCGACAACGCTTCCAGGCCCTCAAATCCCTGTTGCAACAACGGCGCGACTCGGGGATGATTCGGGAATGCCACGGCGACCTGCATTTGGGCAACATCACCCTCACCGAAACCGGCCCGGTGATCTTCGACGCCCTCGAATTCGACCCCGCCCTGCGCTGGATCGACCCCATTAGCGACCTCGCCTTTCTCACCATGGACCTGGAAGAAAAAGGCCATCGGCGCTGGGCCTGGCAGTTGCTGAACACCGACTTGGCCCAAACCGGCGACTACCAGGGCCTCGGGCTGCTCCAGTTCTATCAGGTCTACCGGGCCATGGTGCGGGCGAAGGTGAGCGCCATTCGGGGTCGCCAGGAGGGCCTGAACGATCAGCAGCGCAGGGAAGACCGCAAGGCCTGCGCCACCTACCTCCGGCTGGCCGCAGGCTTCGCGCCCGCTCAGCCGCCTTTTTTGCTCATTACGCAGGGGCTGTCGGGCTCAGGCAAGAGCTACGCGGCCAAGCGGCTTTGCCGCGAGTTGCCCGCGGTGCATTTGCGGTCGGATGTGGAGCGTAAACGCCTTTGGCCGCAGCCCGCAGCGGCCCCTCAGGGCATCGCGCAAGGGCTCTATGCCCCGGATAAGACGGCCAAAACCTATGCCCGCCTGTTGGCGGTAGCCGAGCAGATCCTAGCCCAGGGTATTTCGGTCTGCGTCGATGCCTCATTCCTGGCCGCGGCGCGCCGCAAGCCGTTCCTGAACCTGGCGCAAACCACCGGCATCCCGCTCGGCATCGTGGCCCTGCAAGCCCCGGAGGCCGCGCTGCGCAACCGGCTGCGCCAGCGCGCGCTTGCGGCGAAAGATCCCTCCGATGCCGACGAAAAGGTCTTGGAAAATCAGCTCGAAAAGGCGGAACCCCTAATCTCCGCGGCCGAGCCCCCTGACCTGCGGCGCGAGGCGCCAACCACCGAAAGCGGCTGGCAAGGCCTGAGCGATTCGATTCGCGAACCCATCCTCGGGCGCTCCCCCCGCAGGCCCCCGGTGCTGATCATGTTGGAAAATCCAGGGCCGATGTAGCCTTTTAATCTGGCTCGGTAAGGGTTACTGTATGCTTCAGCGCCGCCTCCGCGCCGCCTCCATCCGGCAGAGGGCCGCGGTGAGAAGGCGCGCAACGCGATACATGCGCGGCGGCCCTTGGGCTTGGCATTTAGCTCAAAAGCGGGGTTTGGTCGATGGCGGCTCAATCGAAATGAGCGCACCGCCAGGGCGGTAGCGTGCCCGAAGGCCAACCATCCACCGCCGCCCCAAAGGCGCCCTCATCACGGAGGCCGAGGCGAACCAAGCCCCCAAACCCAGCTAAAGCCTCAACCTCCAAAGCTCCCCCAGCGGAGGCCGAGGCTTTAGCCGGACCGAACGAAGCCCCCAAGCCCGAGTTCGCCTGCGCACAAATAAACGGCAACAACGCCACCTAGGAACCTAGAGAGCGCAGAGCGCGCGGAGGAGGTTTTTTGCTGGCTTGCGCCTGCCCGGCGCCAAAGCGCCGCCTAGCCGCCTGGAGTACAGCCCTCGGGCTGTGCGGGTTTCATGCAGGGGGCGGGCAAGCCAAGTGCATTCGCCGAAGCGGCAGATGTCGGGTGCGGCGCTTATCCTTTCAATCGAGACGCCTCTCTGCGCCCGCTGCGGTTCGCCGCGTGCTCTGCGTTCCGAAAGCGCCTGGGTTGTTTCCGATACTTAGGCGCAGCTGTCTAGTTCGCCTGCGCGTAGATAACGGAAACCACGACTCTTGGGAACGCTGAAAGCACAGGGGCGTTTCTGCTGGCTTGTGTAGCGCTCCAGCGTGAGGGCGCCTAAAGGCCGGCGCCCCGCGTTGCCATCCAACGATCAACCAGCGAAATCAGCGGGCCATAGACGCTGGTGAGAAAGATAAAATGCTACACCAATTTCAATTGATCACAGGCCGCAAGATTCGCCTCGGCATCGTAGGCTGCGGCCGAGTAGCGCAAAAGCATTTCGACGCACTCGAAAAGCATAGCCAAGATATCGAGCTTGGGGCGGTTTGCGATGTCGATCCGGCGGCACTGCGTTCGGCCGTAGACAAGACCGGGGCGCAAGGGCATAGAGACTACCTCGAAGTGCTCGGCAGGGAGGATATCGACGGCGTCATTCTGTGTACGCCAAGCGGCCTGCATCCCGCCCAAACCATCGCCGCGGCCCAAGCAGGCAAGCATGTTATTACCGAAAAGCCCATGGCCACCCATTGGGCCGACGGCAAGAACATGGTCGAGGCCTGCGACCAAGCGGGTGTGCGTCTGTTCGTGGTGAAACAAAACAGGCGCAACGCCACCTTGCAAATGCTGAAAAAGGCCGTGGACCAGAAACGATTCGGCCGCATCTATATGGTGAATTTAAACGTCTTCTGGTCTCGCCCTCAAGAATACTACGACAGCGCAAAATGGCGCGGCACCTGGGAATTCGACGGCGGCGCCTTCATGAACCAAGCCAGCCACTATGTGGACCTGCTAGAGTGGCTAATCGGCCCGGTGGATAGCGTACAGGCCTACACCGCAACACTGGCGCGGGATATAGAGGTGGAAGATTCCGGGGTTATGAGCCTGCGCTGGCGCAACGGCGCCCTGGGCAGCATGGCGGTCACCATGCTGACCTATCCGCGGAACCTGGAAGGCTCGATCTCGATCTTAGGCGAAAACGGCACGGTAAGAGTCGGCGGTGTCGCCGTCAACGAAATCCAGCATTGGGAATTCGCAGAACCCATGCCGGGCGACGAAACCATCCACGAAGCCAGTTATGAAACGACCTCGGTTTACGGCTTCGGGCACCCGGCTTATTACGAAAACGTCGTGCAGGCGCTGCGCGGAGAAGCCGATCCCGAAACAGATGGCCGAGAAGGTCTGAAATCGCTGGAACTGTTAATCGCCACCTACCTTTCCGCCAGGGACGGCAAGCGCATTGCACTGCCCCTGGACTATTAAAGCGCAATGAGCGGGCAAATCCACGCAACCGCCATCGTCGATGACGGCGCGCAAATCGGAACCGGCACCCGCATTTGGCACTGGGTGCATGTCTGTCGCGGAGCGCGCATCGGCGCGGATTGCTCGCTTGGACAAAACGTATTCGTTGGCAACCAAGTCAGGATCGGCGACAACGTCAAGATCCAGAACAACGTCTCGGTCTACGACAACGTCACCCTCGAAGACGACGTCTTCTGCGGCCCCAGTATGGTCTTCACCAACGTCTACAACCCCCGCTCTGCGGTCCCGCGCAAGGACGAATACCGCGATACCCTGGTCAAGCGCGGCGCGACTCTGGGCGCCAACTGCACCATCGTCTGCGGCGTTACCATCGGCGAGCACGCCTTTATCGGCGCAGGGGCTGTAATCAACCGGGACGTGAAACCCTATGCCTTGATGGTCGGGATCCCGGCTAAACAGATCGGTTGGATGAGCGAACATGGCGAACGGCTCGAGCTGCCGCTCGAAGGCGAGGGCCGGGTCAGTTGTCCGCAAACCGGCAGGACCTACGTCCTCTGTAGCGGCAATTTGAGCATTCGGAAGGAATAACCATGCAGTTTGAAGCATTTTACCGCGACGGAAAGCTCCAGTTCGATCAGCCAGTCAGGTTTCGCCGCGCGTCATTCCGCGTCGTCGTGGAAGTGCCGGAAGAGGAAATCCTGAACGAAGAAAGCAATCCATTGAATAATCTTCCTACCGAAGTGCATCAACGAGCGGTGGAAATGCGCAAGCGACTCGATCAGGTGCGGACCCAGCCGCCGCCGCGGGATGAAGAGATCCCGCCGCTATCGGAAAAGGTATTGGAACGTATAGACGCCTTCGAGCAACGGGAAGAGCGATAACCCATGGATCTGTTGCTCGATGTCAACGTCGTGGTCGACATCTGCGCCAAGCGTGAGCCCTTCTTCGAGTTGGCCGATCTAGCCGTCAGCAAGTGCCACCTGGAAGGGGGGCGGCTATGGCTTTATACCGGCAGTGTGCAGACCCTGGAGTATGTAACCCGAAGCGCGCTCAAATTCGCCAACGAGCAAGCGGGCAGGAAGCTTTCTGCGCGCCAATTGCAATGGCAGACCCGGCAGCTTGTGGCCGATTTCTCCAAACTGGCTCATTGGCTTTCAGCGCTGCCCGACGAAGGGGAAGTGTTTGCAAGTGCAGACCCGGAAGACGAACAACTCCTCCGGGCCATGGAGCGGTTTCCGTCCGGGGAGATCAAATTGCTCACTCGCGACGCGCGAATGCTGGATGAACATCCCGACAAGGTCATCAGCCCCCGAGCTTTTCTTGGGCAAAGCCAAGGCAATAAGAAAGTCGACTTCATTGATCTGAAGGCCCAGCAGGACGCCATCCGCCCCCAACTCGAGCGCAACATTCATCGCGTGCTCCACCATGGCCGCTACATCATGGGCCCCGAAATTCAGGAGCTGGAACAGTGCCTAGCCGATTATGTGGGCGTGGAACACTGCATCACCTGCTCCAGCGGCACCGATAGTCTCCTTATCGCCATGATGGCCCTCGGTATTGGCCCCGGCGACGAGGTCATTACCACCCCCTTTACCTTCATCGCCACCGGCGAGATGATCGCGCTACTCGGCGCCAGGCCCGTCTTCGTCGATATCGATCCGCGCACCTACAACATCGACCCGATCAAGATCGAGGCAGCCATCAGCCCCCGCACCCGGGCCATCATGCCCGTCAGCCTTTATGGCCAGCCGGCGGACCTCGACGCAATTAACGCCATCGCCGAAAAACACGGCCTGCCCGTCATTGAGGACGGCGCCCAATCCTTCGGCGCCACCTACAAGGGACGCAAATCCTGCGGGCTCTCCACCATCGGCTCCACCAGCTTCTTCCCCAGTAAGCCCTTGGGCGGCTACGGTGATGGCGGCGCCCTGTTCACCGACGACGCAGCCCTCGCCACGGCCATGCGCGAAATCCGCATCCACGGCCAAGACCGGCGCTATCACCACCCGCGCATCGGTATCAACGGCCGCATGGACACCCTCCAGGCCGCCATCGTCCTCGCCAAGCTCGACCGCTTCGGCGACGAAATCGCGGCCCGGCAACAGGTCGCCGCGCGCTACAATGAACGGTTTGCCCCGGATGTACGGGAACCCTCACCGATGACGAACGAGGAAAACACCCCCGCCCATCCCGGCCGCATCCTGGCCACGCCCTACACCGCCCCGGAGCGGACGCATGTCTACGCCCAGTACACCATCGACACCGACGACCGCGAGGCCCTCCAGGCCAAGCTAAAGGAACAAGGCATCCCCGCCGCCGTGCATTACCCGGTCGGCCTGCATAGACAGCCGGCGTTCCGACAGACGGGTTACGGGGCCGGGGACTTCCCGAACGCCGAAGCCGCCGCGGCGCGAGTCATGAGCCTGCCCATGCACCCGAGGCTGACCCTAGACGACCAGGTGAAGATCGTGCAGGCGATCCGCCACTCACAGTGATTCAGCAATGGTCCGTATCATGGCTCCAATCACGGCAACTGAAACGATAGCCGAAGGCCCCTCGATTCGACAATCCGCCAGCGCTCCGCGTCGCGAGCGGTTTGGGGCGCGGCGCCACGGTAGCCGGCTTGGGGCTTCGTTCGCCTCGGCTAAAGCCTCAACCTTCCTGAGACGTTGGTTCCGTTACTTGTGCGCGGCCGTAAATAGCGCTTGCAAGACAGGCATTCCCAAGGAGACCTTGAGGTTAAACTTGAGGTTAAAGGACAGCCCTCGAGCCGTGCGAGCTAGCCCGCACACGCCAAGGCGTGTACTCCAAGCCTACAGCTAGAGCGTGAAGCCGCCCCGTGGGAGCGGCTTGCAGCCGCGATTGCCGGGCTTCGCGGCGACGCCGAGGACCGCGGACGCAGACGGCTCCCATGCCGAACCAGGCCGCGGCGCGGTCAAGACCGCATTCCCAGGCGGCGCCTGGGAACGAGGCAACGACAGCACCTATTGGAGTACAGCCCTCGGGCTGTGCGAGCTAACACGCACACGCCAAGGCGTGTACTCCAAGGCCACAGCTAGAGCGTGAAGCCGCCCCGTGGGAGCGGCTTGCAGCCGCGATTGCCGGGCTTCGCGGCGACGCCGAGGACCGCGGACGCAGACCGTTCCCATGCCGAACCAGGCCGCGGCGCGCTCAAGACCGCATTCCCAGGCGGCGCCTGGGAACGAGGCAACCCGCGTTACCTGAACCGATTCTGCGGGAGTGGGGCCTGCATTTGATAGAGATCGAGATCGACGCCGGTATCGATGCCGTCGCCGTTTGGGGCGATTGTCATGGACCCGCTGTGTTGCTGAACATCAACCCGCGCCCCCGTGCCTCAACGACCAATGGTCGAAGATCGACGCTGGCGCATGAGATCTGCCACCTGCTGGCTGACCGCGCGCATGCATTGCCGGTTGCCGAGGTGCTCGGCGGCCAGGCGCCGCGCAGGACCGAGCAGCGCGCCAATGCCTTTGCGGCCGAAGGTCTACTGCCGCGCGAACAGGTCCAACGCCTGTGTCGTGCGGCCTCGAATCCGTTGGAGGCCGCTTCACGCCGGGAAAAGACCTTTCAGGTCAGCCGCACATTGACCCTGCATCAGATCAACAACTCGGACTTAGGTGCGTCTATCTCTACGACTGAACTGAAGCACTTGCAGCGGTGGGCGTTGTGATGCGGCAACAGCCTCAACCCATGGCGCGCATCTTCGAGGGCGGGGCCGTCCCCATTCGGATAACAAAAGCCGCATAGGATGCGTCGAGCGCAGCGAGGCGCATCATTCTAACGGCCATGTAGGCGGACCGGCATCCCGGGCGGGGAGGGTGATTTTGGGTTAACGCATTGCGGTCTACTTTGTCTTTGTGCGCTGCGCAAAGGCGACGTACAGGTTCACCTACGGCGACGGCAGACTCATCAACGGCGGTTTTTTCGGCTCTCGCCCCGGCCAAGCAAGGCAAATACCTGCCCGGCAGCCACACCCCGATCCGTGCGCCAGAAACGCTGCGCGCCGAGCCGCTGGACGAGGTCCTGATCCTGCCGTGGAATATCGCCGAGGAGGTGAAGGCCCAGCTTGCCGACCTCACCGAGCAGGGCGTGCGCTTTGTCACCGCCGTGCCTGAGCTAAGCGTTGACTGAGCAGGATGAGAAAACGCTCGAAACTGCGGTTAACGCCCCTCTAAACATGCCACCAAGCGAATCATCAACCGATAGCCGGCAACCTGACCGCCGCCTCCACCTGCGCTTCGAAGGTGGCACTGCGGATCAGCACTATGTGGCCGCCAGTCAACTGGCCGCCACCATCGATGCGCTGCGCCGGACCGTCGAGCTGACGGCCCTGGAAACGCAAGGCATCGAATTGCGCGAGCGCGATCGACTGCCCGCCGAGCTTCAGTCTCAGTTCGGTCTCTATGTCACCGCGCCAACGCGAGGCAGTCTCAGTATCGATGCCGTCCTCGGCGGCCCCCCCAGGTTGCTCGGCGCCGACGAGGCGCTGGATGATCTAGCCCATCGTTTCAAGGCCGGCTGGCAAGCACTGGCCGGAGGCGACTGGCCTGAGCTAAGCCGCATTTTTCCTGATCGGACCCGTCTGCACCGCTGGATCGACGCGGCAAAGCGCGTCGCACCCAGGGCAAGCGGCGATCTGCGACTGTTACTCGATATCGCCGATACCCGCTTAGACCTGACACGGATTGCGCAGCAGGTCGCCGAGTTTCACGCCAGTCAGGCATCACGCCGCCAGCAATCCCGGATCAACGGCTACCTGGCCAAGATCGACTTCCTCAAGCGTAGCTTCAAGCTGCGCCTGCCGGAACATCAGCGCCTGATCAGCGGCTCCTACACCCCAGAGGCCGAGGAGTTTCTGCTTGCCAATCCGCGCGAACTCATCCAAGTCACCGGGCTGATCGTCTTCGATGCCAGCGGCGCCGCATCCGAGATCTGCGACGCCACCGATTTCGACCTCGTCGACACCGCACCTATCCTGATCCAGCGCATCGATCTCCCTCAAGGTCGCCTGAACGCCCATCAAGCGATCGAAATCCCCGTCACCTTGGATGACACCGAACAGGAGCTGGAAGTCATCTTCGAGCCGCTCAGGATGAAGCTTGGCGCACAGGTACGCGACGAGTTAGAACTCATGGTTCGTGAAGAGATTGATCTCCTGTGGCGCAACATCGCAGCAGCGCCTGACGCGGACCTCACCCGTGGAGCGCAGGGGATTAAGCACTGGCTGAAGCAGCATTGGACGCAAGAGCAGCATGCCGCGAGATAAGCGCAAGGTCGAGAGTGCGCTGGAAACCAAAGGCTTCCAGCGTGATGAGCGCCACCACCACTACTTCTTGTACCGGACGCAAGCAGGCAAGCTGACAGAGATTCGAACCCGCACCAGTCATTCCGGCAAGGAGATCGACACCCGATTACTGAGCCGAATGGCACAGCAATGCCAACTCAACCGCAGTGACTTTCTTGCCTTGGTGGACTGTACGGTGTCGCAAGCAGACTACGAAATCACGATCGCGGATCTGCTCAACTGAGATGACCATGCAGGCCCGCATCCCATACACCTTGCCCGCTACGCCACCGACGTTGCCGCCACTGGCCGGGCGAGCGCTGCTACGACTACGTCCACCGCATTGAATACGCCTTCAAAGCCCACCTGGGCGTTGATTACGCCACCTCCAGCTGCACCGGCGCCCTGCACATGGGCACGGCCGCGCTCGGCATCGGTCCCGGCGACGAGGTCATCCTCGCCGACACCAACCGGATCGCCACCGCCGCGCCCATCGTCCATCTTGGCGCCAAACCCGTCTTCGTCGACATCCGCGAAGACAGCTGGTGCCTCGACCCCGCCAATGTGAGTGGATTCCGCTGGTCCCCAAGCTCCAGCTTTCCGAGCCATTCGCCAGCGCTCCGCGTCGCGAGCGGTTTGGGGCAGCGCTCGGTACGACTAAAGCCTCAACCTGCTCGGCGGGGGCTTGGGAGGTCAAGGCTTTAGCCGGGCTTGAGGTCTTCGTTCGGGCGTTCGGGTTAAAGCCCCAACCTCCTCGGGAGTTTCAAACGCGAGTTTGACCCCGGTCGAGAAAGAATTCCTTTTAGGGTCAAACTCGCGCTTGACACTCCAGCCTCCCTGAGACGTTGTTTCCGTTACTTGTGCGCGGCCGTACATCAAGCTTGCAAGACAGGCATTCCCAAGGGGGCCTTGAGGTTAAAGGACAGCCGTCGGGCTGTGCGACCCAGCCCGCACACGCCAAGGCGTGTACTCCAAGCCTACAGCTAGAGCGTGAATCCGCCCCGTGGGAGCGGCTTGCAGCCGCGATTGCCGGGCTTCGCGGCGACGCCGAGGACCGCGGACGCACAAGCCCAGGCGCTGCGCCTCTGGGATGTCGAACAACTGCCCACCCATGGCGGCAGCCTGCGCCTCTATGCCATCCACGCCGGCGACCCGCGCCGAACCACGGCAGCGGTCGCCGAGCTGCTCGCCACCGAACAGACCCAAGGCCTGCGGGATCTCGCGACCTATCAGGGCTTCCAACCGCGCGCCAACCGCGTCAAGAACGACCTGCTCGCGCACCTGATCGAGCAACAACGCGCCGGCCGCCGCATCGCCGCCTACGGCGCCGTCGCCAAGGGCAACGCCCTGCTCAACTACGCCGGCATCAAGCCCGACCTGCTACCCTACGTCTGCGATGCCGCCCCGGCCAAGCAGGGCAAATTCCTACCCGGTAGTCACATCCCGATCCGCCCACCGGCATCGCTACGCGACGAGCCGCCAGATGAGGTGCTGATCCTGCCTTGGAACATTGCCGGGGAGGTCAAGGCGCAGTTGTCCGATCTCGCCGAGCGGGGCGTGCGCTTCGTGACTGCAGTCCCGTCACTCAACATCAGCTAGCCTTGTAGGCGTCACACTGGGCTCAGAGTGATTCTCCAATGGTCCGTATCATTGCTCCAATCACGGCGATCGAAACGATTGCTGAAGGCCCCTCGATTCGGGAGCTCCATCTCCTGCGCCAGCACTATGGGCCGGGTCGCTGGAGGAAGAAAAAGGGTATTGCCTTGGTCGAAACGGACGACGGCGCTCATCAACCCGCCGAGATCCACTGGTACGAAGCCCATGGCATCGGCAAGGTGAAAATGAAGGTGAAACGATGGCTCTAGAATTCGTGGTCTGTTTACGAAAAGAGGAGACCGGAGACCTCTCGGGCGATGATCTCCAGCTTGGCAGGCTCTATGAGGTGGTGGAAAAGGATGCCGGTCACGGTATGCTGCGGATCATCGACGAATCCGGCGAAGACTATCTCTACCCCCAATCCTGGTTCGACAGCGTTGCACTCAGCCTTGCGGCCTCAGAACAACTGGCCAAGGCGTTACCGCATCGGTAAACGATGAACCCCCGCATCCCCGACACCCAACCCTCCATCACCGAGCTGGAGGCCCGCTACGCCACCGACGCCGCCGCCACTGGCCGGGGCGAGCGCTGCTACGACTACGTCCACCGCATTGAAGACGCCTTCAAAGCCCACCTGGGCGTTGAGTACGCCAGCGCCACCTCCAGCTGCACCGGCGCCCTGCACAGGGGCATGGCCGCGCTCGGCATCGGTCCCGGCGACGAGGTCATCCTCGCCGACACCAACCGGATCGCCACCGCCGCGCCCATCGTCCATCTTGGCGCCAAACCCTTCTTCGTCGACATCCTCGAAGACAGCTGGTGCCTTGACCCCGCCAATGTGAGTGGATTCCGCTGGTCCCCAAGCTCCAGCTTTCCGAGCCATTCGCCAGCGCTCCGCGTCGCGAGCGGTTTGGGGCAGCGCTCGGTACGACTAAAGCCTCAACCTGCTCGGCGGGGGCTTGGGAGGTCAAGGCTTTAGCCGGGCTTGAGGTCTTCGTTCGGGCGTTCGGGTTAAAGCCCCAACCTCCTCGGGAGTTTCAAACGCGAGTTTGACCCCGGTCGAGAAAGAATTCCTTTTAGGGTCAAACTCGCGCTTGACACTCCAGCCTCCCTGAGACGTTGTTTCCGTTACTTGTGCGCGGCCGTACATCAAGCTTGCAAGACAGGCATTCCCAAGGGGGCCTTGAGGTTAAAGGACAGCCGTCGGGCTGTGCGGCCCAGCCCGCACACGCCAAGGCGTGTACTCCAAGCCTACAGCTAGAGCGTGAATCCGCCCCGTGGGAGCGGCTTGCAGCCGCGATTGCCGGGCTTCGCGGCGACGCCGAGGACCGCGGACGCAATCCTGCTGTTGAGCCTCTGGCGTCTTCTGCCTGGACGACGCATTGCTACAATCGCCCTCGTCATCGGGTTCTTCGGTTCGCTGGCGCTCTCGATCAGTCTGACGCCCGGAAACCCGTCCGCCGCCTCCTTTCTCTTGCCTACGCGCGCCTGGGAAATCTTCGCTGGCGGACTGGTCAATCTCATGGCCGCACATCGGCGGCCGGACGACCCGCCCGCACGCTGGCTCGAGGCCTTGGGACTCGGCCTGGTCCTCGGCACTGCTAAGCAGCGCCGACACACCCTGGCCCGGCGCCCTGGTCGCCATCCCGGTGCTCGGCACCGTACTCGTGCTCATCGCCGCGCGTCAGACCGCTGCTTGGACGCAACCCGCAGCGCGCTGCAAGCGCTCGGCAACTGGTCGTACTCGATCTACCTCTGGCACTGGCCCCTCGCGGTCGCGCTCATCGACCTGGAGATTGCCGATGGCCCACTGCTCGTCCTCGCTGCCATGGCGATATCGATTTTGCTCGGCTGGCTGTCCTTCACTTGATTGGCGGAGCAGGGCGGCCATGAAGAACTAAGCAACAGACCCAACTCGCGGTTTGCCAAGCTGGTAGCGTTACAGAAACTCTGAACCCCCGGCCAAGGGCCGCGCAGAATCAACCCATGGACCACGATCAAAACTACAAAAACCTCATCCTTGACTACCCGCGAGAAGCGCTCGCCTTCTTCGCCGCCTCCGAGGCCCAGGCCATAGATGCTGGCGCACGCATTGTCCCGGTGCGGGAAGAGCAACTGAAAGAGCGCCTCGGCGAGCGCTTTCGTGAACTGGACGTTCCCCTGCTTGTCGAGTGGAGCGACGGTCGGCGCAGCGCCATCCTGTTCGTGCTAGAAGAAGAGACCGACCCCAAGCGCTTCTCCATTCATCGCTTGGCCCACTACTGTCTCGACCTGAGTGAACTCTTTGATATCGAACGCCTGGTGCCCGTCGTCATCTTCCTGCACCCCGGAACCTACCCAGAGCAACTCCGGCTGGGCAGCGAAAACCGGGACTATCTCAACTTCAGCTACCTCAGCACCGCGCTGTTCGCCACCCCTGCACATCAGTACCTTGAAAGCCCAAACATCGTCGCGCGGTTAACCCTACCCTGCATGGCCTACGCCCCGGAAGACAAGTTGGCAATCTACGCCGCCGCGACCCGCGGTCTGATAGAATTGGAATCCAACCCCGAGCGGCGACTCAAATATGCAGACTTCATCGACATCTACACCGCCCTGGACGACAATGAACTCAAGCGCTACCAGCAAGACTACGCAGAGGAGAACAAAGCCATGACCGCATTATCCGTCCGGATGAGAGAAGCAGGCA